>NZ_JBHVRR010000066.1:0-25350 GCF_042885635.1 Streptomyces sp. NPDC058045 | reverse complement strand
CACCGAGGCCGATCCCGAGCGGGTGGGACGGGTGCGTACGGAGTACGCGCCGGCCCATGACGGGAATCCGGACCCCGGCGAGATCGTGTGGACGTGGGTACCGTTCGAGGAGAACGACGGGCGTGGCAAGGACCGACCGGTTCTGGTCGTCGCCCGGGAGGCGGCGGGCACCCTGCTCGCCGTCCAGCTCTCCAGCCGGCGCCATGACCACGACCGGGAGTGGGTGCCGATCGGCAGCGGTCCCTGGGACCGGGAAGGCCGGGACTCATGGGTGGATCTGGACCGGGTGCTGCGGGTGCACGAGGACGGGATGCGGCGCGAGGCCTGCGCCCTGGACCGGGCCCGGTTCGACGCGGTGGTGAACCGGCTGCGGGAGCGCTACGGCTGGCGCTGAGCTGCGGGTTTTCCTCGGCGCGGGCTGCTTGTGACGCCGGGCGGTACCGGTCCGGTGCCGGCCGGGTCCGTGCGGGTGGCGTGTTCTCTTCGTTCTGCGGGGGCCGGGACGAACGGGGAGGATCGTGGCGAGTAGCGCGGCCGCGGGTGGGTAGGACGGGGGCGCCCGGCCACCGGGACCGGGCCGCAGGCCGGAGGATCGGGAGGTCCCCGTCATGAGCGAGGGAAGCCGCAGCGACACCGGCCCCGACATCGGGGCCGATCTGGAGGCGCTGGTCCGCGGGATCTGTTTCAAGACCGGTCCGCCGCGCACCGTGGGCGTGGAGCTGGAGTGGCTGGTGCACGAGCCGCTCCGGCCCAGGCGGCCGGTGGCGCCGGACCGGTTCCGGGAGGCGCTCGCCGAGCTGCGCGGGCTCCCGGTGGGCGCGGCGCTCACCGTGGAACCGGGCGGGCAGTTGGAGCTGAGCTCGCGGCCCGCGGCCTCCCTCACCGAGTGCGTGACGGCGATGACCCGCGATCTGGCCGTGGTCCGCACCGCGCTCGCCTCCTACGACTTCACGCTGACCGGGCTGGGGACCGATCCCTGGCGGCCGCCCGAGCGGATGCTGCGTGAGCCCCGGTACGACGCGATGGAACGCTGTCTGGACCGGGCGGGGCCCGCGGGCCGGGCCATGATGTGCTCCTCCGCCTCGGTGCAGGTGTGTGTGGACGCGGGCTATGAGGAGCCGGGGCCGCTGGGGCACGGCCGCCGCTGGCGGCTGGCGCATCTGCTGGGCCCGGTGCTGGTCGCCGCGTTCGCCAACTCGCCGCTGGTGCGCGGCCGTCCGAGCGGCTGGCGGTCCACCCGGCAGGCCATGTGGGCGGGCATCGAACCGGGCCGGTCGGCGGCCCCGGTGCTGGACGCGGAGCCACGGGCGGCCTGGGCGCGCCATGTGGTGGACGCGCCGGTGATGTGCGTACGGGAGGACGGCGGGCCGTGGCTGGTGCCGCAGGGGCTGTCGTTCCGGGCGTGGGCCCGTGCGGGTGCGCCACGGCCGCCGACCCGGGCCGATCTCGACTACCACCTGACGACGCTGTTCCCACCGGTGCGGCCGCGCGGCCATCTGGAGCTGCGCATGATCGACGCGCAGCCCGGGGACGACGGGTGGATCGTGCCGCTGGCGGTGGTGTACGCCCTCTTCGACGATCCGGCGGCGGCGGAGACCGCGTACCGGGTGGTCAAGCCGCTGGCGGAGCGGGCGGGGCCGCTGCCCGCGCCGTGCAACGCGCTGTGGCTGGACGCGGCCCGGGACGCGCTGGCCGACCCGGAGCTCCGGGAGGCCGCCGCGGTCTGCTTCGACGCGGCGCTGGACGCACTGCCGAGGCTGGGCGCGGGCGGGGAGGTGCTGGCCGCGGTCGCGGGATACGCCGAGCGGTATGTGGCCCGCGGCCGCTGCCCCGCCGACGACCTCATCGACCGCTATGTGGCGCACGGGAAGGACCTGACCGTATGACGACCGGCGAACCGGCCTCCGGCGAGGGCTTCGCCGCGGCCGATCCGGAGGCGCTGCGGCGGCGCGCGGTGGCGGCGCTGCACACCGCCCGCGAACGCACCGCGCTGCTCACCGGCTGTGTGGACGACGGTGAACTGACCGCGCAGCACTCGCCGTTGATGTCACCGCTGGTGTGGGATCTGGCGCATATCGGCAATCAGGAGGAGCAGTGGCTGCTGCGGGCGGTCGCCGGGCGGGAAGCGATCCGCCCGGAGATCGACCCGCTGTACGACGCGTTCGAGCATCCGCGGTCCGCCCGCCCCTCGCTGCCGCTGCTGGCCCCCGAGGAGGCCCGCGGCTATGCGGCGGAGGTGCGGGGGCGGGCGCTGGATGTGCTGGAGCGCACCGAGTTGCGCGGTACTCCGCTGACGGAGGCCGGGTTCGCGTTCGGGATGATCGCGCAGCATGAGCAGCAGCACGACGAGACGATGCTGATCACCCACCAGTTGCGGAGCGGCCCGGCCGCGCTGTCCGCGCCGGAGCCGGGCCCGGCGGACTTCACCGGTCCCGCCGAAGTGCTGGTGCCGGGCGGCCCGTTCACCATGGGCACCTCGGCGGACCCCTGGGCGCTGGACAACGAGCGGCCCGCCCACCGCCGGGACGTACCGCCGTTCTTCCTCGACACCGTGCCCGTGACCAACGGCGCCTATCTGGAGTTCATGGCGGACGGTGGATACCGCGAGCCCCGCTGGTGGCTTCCGCGGGGGTGGGCGTACATCCGGTCCGAGTCGGTCACCGCGCCGCTGTTCTGGTGGCGGGAGGGCGGGGGGTGGCTGCGGCGACGCTTCGGGGTGACGGAGCCGGTGCCGCCCAACGAGCCGGTGGTGCACGTCAGTTGGTACGAGGCGGACGCCTACGCGCGGTGGGCGGGGCGGCGGCTGCCGCGGGAGGCCGAGTGGGAGAAGGCCGCCCGCCACGACCCGGTCTCCGGCCGCTCCCGCCGCCACCCCTGGGGCGACGCCGACCCGGGCGCCGACCACGCCAATCTGGGCCAGCGGCATCTGCGCCCGGCCCCCGCGGGCAGCTACCCGGCGGGCCAATCGCCCCTGGGCGTACGGCAGTTGCTGGGTGATGTGTGGGAGTGGACGGCGAGCGACTTCCTGCCCTATCCGGGCTTTCGGGCGTTCCCGTACCGGGAGTACTCGGAGGTGTTCCTCGGGTCCGGGTACAAGGTGCTGCGGGGTGGTTCGTTCGCGGTGGACCGGGTGGTGTGCCGGGGCACCTTCCGCAACTGGGACTATCCGGTGCGGCGCCAGATCTTCGCCGGCTTCCGCACCGCGCGCGATGCGGAGGCGAGCTGATGTGCCGTCATCTCGCCTATCTGGGACCGGAGTTGCCGCTCGGCGAGGTCCTGCTGGCGCCACCGCACAGCCTGTACCGCCAGTCCTGGGCACCTCGCCGCCAGCGGTACGGCACGGTCAACGCCGATGGTTTCGGGGTGGGTTGGTACGCGGACGGCGATCCGGTACCGGCGCGCTACCGCAGGGCGGGCCCGGTGTGGGCGGACACCTCCCTCGGCGATCTGGCGCGGGTGGTGCGCAGCCGGGCGGTGCTCGGCGCGGTCCGGGACGCCACCGAGGCGAGCCCCGACGGGGAGGCCGCGGCCGCGCCGTACGCCGAGGGGCCGTGGCTGTTCAGCCACAACGGGGCGGTCGGCGGCTGGCCCGGCTCGCTCGCCCCGCTGGCCGCGACCCTCCCGGCGGCCGAGCTGCTGAAGCTGGCGGCCCGCTGTGACGCTGCCCTGGTGTGGGCGCTGGTACTCCACCGCCTGCGCCACGGCCGGGAGTTGGGGCAGGCGCTGGCGGACACCGTGGCGGAGGTCGCGGAGGCGGCACCCGCCTCCCGGCTCAATCTGCTGCTGACCGACGGCAACCACATCGCGGCCACCGCCTGGGGCGACACCCTCTGGTATCTGACCGGGCCCGGCCCGCGCACCGTGGTCGCCTCCGAGCCCTATGACGACGATCCGGGCTGGCGCGAGGCACCGGACCGCACCCTGCTGGTCGCCTCCGCCACCGAAGTCCTGCTGACCCCGATCAAGGAGCCTGCCGCGTGAGCCCGTTCCGCCTCACCCGAACCCTGCCCGAGGACGCGACCGGGGCGGCGCTGCGTGCCGACGTCCTGGCCGGGCTGACCCGGCGCCCCAGGTCACTGCCGCCCAAGTGGTTCTACGACGCCCGCGGCAGCGAGCTGTTCGACGAGATCACCGCACTGCCCGAGTACTACCCGACGCGCGCCGAGCGGGAGATCCTGCTGGCGCGGGCCGGGGAGATCGCCGCGGCGACCGGCGCACGCACCCTGGTGGAGCTGGGCTCCGGCTCCTCCGACAAGACCCGCCATCTGCTGGACGAGCTGGACCGGCTGCACACCTATGTGCCGGTGGACGTCAGCGAGAGCGCCCTGGCGGCGGCCGGCTCGGCACTGGCGGCGGAACGGCCAGGGCTCCACGTGCACGCCCTGGTCGCCGACTTCACCTCCGAAGTGGCGCTGCCGGACACACCGGGCCCGCGCCTGGTGGCCTTCCTCGGCGGCACCGTCGGCAACCTGCTGCCCGCCGAACGCGCCGCCTTCCTCACCTCGGTACGCGCCCTGCTGGAGCCGGGTGACGCACTGCTGCTCGGCACGGACCTGGTGAAGGACCCCGCGGTCCTGCTCGCCGCGTACGACGACGCGGCGGGGGTGACGGCCGCGTTCAACCGGAACGTACTGCGGGTGCTGGACCGGGAGTTGGGCGCCGACTTCGATGCGGAGGCGTTCGGGCATGTGGCGGTGTGGGACGCGGAGCGGGAGTGGATCGAGATGCGGCTGCGCTCACACGGGGCGCGGACGGTGAAGATCCCGGCGCTGGATCTGGCGGTGGACTTCGCGGACGGGGAGGAGCTGCGGACCGAGGTGTCGGCGAAGTTCCGACCCGAGGGGGTGGCGGCGGAGCTGGCGGCGGCCGGACTGGAGCGCACCCACTGGTGGACGGACCGGGAGGACCGGTTCGCCCTCTCCCTGAGCGTGGCGCGCTGAACCGGCCGCCTCCGCACCGACACCGTCGGCGAGGCATCGCATAGCGGGACCGCCCGGGGTGGGGCACGGTGGAACGAGGGCCCGCCGTACCGCGCGCCCCCGGGCCGACCGACGGCCGAACCGCCCACCCCACGGAGCCCCCATGTCGAACCACACCTACCGGGTCACCGAGATCGTCGGCACCTCCCACGAGGGCGTCGACCAGGCCATCCGCAACGGCATCAACCGCGCCGCGCAGACCGTGCGCAACCTCGACTGGTTCGAGATCACCCAGGTACGGGGCCAGATCGAGGACGGCCGGATCGAGCACTACCAGGTCGGCCTCAAGCTGGGCTTCCGCATCGAGGACGAAGGCTAGGAGGTGCCTCCCCGGGCGTGTCCGCGGCGGCCGGGAATGGGTGGGCGGTGCGGGTGTGGGAAGAGGAGTGACCTCGCTGCTCTCCGCCGCCCGCTCTCCGTACTGGACCGCTCCCGGGTCCGGGCCGGCCATGACGCGGCCACCGCGCTCCGGGACACCGTCGCACTGGCCCGGCACACCGAGGCGCTGGGCTACCGCCGCTTCTGGGTGTCCGAGCACCACGGCGTACCGGGTGTGGCCGGCTCGGCGCCCACCGTGCTGGCCGCGGCGGTGGCGTCCGCGACCCGCACCGTCCGGGTCGGCACCGGCGGTGTGATGCTGCCGAACCACCAACCGTTAGTGGTGGCCAAGCAGTTCGGGGTACTGGAGTCCCACTTCCCCGGACGGATCGACATGGCCTCGGCCGCTCGGTCGGCTTCACCGACGGGGTCCGCCGGGCGCTGGGCCGCGGCAAGGACGACGCGGAGGACTTCCCCGCGCAGCTCGACGAACTGCTGCGCTTCTTCCTCGGCACCTCCCCCACCCGCGCGCACGCCCGCCCCGCGGAGGGCCTGACCGTGCCGCCGTTCGTCCTGGCCACCGGGCGGGGTGCGGTGACCGCGGCGCGGGCCGGGCTGCCGCTGGTGGTGGGCGATCTGCGGCAGCGGGAGCGGATGCTGCGCGCGCTGGACGGATACCGTGCCGCCTTCCGCCCCTCCCGGTGGGCGGCCGAACCCTATGTGGTGGTCTCCGGCAGCGTCGCGGTGGCCGCCGACCGCGACGCGGCACGCAGACTGCTGGTGGCCGAGGCGTGGGCGGGCGCCGTTTCCCGCACCACCGGCACCTTCCCGCCCCTCACCCCCGCCGAGGACATCGAGCAACACCCCATGACCGAACGGGAGCGCACCTTCTACGAGGAGGGCCTGCGCGGCCATCTGTACGGCACCGAGGACGAGGTGGCCGAGGGCCTGGAACGGCTGCTGGCCGAGAGCGGGGCCCAGGAGGTCCTGGTCACCACCAGCAGCCACGACCGCACCGCCCTGCTGGACTCCCTGACCCGCCTCTCCCACCTGGCCGGTCTGACGCCCCCGGCCCGCTGGTAGGCCGCTCAGTAGCGCAGTACGGCCGCCAGGTGGCCCGCCTCGTGCAGGGTGCCGTCCGGGACGAAGACCACTTCGGCGCCGGTGTCCAGGGCGGATTCCACGATGCCGTCCACGATGTCGTGCACCGCCTCCGGGTCGTCGTCCCCGGTGGGCAGCAGATGCCCGTCGCCGACGCGGACCGGGATGCGGTAGTGCTCCTCGGCGACCAGCAGGTGGATACGGCCGTCGGACGCCTTCTGCCACACCTCGTCCACCCCGGCCGCGTAGGCGCGGCGGCCGCGGGCGCTGTCGAGTTCACCGAGGGCCTCCGCGACGGCCTCCTCGGCTTCGGCGGCGCGGGCCGGGGCGACCGCCCTGGCCACGGTGTCCGCGGTGGCGTGGGCGAGCCCGCCGTGCGGCACCTGCACCGCGTCGCGGGCCGCCGGGCCGGTCTCGGTGAGGAGGGTGAGCGCGGCGGGCTCGCCGGTGACGTAGAGCGGCCTGGAGTCGGTACGCAGCAGCGCGGCCAGCGCGGTGCCGGCGTCGCGGAAGAAGTGGCGGGTCTGCTCGTCGCGGAAGGTGCTGGGCAGGTCCCCGACCTGCTCCTTGCGTTCGGCGTCCGGGTCCTCCAGGGAGCGGCTCATCGGGAAGCCGCCGCCGGTGTGCTCGGTGAGCCGATCGCCACGACCGCCGAAGAGGGTGATCCGGTCGGCGGCCAACGCCAGGACCCAGTACGGGCGTTCGGCGGCGTCGGCGGCGACCAGATTGCGGGTGAGGAAGGTGTCGGCGACGACGACCCGTTCGGGCACGGTGCGGTCCACGGCCCACACCTGGTGCTCGCCGGGCGCCGCGTAGAGGACCAGCCCGTCCATGGCGTGCGCGAGGTCGGTCTCCTGTACGGCCTCGCGTACCTGGGCCGTCACCTCGTCGCGGCGGTTCCCGCTCACCTCCGGGTCGCCGTCGAGGAGCCGTACCGCCTCGTCCACCAGATTGCCGAGGCGTACCGGGTCCTGGGCGTTGTCGGGCTGGCGGCGGTGGGTGGGCATCACCAGGGACACCGCGGGATAGGGGCGCTTCCTGCGCAGCTCGCGGAGGATCTGACTGGTCAGCGTGGAGTGCATACCGAGCGTCCCTTTCCCTGCGGGTCCCTGCGGGTGGCGGCGCACCGCGTGTGAGGCGCGCGTGTCGAGGCGCCCGCGGGTCACGGCCCGAGCGGGGCGCCGCGGTGTGCCGCCGCTCGTTCCATGCTGCCGCCAACGGGACGACACGGCCATTCCGGGCACCGCGTCGCCCGGCGGCCGGGGACTTCGGGTCAGGTGCGGGGAGCGCGGCGGCGGGCGGCGACGGCGGAGCGGCTGGTGGCGAGATGCTGGGCGACCAGCTCCTCGACCCGGGGCACATCCCGGTCCTCGATCGCCTCGTACAGGCTCTGGTGCTCCTCGGCGATGGCGACCAGGTCGTCGTGCTGGGCGAGCAGCCAACGCATCCGGCTGCGCAGGGTGTTGCCGAGTTCGCCCAGGAGGTCGTTGCCGGCGAGGGAGGTCACCGTCTCGTGGAAGTCGGCGGCGGCGCGGCGGGCGGCGATCCCGTCCCCCCTGCGGGCCGCCGCCAACTCGGCGTCCAGATCGGCCCGGAGCCGCTGAAGGCCCTCCCGGGTGCGGCGCTGGGCGGCGAGCCGGAAGGTCAGGGACTCCAGCGCGGAACGCACCTCGTCCAGGTCGAGCACATCGGCGGGGGTGAACTCCCGTACCACGGCCCAGGTCCGGGGCCGTGGTGTGACCAGGCCCTCGGAGACCAGGGTCGCCAGCGCTTCGCGGACCGGCAGCCGGCTGACGCCCAGCTCGGCCGCCACCTCCCGCTCCACCAGCTTGGAACCGGGCAGCCGCGCACCGTCCAGGATCTGGTCCCGCAACTGCCGGGTGACCCGCTCCGACTCCGATTCGAACCCTGCGACCCCTGCCATGCTGGTCATTCTCTCACCGCGCGCTGCGGCCTCCGCCCACGGCGGTCAGCTCCCGGGCGCGGTGGGCGGCAGCCGGAGGGCGGGGAAGTCTGCGGGGGTGCGGGGGCCGACGACCCGGCCCTCGTGGAGGACGAGGAGGCGGCGCGGGTGTGCGGCGACGGCCTCGGGGACTCCGTGGGCGGCGACGGCGACCAGGTCGGCGCGGCAGCCGGGGGTGAGGCCGTAGTCGGGGAGCCGCAGGGCGTCCGCGGCCTCGCCGGTGACCAGTTCGGCGATCTGGTGCAGCTCGCCGTCGGTCATCAGGGCTCCTTCGAGGCCGATGGTGGTGGCCCGCTCCAGCATGTCGGCGGTGCCGAACGGCCACCAGGTGTCGCGGATGTTGTCGGACCCGGCGAAGACCCGCACCCCGTGCTCCCGCAACCGCGGCAATGGCGGCATGGTGCCCCGCGGCCCATTGGTCATCACGGCCACGCCCGCCTCGGCCAACGCCCGTGCGGTGCGGTCGACTTCGGCCCCGTCGACCTGGCCGAGCGCATAGGCGTGGCTGACGGCGACCTGCCCGCCGAGGCCGAGTGCGGCGGTGCGCTCGGCGATGGCGCGCAACTGGCCGGTGCCGGTCTCGCCGCCGTCGTGGAGATGGAGGTCGATCCCGGCGCCGTGCCGTTCGGCCAGTGCGAAGACGGTGTCGAGCTGGCCGTCCACATCGTGGTCGAAGCCCCAGGGGTCGAGGCCGCCGACGAGTTCGCAGCCCTCGGCGAGCGCGGCGTCCAGCAGGTCCGCGACACCGGGCGAGGCGATCACCCCGCTCTGCGGGAAGGCGACCAACTGGATACCGAGCCGCCCCCGGAACCGCTCCCGTACCTCCAGCAACGCGTGCAGCCCGTCCAGCCGTACCTCGGGGTCGATGTCCACATGGGAGCGGACATGGCCGGTGCCGAGGTCGATCATGCGCTCGGCGAGGGCGGTGGCCCGCTCGGCCACCGGCACGGTGACCGAGGCGCGTACGGCGCGCTCGTCGGCGATCTGCTCGGCGAGGGTGGCGGTGCTGCGGTGCGGTACCCAGGGGGCGCCGAGCAGGGTCTTGTCGAGGTGGGCATGGCCGTCGACCAGGGCGGGCAGCAGCAGCGCACCGCCGAGTTCGACCGCACCGTCCGCGCTGGGGTGCGCGCCGGGCAGATGGCGGGTGACGGAGCTGATCCGGCCGTCGCGGAGGTGGACGTCGGCCCGGCGCCCGTCGGGGAGGGTGACATCGGCCAGCACCTCGGGGGCGACCGGGACCTGCTGCGGGCTCCGCGGGGCGTGGGTGGGCTGGGTCACGGGTCTCTCCTCCGGGCCGGCTCGGCTCATATCGCGGGCTTGACGGTATACCAAAGGTGAGGGCGGGTGAAGTACGTCCGCCACCCCCTCAGACGAGCCGGCCGTCCCGGGCCACGACGCGTCCGCCGTGCACCACCAGGTCACGTGGCGGCAGGTCCACCACCACCTGCGGCAGGCACTCGCCGCGCAGCAGCACCAGGTCGGCCGGGGAGCCGGGGGTCAGATCGGCACGCGGCAGGCCCAGTACGGCGGCGCCGCCGTGGGCCGCGGTCTCGTAGCAGGCGGTCAGCTCCGCGTCGAGGCGGGCGTCGGTGAGCCAGCCGAGGAGGTGGGTGCGGTGCATCATGTCGGCGTTGCCGAAGGGGCTCCAGGAGTCGCGCACCCCGTCCGAGCCGAGGCCCACCCGGACACCGCGCGCGGCGAGTGCGGCGATCGGCAGCACCAGCCGGTCGCCGGGCGCCACCGTGGTCAGCGCGATCCCGGCCTCGCTCAACTCCCCTGCCACCACGTCGAGTTCGGCCGCCCCGAGACCGGCGAGGCAGAAGGCGTGGCTGACCGTGACCCGGCCGCGCAGACCGAGGGCGCGGGTACGGGCGACGACGTCCCGCAAGGTGGCGAGGCCGACACCGCCCCGCTCGTGCAGATGCAGGTCGAGGCCGGTGCCGTGCCGTCCGGCGAGGTCGAAGAGCAGGTCGAGCTGCTCGCCCCCGGAGCCGTCGAAGCCGGTCGGGTCGATCCCGCCGACCTGGTCCACCAGCCCCTCGCGGGCGGCCCGGGCGAGGAGTTCGGCGGTGCCGGGTGCGCGCATCACACCGTGCTGCGGGAAGGCGGTGATCTGCACATCGAGCGCGTGCCGCAGCCGCTCCCGGGCCTCGGCGACCCCTTCGACACCGGCCAGGCCGTAGGCGGGTGCCACATCGGCGTGGGCCCGCAGGGCGCGGGTACCTCGGGAGACGGCGTGCGCCATCAGCCCGAACGCCCGTTCAGCGACGGGGAGTTGCTGGGCGCGGAACAGCTCCGCGTCCTGCTCGGCGAGGGCGGCGATGCCCTGGGCCGGCGCCCGGCTGACCCAGGGGCCGCCCCAGGTGGTCTTGTCCGGGTGGATATGCGCGTCGACCAGCGCGGGCAGCACCATCCGCCCCTCCCCCTCGACCACCTCGGCCCCCACCGGCACCGGCAGGTCACTGACCAGACCGTCGACGACGACCAGGTCCACAGCCGCACCGCGCCCCCAGGGCCGGACGTTCCGGAATACCAGCACCCGTCCCCCGCCACCGCCCCCGGCGGACTCCGGACCTGCGGCAACTGACTCGGCGCTCATGGCCTCTCCTCACCGTTCGGAAGCTGCGCGCGGCGACACCCGGCACCCGTACCGGCCATCGCCACAGCCATTGGTATACCGAATATACGTCGTCTGTCGCGGCTCCGTCAGCCGGTGGTGAGTGGGCCGCCGGGGCCGAAGGCGAGGTCGGCGAAGCGCTCCCCGATGCGGTGGTGGGTGGTGGCGTCCGGGTGCAGCTCGTCGGGCAGCGGCAGTTCGGCGTAGTCCCGCTCGCCGTACAGCTCGCGGCCGTCCAGATGGAAGAGCTGCGGATCGTCCGCCGATCGCTGCCGCACGATGCGGTCCAGCTCCTCGCGGATCATGTTCAGGGTGAGCCGGCCCATGGCGCGCTCCGCGGGATCCCCCGCCGCGCGGAAGCACAGCCGCCCCTCGCCCATCCCGGAGTAGTCGGGCACCGCGGGCCCCGGGGTGTCCTCGTGGATACGGCAGTAGAGGGCGGACACCACCAGCAGCGGGGTGTCGGGGTGGCCCTCGCGGATCGTGTCCAGGAAGCCGTGGACCGCGGGGCCGAAGGCGCGCAGCCGCATCAGATCGGCGTTGACGATGTTGATGCCGAGCTTGACGCTGATCAGGTCGGCCGGGGTGTCGCGCAGGGTGCGTGCCACGAAGGGGTCCAGGAGGGCGCTGCCGCCCAGGCCCAGATTGACCAGCTCCACCCCGCCACGGGCGGCGGCCAGCGCGGGCCAGGTGGTGGTGGGGCTGTCCGCGTCGGAGCCGTGGCTGATCGAACTCCCGTGGTGCAGCCACACCTTGCGTCCGCGGTCCGGCGGCGGCTGGACGGGCGCGTCGGTGCGGAGCGCGATCAGCTCGGTCCGCTCCCGGTGCGGCAGCCAGATCTCCACCTCCTTGAGCCCGGCGGGGAGCCCGGTGAAGCGCACCGTGCCGGGCGGGCCCGGTTCCAGTTCCGTCGTACCGGCCGCCATGTCGATGATCAGCGCGTTGCCCCCGGAGGCGACGGCCTGTGCGGTGAGGCTGCCGTCGACCAGCAGGTCGTAGATCCCGTCCGGGCGCGGCGGGGCGCCCTGGTACACCAACTTGGTGGGGAGCACGTCCAGTTCCACGGTGGTGGCGGAGGTCCGGAAGGCGAGCCGTACGCCGGAGGGCTGGGCCTCGGCCATGGCCAGTTGGGCGTCGGCGCACTGGGCGCGGGCCCGGGCGGGCAGGCGGTGCGGCAGCAGGCCCTGCGCGGTGCGCTCCAGTTCAAGGGCGCCGCGCACCAGGTCCGCGGTGAGGGGGACGGTGTGCGGGGCGGTGCCGGCGGGTGGGGAGCTCATGGCGTCGTAGCCTGCCAACCGGACGGCGGCCGGGCAAACCGGTTACCGCGGGGTCAGTCGGGCAGCGGCTGCAGATGGACGGTGGTGGAGTCGAGGTCCGCGCCGTCCGGGAGGTGGCGCTCCACATCGGTCACCGTCCGCCGTTCCGAGGTGCCGGGGGCGACGGTGAGGATCTCGCTCTGGCCGTTGTTGCCGTGGAAGGGGCCGCCGCCGACGATCCGGTGGCGCTTGTCGCGGAAGACGAACACCGGGAAGGCGCGAACGTCCGCGCGGTAGGGCGAGTTGAGGCTCAGACGGGCGGTGAGACGGCCGCCGGACACCGACAGGCCGGTGGCGGTGGCGGCCACATCGTCGACGTGCTTACCGGTGGCGCAGTAGGCGGCCGGCTCGATCTTCATCCTGGCCGGCCACTCGCGGAACACCGCGGTACCGGAGACCGCCCGCCGGGCTCCGGGCGCGACCGGCCCCAGGGTGAAGGAGTCCGTCGTGCCGTTCTCCGCCTCGCCGTTGACGGCCAGCGGCTTCCCGTCGGAGTCGAAGAAGGTGACCTTGACGGTGGTGCTGGCGTGGACGGATGGGGCGCCCGCGTTCCGGACGAGAGCGGCGAACGAGACGACCACCGGACGCCCACTCGCGGATGTCCGGGAGAAGCCCTGGTCCTCGACCCGCACGGCGTGCTCGGCATGGCAACTCGCCTGGCTCGTCGGGGACTTGGAGGCGGCAGTGGAGGGTCCGCCCCCGCCGCCACCGCATCCGGTGGCGGTCGCCAGCAGGGTCAGGGCAGCGGCCAGCGTCTTCCGCACGTGGTCACTCTCTCTCGTCATCGGCACCGCACACTCGGTCGGCACACCGCTCCCGGCGGCCTCAACTCAGCAGGCGGCCCTGCTCGTCCAGGGAGTGCTTGGACCAGTAGCGGTCCCACTCGTCGCCTTCACGCTTCGGCTCCGTGCCCGCCGGATAGCGCCGATAGCCCTCCGGCGGTTCCTGCCCCCGGGGTACGCAGGTGTGGGCGGTGGAGCCCATGAACAGGGCCGAGTACTCGTCGTCGCCGCAGATGGCGTCCGAGGAGGAGCAGCCGCCCGCGGTGAGCGAGACGACGACGGCCACCAGGGCCGGACCAGCCCCGGCCCATCGGCGACGCGCACGTCCTGGCATGACGATCTCCCCCTGTCCGGCACGCCACCCCCGTGGTCCGGCGCCCGACTAGGCTACCGGAGGGGCGGGGAGCTGCCCGCCGGGGGCTTCCGCGGCGTCCCCGGCGGCAGGTCGGTCAGACTCCCCGATGGGGGCGGGTCGGTGAGGCCGCCGAGATCGCGGGCGCCGTGGTCTTCCTGCTCTCCGACTCCGCGTCCTGTGTCACCGGCGCCGAGATCGCCGTCGACGGCCGCTGGACCACCGGCCCGCCGGTCAAGTACGTGATGGGCCAGCGAAGTTGAAGCGGCGCCCACCGGGTGGGCGCCCCTTCGTTCAGCTCGGCGGGGGGCCGGAGTGCGGGGGTTCGCCGCGGCGGACGGAGCCGGGGGCGCGGGCCAGCGGGTGGTTGGCCGCGCTGGACGAGCTGAGCTGCCAGGGCACGCTGATCACCATCACCCCAGGGGTGAACAGCAGCCGGCTCTTGAGCCACAGCGCCGACTGGTTGTGCAGCACGTTCTCCCACCAGTGGCCGACGACATACTCCGGGATGAAGACGGCGACCACATCGCGGGGGCTGTCACGGCGTTCGGAACGCACCCGCTCGATGATCGGCCGGGTCACCTCCCGGTAGGGGGAGTCGAGCACGGTCAGCGGTACATCGATGCCGAACTCCTCCCACTGGTCCCGGAGTTGGGCGGCCTCCTCGCGGTCCACGGCCACCGTGAGGGCTTCCAGCCGGTCCGGGTGGAAGGCATGGGCGTAGGCGACGGCGCGCAGGGTGGGCTTCAGCAGGGAGGAGACCAGGACCATGGCGATGACCCTGCTGGGCGGGACGAGTTCGGCCCGCGGGTCGGTGACCGCGAGTTCCTCGCTGACCGCGTCGTAGTGGCGGCGGATACCGCGCATCGTCACCCACAGCACGATCGCCGCCAGCACGGCGAGCCAGGCGCCCTCAAGGAACTTGGTGGCCAGCACGATCAGCAGCACCAGACCGGTGATCACCGCACCGGTGCCGTTCACCGCCCGCGCGAGATGGATCCTGCGGCGCCCCTCCCGGTCAGTCAACGACCCTTCGGCGGCGCGCAGTTGACGGTTCCAGTGCCGCACCATGCCCAGTTGGGACAGCGTGAACGAGGTGAAGACGCCGAGGATGTACAGATGGATGAGCTGGTTGACCTGGGCCTGGTAGGCGTAGAGGAGCAGGGCGGCGACCAGGGCGAGGGCCAGGATGCCGTTGGAGAAGGCCAACCGGTCGCCGCGGTTGTGGAGTTGGTGCGGCAGATAGCGGTGCTGGGCGAGGATGGAGCCCAGCAGCGGGAAGCCGTTGAACGCGGTGTTGGCGGCGAGGACCAGGATCAGCGCGGTCACGGTCTGGATGAAGTAGAAGCCGATGCTGTGCTCACCGCCGAGGACCGCCGCCGCGATCTGCGCGATCACCGTCCGCTGGGTGTACGAACCGCACGAGCCGGGCAGCCCGGTGAGACGGCACGGGTCCTGGGTGATGTGCACCTCGGAGACGAGCGCCAGCGCGGTGACGCCGACGAACATGGCGATGGCCGTGCCTCCCATCACCGCCAGTGTGGTCGCCGCGTTGCGTGACTTGGGGCGGCGGAAGGCGGGCACCCCGTTGGAGATGGCCTCGACCCCGGTGAGGGCGGTGCACCCCTGGGAGAAGGCCCGCAGGACCAGCATCAGCAGTGCCAGCCCGGCGAGTTGGGCGTCGCCCGGTGTGGGGGTGATCCCGAAGGCGGCGGACTCGGCACGCGGCGCCGTACCGAACGCGTACCGCAGAAGGCCGGTGGCGACCGTGATGAGGATGCCGCCGATGAAGAGGTACGTGGGCGCGGCGAAGGCGCGGCCCGACTCGCGGACCCCCCGCAGATTCACCGCGGCGAGCAGCGCCACGAAGACCAGCGCCAGCAGCACCCGGTACGGGGCGAGTCCGGGCAGCGCGGAGATGATGTTGTCGACGCCGGAGGCGACCGAGACCGCCACCGTCATCACATAGTCGACCAGCAGTGAGGCGGCCACCACCAGTCCGGCCGAGGGGCCGAGGTTGGTCGTCACCACCTCGAAGGAGCCGCCGCCGCTGGGATAGGCGCCGACGACCTGCCGGTAGGAGAGGACGACCACGGCGAGCAGCACGGCGACGGCGGCCGCGATCCACCCGGTGAGATGGAGATAGGCCAGACCGCCGAGGGTGAGGACGAGCAGGATCTCCTGGGTGGCGTAGGCCACCGAGGAGAGCGGGTCGGAGGCGAAGATCGGCAGTGCCAGACGCTTGGGCAGGAGGGTCTCCCGCAGTTCCTCGCTGCGCATGGCCCTGCCGAGCACCAGTCGTTTGAGCAGGCCGGGAACGTTGAACACGGGCGCGAGCGTATGCCGGGCGGCGGTCCACCCGGCCGCCGCGACCGCCCGCCCGGCGCGCCCCCGCCCGTCCCGTCACCCGGGCGGCGCAGCACGGGCTCTACGGCTTCGGCCGCATCGGCCGGCTGCCGGCCCGACTCCTCATCGAGAAGTCCGGCAACGGGCTGCGGCTGCGCGCCGTCGCCGTCCGCGGCAGCGGCGACCTGGTCAGGCGGGCCTCGCTGCTGCGCCGCGACTCCGTCCACGGCCAGTTCCAGGGCACCATCACCGTCGACGAGGCGAACAGCACCATCGTCGCCAACGGCAACACCATCAAGGTGATCCACCGCGACGACCCGACCACCCTGGACTACACCGAGTACGGCATCAGGGACGCCGTCCTCCACCTCTGGTACGACAACGAGTTCGGCTACTCCTGCCAGGTCATCCGCGTCGTCCAGCACATCTCCGGAGTCGGGTACCCGACCTACCCGGCGCCCGCTCCCTGACCGGTCAGATCCGGTAGGGGTGCAGGGCGACGTCCTGCGACGCGGCGCTGATCCGCACCCAGGCGCCGTCCACACCGCCGGGGACCGGTGCCGCCAGATCGAACAGCACCGGCCAGGGCCCCAACCGGAGGCAGGCGGCGCCCTCTTCGGCCAGTCGCAGGCGGCCGGTCATCAGCACCCGGCCGCCGTCCTGCCGCAGTTCGGGCCCGGCGGCGGCTGGCAGGGTGTTTCGGCCCCAGTGGAGGTCCTCGTCCACGGTCCACTCGACGAGGTGGTGCCCGTCGGCTTCCCGCGGATCACCGCACCAGAGCACCACGGCGGACCCGACGGACGTGTGCACCCGTACCGTCATCGGCCACCGCGGGGAGTGGGGCAGGCGTTCGGTGCGGACGAACATCGCCTCATGGTCCATGGCGCCCCCCGGCTGGTCGGCGAACACCCGGCTGTCTTCCGGCAGTTGGCGCCCGCCGGGCCGGGCCCGGCCGGTGGCGGTCAGGTGGTGTCCGGGTCGACCGTCGGGCGGCCCTTGGCGCGGCGGCCGACCACCGCGGCGGCCGCCAGCGCGCTGCCGGTGAAGGCGAGCGCGACCGTCCAGGGGCGGTTCAGCACATGGCCGGTGGCGTGGTCGAGGGAGAAGCGGCCGGGGCCGGCCAGGCCGATCGCGGCGGCGGTGAAGCCGAGGAAGGCCGGGTACTCGTAGCCGCCGCGCTGGACGAAGAACCCGGAGGGCGCGTGGACGGCGACGGCGCCGGCCATCGCTCCGGCCGCGGCGGCGCCGGCCGCCGGGGTGGCGAGGCCCAGCGCCAGCAGCACACCGCCGCCCGCCTCCCCGAGTCCGGCGGCGACCGCGCTGTGCTTGGGCGGGTGGAAGCCCATGGCCTCCATAGCGGCGGTGGTGCCCTCGATGCCCCCGCCGCCGAACCAGCCGCCGAGTTTCTGAGCGCCGTGCGCCGCCAGCACCGCGCCGGTGCCGATACGCAGGGCGAGCAGGCCGAGGTCGCGACGGTCGAAGCAGGCCATGAGGGTCTCCGCGGGGTCGGGGGCGGGCTTCCACTGTGGGCGGCGGGCAGCGCCACGAACGTCCCGATGCTAGGCCATACCGGTGACATACGGTGCCGTACCGGGAAGTCAGGTCAGGTCGGGCAGCAGCCGGGCGAGGGGGCGGGGCAGCCACCAGTTGACGGAACCCAGGAGTTCCATCACGGCCGGCACCAGCACCATGCGGACGATGGTGGCGTCCAGGAACACCGCCACCGCCAGGCCGAGGCCGAACTCCTTGACCGCGATGTCCGGGGTGGCCAGCACCGACAGGAAGACCGTCACCATGATCGCGGCGGCCGCGGTGATCACCCGCGCGGTGCGGCCGAGGCCCTGGGCGACGGCCTCCCGGGTGGCCGCGCCCGCGTCGTACTGCTCGCGGATGCGGGAGACGAGGAAGACCTCGTAGTCGGTGGAGAGGCCGAAGAGGATGGGGAAGATGAAGAGCGGCACCCAGGCGGTGATGGGCGCGGAGGTGGGGATGCCGAGGAGGTGCGCGCCCCACCCCCACTGCACGATCGCGGTGAGCACCCCGAAGGCGGCGCCCACCGACAGCAGTGTCATCACGGCGGCCTTCACCGCGATCGCCACCGAACGCACCAGGACCAGCAGCAGGACCAGCGCCAGGCCGATGACGGCGGCGATCAGCACCGGCATCCGGGCGGAGACGGAGGCCGCGAAGTCGGTGTCGCCCGCGGTGGGCCCGCCGATGTGCACCACGAGTCCGCTGCTGTCGACGGCCCGCGGGACGACCTGGTGCCGCAACCGGTCGAGGAGCACCGGGGTGGCGGCGTCCTGGTGGGCGGTGGTCGGGTAGGCGACGAAGAGCGCGGCCCGCCCATCGGTGCTGATCGTGGGCGGGGTGACGGCCGCGACTCCCGGGGTGGCGGCGACGTCGCGCACCAGAGGCGTCAAGTCGGCGCCGCCGGGCGGGAGTTCGGCGACGACCAGGAAGGGCGCGTCGAAGCCGGGGCCGAAGCCCTCGCTCAGGATGCGGTGGGCGGCGTAACCGCTGGTGTCGTGCGGTTCGGTGCTGTTGTCCTCGAAGCTGAGGCGCATCGAGAACGCGGGCAGGGCGAGCACGATCATCACCGCGGCGCCCGCCAACAGGCCGGTCACGGGCCGCCGTTGGATGACCCGCGCCCAGCGCTCCGCCATCGGGCTGCGGGCCCCGGTGCGGCCCAGGTAGGGCAGGGTGAAGCGGTCGATACGGCGCCCCGCGTACCCCAGCAGGGCGGGCAGCAGGGTAACCGCGGCGAGCATCGTCATCAGTACCGTCACGGAGGCGGCGACGGCGGTGGCGTTGAGGAGTTTCTGCTCGACGACGAAGAGGCCGAGCATGGCGATGACCACGGTGGCGCCCGCGAAGAGCACGGACCGGCCGGCCCGGGCCACCGCGGTCACCACCGCCTCCTCCGGTTCCGCGCCCGCGGACAGGCCCTCCCGGTAGCGGGTGACGATGAACAGCGCGTAGTCGATGCCGACGCCGAGGCCGAGCAGGGTGGAGACGATGGGCGCGAACGACGGGGCGGGGAAGACATGCCCCAGCAGGAAGATCAGGGCGAGCCCGGAGGCGATGCCGAAGAGGGCGGCGAGCATGGTGAGGCCCATCGCCAGCAGCGAACCGAAGGCGATCAGGATGACGAGCATCGCCGCCAGTGCGCCGATCGCGTCCGCGGTGCCGCCGTAGGGCGTCTCCGCGGTCACCACGTCCGCACCGCCGAGCGCCAGCACCACTCCCCCGCCCTGCGCGTCCCGCACCTGCGTGATCAGGTGCTTCACCTCATGGGTGGGGATCGGGTTGACGTCGGACTGCACCTCGGCGAAGGCGGTGCGCCCGTCCCGGGAGATCTGGCCGGGCGCGGTGTAGGGGGAGCGGACCTCGGTGATGTGGTCGGCGGTGCTCAGCCGCGCGGTCAGTGCGTCGACGCGGGCGCGGACCGCGGGGCTGCGGACGCCCGCGTCGGCGTGGATGGCGACGGTGAGCGAGCTGCCGCGGCGCTCCGGGAAGTGGTGCTTCAGCAGGTTCTGGGCGCGCCCGGACTCGGAGTTGCCGCCGGTGAAGTCGTTGTTGGCGGGCGCGGCGAAGCTCAGCCCGAGGACGAGGAGTACGGCGGTGCCCAGCAGCCAGAGCAGCAGCACCGTCCCGCGGCGCCGGTAGCAGTACCGGCCGAGCCGGGTGAGCTGTCCCTCGGAGGGGGGCGCCGAAGCCATGGGACCGCCTTGCGGGTGCGAGGTGACCGGGCGCACCGGTGGGCCGCCCGGGGCGCACCGCCTGCGCGAGCCGGCGCGACGCAGGGCACGCACCACCTCGGCGGACCGCCGCAACGGAGGGTACGCGGCGCCCCGCGACGCCCCCGCGGACACGCCGGGTGCCCCCGCCCCCCGGCACCCGTGCGGGCCCCGCCGGTCTCACCAACCGCTGGACCGCTCCCGTCGGCACCGGTGCCCTGCCGGTCAACACCTCACTGCTGCACGGGAGTTCGGGTAATGGGCAGTGTGGCGTCGGGCACCGGTGACCTCAGCCGCCCGCCCGGTACAGGCCGTCCGCGAGGGTGAGGAAGTCGGCGGTGCGCAGTATCCGGGTGCCGAAGCCGGGCAGCGGGAGGTGCAGCGGGCCGGTCCAGTCGGCGGGGATCGCGCCCGCCCCGTACACCGCGCCGGACAGTGCCCCGGTGACCGCCGCCACCGTGTCGGTGTCCCCGCCCAGGTCGATCGCGGCGGCCAGCGACTCCTCGAAGGAGCCGGTGGTGCGCAGCGCCCAGAGCGCCGAGCCCAGGCAGGGCCAGACCGCGCCGTTCGGCTCGGTGGCCCGCGCCGGGTGCCAGCCGGGATCGAGGACCACGGCCCAGCGCTCCCGGTGGTCCGGGTGCACCTCGGCGAGGGTCCGCGGCACCGCGGCCGACGGGTCACCGCCGTCGAGCGCCACCCGCAGCAGCTCATGCAGGACGGCGGTGCCCTCCCAGGCCGCCCGGTCGCCGTGGGTGAGGGCGGCGATCCGCCGGGCGGCGGCCATGGTGGCGTCCCGCCCGCCGCGGGCGAAGTACACGGCCGGGGTGGCGGCACGCATCAGCGAACCGTTGCCCGCCGCCTGCCCGTTGAGCTGGAAGTGCCGGGCCGCCGCGGTGTCCCACGGGTCGCCGGAGCCCAGGACCGCCCTGGTCTGGAGGCCGATGTCCTTGGGGTCGCCGGCCGCCCAGCGGCGGAACCGGTCGAAGATGTCCGGCAGGTCGAGACCGCCGCACTCCAGCAGCGACTCCCCCACCAGCACCGCCATCTGCGTGTCGTCGGTGGCCTCGCCGGGATCCCAGCCGCCGCCCCCGCACATCTCGCCGACACCGCCCGGGAAGCGCCCGGTGTAGGCGTCCGGCGGCCCGAACTCGAAGGGCGCGCCCAGCGCGTCCCCCACCGCGGACCCGAGTACGGCACCCCGCACCCGATCCGTCCGGCCGCCCACGCGGTCCCCGCCCAGCTCACGCATGTTCATCGGATCATCCTAGGCCGTGTCCGGAAAGTCCCCCCTGCCCCGCGGCGCCTGGCACGCTCCCCCAGCTACCGCTGGGAGGTGCCCCCACTCGCCGCACCGGCCAAACGCCCAAGTACGTCCAGTACGAGGGCATTCGGCCGGCACACTGAGAGCACGCACCATGGGGGCACCTCCCAGCCGCCAGGCTGGGGGAGCCGCGGGGCCGCCCTCCGGGCAACGGGGGGACTTTCCGGACACGACCTAGGCGGGCACCGCGGCGGCCGGCCCGCTCGTACTCCCTGCCCGGAGAGGAGCAACAGGCCGACCGCCATGGGACGTTCACCGCAGGACGAGCACCGTCACCGGAGGTGCCGTCACTCGAAGCGGGACGGGTCGCCCGCGCCGGTGCGGATGATCTCGGCGACGCCGTCGGAGAAGTCGACCACGGTGGTCGGCTCGGTACCGCAGTCGCCCGAGTCGATCACCGCGTCCACCGAGTGGTCGAGGCGCTCCTTGATCTCCCAGCCCTGCGTCATCGGCTCCTCCTCGCCGGGCAGCAGCAGGGTGCTGGAGAGCAGCGGTTCGCCCAGCTCGGCGAGGAGGGCCTGAGCCACCACATGGTCGGGGATGCGGACGCCGACCGTCTTCTTCTTCGGATGCAGCAGCCGCCGCGGCACCTCGCGGGTCGCGGGCAGGATGAAGGTGTAACTGCCGGGCGTGGCCGCCTTGATGGCGCGGAAAACGTCGTTGTCGATCTGTACGAACTGGCCGAGCTGGGCGAAGTCCCGGCAGACCAGGGTGAAGTGGTGCCGGTCGTCGAGCTGGCGGATCTGCCGGATGCGGTCGATGCCGTCGCGGCTGCCGATCCGGCAGCCGAGTGCGAAACAGGAGTCGGTCGGATACACGACAAGCGCCCCGGAGCGGATCCGGTCGGCCACCTGCCCGATGCTGCGCTGTTGGGGATTGACCGGGTGCACATCGAAGTACGTCGCCATCCATCGAGCTTAAGGGAACTTCGGAGTCCGGCGGTGCTCCCGGGACGATCCCGGTCCAGACCGGTAGATCCAGGCCCAGAGCGGGACTTGGGCCCTGGGACTCTGTTCCCGGGCCCGCCACCCGCCTCCGCCCTCCGCCGATGTGCGCCGGGCGCCGCGGCCGACCCGGGAAGCGCACAAACGGTGATCACGCCGGTGGGACCGGTCGGCCGCCCGTATACGCTCACCCCGAACCGGCTTCCGGCGGCGGATGGTCCGTACCGGGGGTGGCCGTCGACGGAGGGTGGCAGGGGGCCAGGGCCCAGTGCGGGGTGGGGTCCGCGGGCCCATGTGGTGCGGGCGGTGCGCGACTAGTGTCAAACGTGCCGGACCTGCTCAAGCCGGCACCCTGACCCGGGACGGCGTGGCTCAGCCGCCGGGCAGACCGCAAGCCCCGGCCCCACCGCTCAGGGCCGGGGCTCGCCCACGGCGGGCCCCCGCGGCCGCGAAATCCGCTGGCGGCGCCTCCGCCCCACGGCGTACTTCGCGGGGCGCCCCGGCGACCGCCTCTCCCGCCGGATCTGCGGCAACGTCCTGATCACCGCGGACTCCCCGGACACCGCGAGCGGCACCACCTATTTCGTCACCTGCCGCGTCGACGGCCACCGCCCGGGCCACCTGGTCCCACCCCCGCCACCGGCGGACCTCGGCCACTACGAGGACAGCTTCCGCCGGCTCGACGGTCAGTGGCTGCTCGACCGCCGGCGCCTGGTACTGCCGTTCGGCGGCCCCACCACACGTCTGCGCGACGGGAGTTGGGGCTGAGCGGGACCCTTTCGAGGCCGCCGCCGTCACCAACTGTCGTGCGGGGGCGGGCAGATGCGGAAGACGGGCTGGCGGGGGTCGGCCGGGCTGTCGGCGGGCAGTGCCACCGCGGTGCCGACGCCGACCGCGTCCGGCTGGGTGGTGGCGATCCGGGCCGACAGCCAGAAACCCTCGTCCATGTCCACGATGGCGATCGCCCGCGGGCGCCCGGTGCTGCGGCCGACCACCGAGACATGCCGCACCACACCGGTGCCCGCACTGCGCTCCCAGGCCAGATCGGAGGCGGCGCACACCGGGCACAGCAGCCGCCGGAAGACGGCGCTGCGGCACCAGCGGCAGCGCTGGAAGTACAGCTCCCCGGACCGGGCGTCCTCCGGCGGCTGCGGCCCCGGCAGTCCTCCGCCGGTGGCGGACTCGGCGTCGGGGCCGGTCGGGACGGGGGTGGCGGGGTGCACGGTGTCTGCCTGGAACAAGGAGGTCTCCCTGCGCGGAGCCGGAGGAACGGTGGAGCAGCCCGGCCGGACTGCGGCCCCATGGAGGGTATGACACTCAGTGCCAACTGTAAAGGTACTGCGTTCCCTCGACTCCGGGCGGACGGCTCCCGGTCGAATGCCGGGGGTCAGCCCTCTTCCAACGTGGACTCGATCTCCCGGACCACCCGCCACATCGGGGTGCGCCGCTTGGCGACCAGCACCACCACATCGTCCCCGCCGGCCGCGTCCGCCGAGACGTTCTCCGCGCCAAGTCCCCAGGAGGCGCAGACCAGTTGCAGGGCGTGGTCCATCTGCTCGGTGACATCGCCCTCGGCGCCGGAACGCAGCCAGGAGCGCAGTACGTTGTTGTGCGCGGCGACCACCGAAGCGGCGACCACATCGGCCCGCAGCGTGCCGTCCGACCAGTGGTGCAGCCGCCGCCGCAGATAGCCGGCAAGAGTCCGCTCATAGCGCCAGACCACGGCCAACTCATGGCTGCGCAGGCCGGACACGCTTCGGGTGAGCTGGTAGCGGCGCACCGAGAACGCCGGGTCGGCCGCGTACATCCGCATCACCAGGCGGGCCGCGTCGCAGACCCGGGCCACCGGCTCCTCCTCGCCGTCGCCGGACTCCAGGAACTCCGTCATATCGGCCAGGCACCGCTCGTGGTCGGGGAAGACCACATCCTCCTTCGACGGGAAGTAGCGGAAGAAGGAGCGGCGTCCGACCCCGGCGAGGCGGACGATGTCCTCGACGGTGGTGTGCTCGAAGCCCCGCTCCAGGAACAGCTCGAAGGCCGCCGTGATCAGCGCGTCCCGCATCGGTGGCCGCCCGCCACCGGCGGCGGTGCCGTTCTCCTGTGGCTCGTTCATGCCGGGGAACCTAACACCGGTCTGGACTCATGGCACTCGGTGTGCATACTTGAGGGTACTGAGTGCCATAACGTTGGTATCGGTACGTCACCATCGCTGCTGAGGCCGGGCACCGGCCAGGACGGACTGGGCTACCCCCATGAGCGAAGACTTCGACCTGTTCCGGCTGTCGGAGGAGCATGTGATGCTCCGTGAGACGGTCCGCGCCCTCGCCGAGGCGAAGATCGCCCCGTTCGCCACCGAGGTGGACGAGGAGGCCCGCTTCCCGCAGGAGGCGCTGGACGCACTGACCGCGAGCGACCTGCACGCGGTGCACGTACCGGAGCAGTACGGCGGTGCCGGGGCGGACGCGCTGGCGACGGTGCTGGTGATCGAGGAGGTGGCGCGGGTCTGCGCCTCGTCCTCGCTGATCCCCGCGGTGAACAAGCTGGGTTCGCTGCCGGTGCTGCTCTCCGGCTCCGAGGAGCTGAAGCAGAAGTACCTGACGCCGCTGGCCTCCGGCGACTCGATGTTCTCGTACTGCCTCTCGGAGCCGGACGCCGGTTCGGACGCGGCCGGGATGAAGACGCGGGCGGTGCGCGACGGTGACTACTGGGTGCTGTCCGGGGTGAAGCGCTGGATCACCAACGCCGGGGTGAGCGACTTCTACACGGTGATGGCGGTGACCGACCCGGAGCAGCGTTCGCGGGGTATCTCGGCCTTCGTGGTGGAGAAGTCCGACGAGGGTGTCTCCTTCGGTGCCCCGGAGAAGAAGCTCGGCATCAAGGGCTCACCGACCCGCGAGGTGTATCTCGACGAGGTGCGGATCCCCGCGAGCCGCATGATCGGCGCGGAGGGCACCGGCTTCGCCACCGCGATGAAGACGCTGGACCACACCCGCATCACCATCGCCGCACAGGCCTTGGGCATCGCCCAGGGCGCGCTGGACTACGCGGCCGGCTATGTGCAGGAGCGCAAGCAGTTCGGCAAGCCCATCGCCGAGTTCCAGGGTGTGCAGTTCATGCTGGCCGACATGGCGATGAAGCTGGAGGCGGCACGGCAGTTGACGTACTCCGCGGCGACCCGTTCGGAGCGGGTGGCGCGGGGCGGCGGGGACGAGCAGTTGACGTTCTACGGCGCGGCGGCCAAGTGCTTCGCCTCCGATGTGGCGATGGAGATCACCACCGACGCGGTGCAGTTGCTCGGCGGCTACGGCTACACGCGGGACTACCCGCTGGAGCGGATGATGCGCGACGCGAAGATCACCCAGATCTACGAGGGCACCAACCAGGTCCAGCGCATCGTCATGGCCCGCAATCTGCCGTAGCCACCCGTCCGTCAACAGCCCCGCCCCGGGCGGGAGAAGCACAACCTGGAAGGAACACGGCGTGAGCTTGAGGATCGTTGTCACTGTGAAGTATGTGCCGGATGCGACGGGGGATCGGCATTTCGCCGGTGATCTGACGTTGGATCGCGATG
>NZ_JBHVRR010000065.1:0-27511 GCF_042885635.1 Streptomyces sp. NPDC058045 | reverse complement strand
TCGCGCGGCGCGTATACCCAACCCGACGGCGCGGAGACGCCTGTCCGCTCCTGCTGGGCGCCGCCACCGCCGAGACCGCCGCCCGCGCCCTCCCCGCCGCCGCCCCGGACCGCGCCGAAGCCCTCGCCCGCATCCGCGCCGCCGCCTGGAACCTCACCACCGGCGCCCCGCTCTGGCAGGCGTACGACCGCTGGGTACGGGCCGAACTCCGTTGCGCGGAGGGGCACTTGGACGCGGATGAGTGGCTGGAACTGGTGGCCGCCTTCGGGCTGCTGGAGCGCCCCTACGAGCTGGCGCGGGTGCGGCTGCGGCTCGCCCGGGCGCTGCTGGCCCGCGGCCCGGGTGCGGAGACCGCCGACGACGACCGGGAGCGCGCCGCGGAACTGCTGCGGCAGACCGGGGCGGTGGCCCGGCACCTCGGCGCCCGGCCGCTCGCCGAGGCCGCCGAGGGCCTCGCCCGGCGCGCCCGCCTCCCCCTCGGCCGCGGTCAGGATCAACCCGCCGATCCGGCCCGCGAGTTGGGCCTGACCGAGCGGGAGCGGGAGGTGCTGCGGCTGGTGGCGGCCGGGCGGAGCAACCGGCAGATCGCCGAGGAGCTGTTCATCTCACCCAAGACGGCCTCCGTGCATGTCTCCCACATCCTGGCCAAGTTGGGGGTCTCCGGCCGCGGTGAGGCCGCCGCCCTCGCCCACCGCCGCCGGCTGTTCGCCCCGGCCGCGCCCGGCTGACCGGCCGCCCAACTGCCCTCAGCCGACCCGGAGTTCCAGGATCCGGTCGTCGCCCTTGACGGGGTGTCCGCGGCCGTCGGTGTTGCTGGTGGTCAGCCAGAGGCGGTCACCGCCCGCCGCCAGGACGGTGCGCAGCCGCCCGTAGCGGTGCACCAGGAAGGCCTGCGGGGCGGCCGCGGCGCGGGTGCCGGCCAGCGGGACGCGCCACAGCCGCTCGCCCCGCAGCGCCGCCATCCACACCGAGCCCCGAACCAGCGCGATCCCGCTGGGCGAGGCCTGGTCGGGGTGCCACTGGGCCACCGGGTCGACGAAGCCCTTGCGGTGGGCGATGCCCTCCACGTCCGGCCAGCCGTAGTTGCCGCCGGGCCGGATCAGGTTCAGTTCGTCCCAGGTGTCCTGCCCGAACTCCGAGGCCCACAGCCGCTGTTTGGCGTCCCAGGCGAGGCCCTCCACATTGCGGTGCCCCAGCGAGTACACATACGGGGCGTTGCCGAAGGGGTTGCCGGGCGCCGGCTGCCCGTCCGGGGTCATCCGGAGGATCTTCCCGCCGAGGAACGAGCGGTCCTGGGCGCGCGCCGAGCGGCCCGTCTCACCGGTACTGGCGTAGAGCATCCCGTCCGGGCCGAAGGCGATCCGCCCGCCGTTGTGGATGGTGCCCTTGGGGATGCCGCGGAGCAGTGTGTTGGGCGCCCCGAGCTGGTCGCCGGGCCGCTTGTCCGGCTCGTAGAGGAAGCGGGCGACGCGGTTGTCGGAGGCGGTGGTGAAGTAGGCGTACACCTCGTGGTCGGTGGCGAACTGGGGGGAGAGGGCGATACCGAGGAGGCCGCCCTCGCCGCCGGGTGCGACGCCCGGCACCCTGCCCACCTCGGAGGTACGGCCGTGCTGCACATCGACGCGCTGCACGGTGCCGTCGTCGCGGGAGGAGACCAGCAGGTCGCCGTCGGGGAGTTCGGCCAGGCCCCAGGGGGACTTGAGGCCGGTGGCCACCGTCCGCAGCACCTTCACCGAACCCTTCGCGGGCGGTGCCGACGGGCTCGGGTCCGCCGCCCGGCCGCCCTTGGTGGGGGAGGGGGACGGGGAGGCGCCGGCGCCGCCGTCCGGGCCGGAGCAGGCCGAGCCGAGCAGCAGTACGGAGGCGGCCAGCAGGGCCGTCGCGGCGGGGTGTCGCACGGGGAGGCGCACGGGTCGGGTCCCTTCGGGCGGAGGTGGCGACTCCCTTCCTACACCGCCCGAAGGCACCCCGCGTGCGATCCGGCCGCCGCCCGCCGCTCAGTCCCAGGAGCCGAGGGCCGTCGGCAGGGCGGCCAACTCGGCGAGGTCCGCCGCGCTCAGGGCGAGCCCGGCGGCCGCCGCGTTCTCCACCGCCCACCGCTGGTGCTTGGCCCCCGGCACCGGCACCACCTGCGGCCCCTGCGCCAGCACCCAGGCCAGCGCCACCTGGGCGGGCGTCACCGGCCGGCCCGCCACCTCGCCCTGCCGGGCCGCGACCCGCCGCAGCCCGGCCACCACCGGCTGGTTGGCGGCCATCATCTCGGCGGTGAACCGCGGATGCCTGGCCCGTACGTCGTCCTCCTCGAAGCCGCCGCCCGTGGTGAGCGTGCCGGTCAGGAAACCGCTGCCGAGGGGCATCGCGGCCAGCACCCCGACCCCGCGCGCCGCACACCACGGCAGCAGCGCGTCCAGCGCCCCGGGCGCCCACACCGCCAGCTCCGCCTGCACCGCGGTCACCGGGAACACCTGCTGTACGCGCTCCAGTTGGCGCAGTACCGGGTCGTAACGGCCGGCGCCCCGCCGCCCGGCCCGCGCGTCCACCGCGCACAGCCCGAGCGCCCGCACCTTGCCCGCGGTGACCAGCTCCGCCATCGCACCCCAGGTCTCCTCCACCGGCACCTCCGGGTCGGCCCGGTGCAACTGGTACAGGTCGATCACCTCGGTGCCCAGCCGCCGCAGCGAGGCGTCGCAGGCCCGCCGCACATAGCCGGGCCTGCCGTTGGCCACCAGATGCTTCTCGCCCACCAGCAGCCCGCACTTGGTGGCGACGAAGGCGTCCGCCCGCCGCTCCTTCAGGACCCGGCCGAGCAGCAGCTCATTGGTGAAAGGACCGTACATATCGGCCGTGTCCAGCAGGGTGGAACCGCGGTCCAGGGCGGCGCGCACGGTCCGCAAGGACTCCTCGCCCCGCCGCTGCGAACCGCTGTACCCCCAGCTCATCGGCATACAGCCGAGCCCGATCGCGCCCACCGTGAGCGCCCCGGCGCCGATCGTCCTGCGCTCCACCTCGCCGTGTCCTCCCCTGTCCGGCCGCCCGCTTCCGGGCGGTCCCAACGTAACCGCTCCCCTCCTCGCCCCCGGCGGCGGGCCGTAGCCTCCTGGACATGACACCCGAGGTATGGCTTCCGCTTCCGCCCGAGGAGATCGAAGGACTCCCCGAAGGGCCCGTCTACCGCTTCTGGGACGGCGGGCCCGACGGCCGCCAGGAGTTCCCCGCCGACCCGGCCGACTGCGGCTTCTACGGCGTCCCCTACCTCAAGCCGGGAGACGTCAAGAGCCGCCCGCTGGCGCGGATGCCGCGACTTGAGGTCGTCCAGACCCTCACCGCGGGCGTCGACGACATGCTCGCCCACCGCGCACTGCTCCCGCCCGGCGTACGGCTCTGCAACGCCCGCGGAGTGCACGAGGCCAGCACCGCGGAACTGGCCCTCACCCTCACCCTCGCCGCACTCCGCGGCATCCCCGACTTCGTCCGCGCCCAGGACAAGGGGGAGTGGCGCAGTTCCTTCCGCCCCGCGCTGGCCGACAGGTCGGTCCTGGTCCTCGGCTACGGGGCGATCGGCGAGGCGGTGGAGGACCGGCTCGCGCCCTTCGAGGTGGCGCGGGTGGTTCGCGTCGCGCGCTCCCCGCGCACCACGGAGCGCGGGCCGGTCCACGCGGTCGCCGAACTCCCGTCGCTGCTACCGGAGATGGACGTCGTCATCGTCACCACACCGCTCACCGAGGCCACTCGGGGGCTGGTCGGCGCGGACTTCCTGGCGCGGATGAAGGACGGGGCGCTACTGGTGAACGTGGCCCGCGGCCCGGTGGTGGACACGGACGCGCTGCTCGCCGAGGCGACGGCGGGCCGGCTGTGCGCCGCACTCGATGTGACCGATCCGGAGCCTCTTCCTCCGGAGCATCCGCTGTGGCAGGCTCCGGGCGTACTCATCAGTCCGCATGTGGGCGGGCCGACGTCCGCCTTCCGGCCGCGCGCCCGGCGGCTGCTGGCCGCCCAGGTCACCCGGTGGGCGGCCGGTGAGCCGGTGCACCACGTGGTGCTGACGACGGAGGGCTGACGGCCGACCCGGCGCCGGGCGCGGACGGCCGGGAATCGACGGTCCGCACATCGGGCACCCGACCGGCTCCGAGGCGTCCGGCGGGCACGGCATCCGGCCTTGTGAACGGCCCGCACTCGCCCGGATGCGCGGCGTGTCGTCACCCCTGCCGGTCGTTACTGTGAGTAGAGGGACTATGTCCCTGAGTGACGACCTGGTGTATGGTCCCGGACAGGGTCTGCGTCGGGCAGGGTCCGGCGCGGGGGATGACGACCGTGGAGGCAAGGGGGGCGACAGGCGATGTACGGCCGATGGAGCACCGATCCCACCCGCCCGGGACGCCGCAGGCGGCCCGGACGCAGCGCCCTGTACCGACCGGCGCCGCCCCCGGCCCCCGCACGCCCCCCGGGCCGCAGACGCCATCCGAGGCCCCGCGCCCTGGCGAGCGGCGCCGAGCCGGGGGCGGGGCGGTGAGTTCCGCCGTCACGCTCCTGACCCGCACCTCCCGGCGGTTCGGCGGCCCCCGCCTGCTGCCCCAGTGCCTGCTGGTGCTGCTCTGCGCCGGGTACACCACGGGCGCCGCCCTCGGCTGGGGCACCACCCGGATCGCCCTCGCCATGGGCGACTTCGGCCTGAGCCTCGCCGCCCTCACCGCCGCCGCCTCCTGCCTGGTGTACGCGCTGCGCCGGCCCGCGCCCGGAATACGCGGCCACTTCCGCGCCGCCTGGCTGCTGTTCGCCCTCTCCTCCCTGATGGCCTCCCTGGGCAACGCGGTCTGGGGCTGGTACGAGGTGGTGCTGAACGAGCCGGTGCCCGCCGCGGGCATCGCCGACTTCTTCTTCCTCTGCTTCGCGCCGCCCGCCATCGTCGGCCTGCTGGTCCTCGCCAAACGCCCGGCGAACCGCGTGGGCTGGACCTGCCTGGGCCTGGACGCCTGGCTCATCGGCGGCTCGCTGCTCACCCTCGCCTGGAGCCTGGCCCTCGCCCACACCGCGCACCGCGCCGACCCCAGCGTGGCGCGCACCGCCCTGGGCCTGGCCTATCCACTGCTGGACATCGTCCTGGTCAGCCTGGTGCTGGTACTGCACTTCGGGCCCCGAGAGGTGCACCGCTCCGCGGTCAACACCGCGGTCGCCGCCCTGGCCTGCACCGTGGTCTGCGACGCGCTCTTCACCTCGCCCCTGATGAACGCCGGATACCGCTCGGGGCAGATGCTGGACGCCGGCTGGTTCGCGGGCTCCCTGCTGCTGGCCTTCGCGCCCTGGGCGGCCGCCCCCCGCCGGGGCGCCGAGGAGGAGACGGAGGCGCGCCCCGAGCCCACCGCCCCGCGGCCCCGGACCTCCCCCTCGCTGACCGCGCTCACGCCCTATCTGGCCGCCGCGGTCTGCACCGTCGGCCTGCTGTGCAACGTGGCGGACGGGCGCCGGGTGGACCGCGTGGTGCTCTTCACCACCAGCACCGTGCTGCTGGCCCTGGTCGTCCGCCAGGGCATCATGCTGCTGGACAACATCACCCTCGCCCGTGAACTCGCCCAGAAGGAGAACCACTTCCGCTCCCTGGTGCAGGGATCGAGCGACGTCATCATGATCGCCGCCCCCAGCGGCGTCCTCCGCTACGTCAGCCCCGCCGCCAGCGGTGTCTACGGGCGCACCGCCGAGGACCTGGTGGGCGAGGAGCTGGCCACCCTGATCCACCCGGAGGACCTCGCCCGCGTCCAGCACGAGCTGCGCCGCTTCCTGGCGAGCCGCCCGGAGGAGCCCAGCGCCCGTATCGAGTGCCGCTTCCGCTCCGGTGACGACCGCTGGCTCAACGTCGAGTCCACCGTCAGCCGGCACCATGGCGGCATCATCCTCAACAGCCGCGATGTCACCGAACGGGTGCGCCTCCAGGCCCAGTTGCAGCACAGCGCGGAGCACGACCCGCTCACCGACCTGCCCAACCGGGCGCTCTTCACCCGCCGCGTCGGCCAGGCCCTGACCGGCCGCCGCAGCACCGACCGAGGCACCGCCGTCCTCTTCATCGACCTCGACGGCTTCAAGGCCGTCAACGACACCATCGGCCACCAGGCGGGCGACGAGCTGCTGGTGCAGGCCGCCCGAAGACTCCGCGAGGCGGTACGCGCCGGGGACACCGCGGCCCGGCTCGGCGGCGACGAGTTCGCCGCCCTCGTCCTGGGCGACGGCACCGGCGACGGCGCCACCCGCGAGCAGCACCTCTACGAGCTGGCCGACCGGCTGCGCCTCGCCCTCTCCCGCCCGTACACCGTGGCGGGCGGCGAGGTGCGGGTGGCCGCCTCCATCGGCGTCGCCTTCGCCGAACCGGGCCTGGGCGCGGGCGAGTTGCTGCGCAACGCGGACCTCGCCATGTACCGGGCCAAGGCCGCCGGCAAGGGCCGCGTCGAGCTGTACGCACCGCAGATGCAGGCCGATGTGGTGCGCAAGGCGCAGCTCGCGGGACGGCTGCGAAGCGCGCTGCGGGACGGCGAGTTCGACCTGCTGCACCAGCCGGTGGTCTGCCTCAGCACCGGCCGGATCGTCTCCGTCGCCGCCCAGGCCCGCTGGCGTTCCGCCCAAGGGATGCTTTACACCCCGGCCGACTTCCTGCGCGCCGCCGCCGACGCGGGGGACACGGACCGGGTCGCCGAGCTGAGCCGCTGGACCCTGGAGCGCGCCGTGGAGCAGGCCGCCGAGCGCGGCCGCAGCGGTCACGCGGTGCCGGTGGTGGTGCGGATGGGAGCCCGCCGACTGCTGGAGCGCACCGCGCCCGCCGGTTCCGTGGAGGCCCTGCTGACCCGGCACGGCCTGCCGTCCGGGGCACTGGTACTGGAGCTGACCGACGGCGAACCACCGCTGTCCATGGACGAGTTGGAGCGCCGCCTCACCGTGCTGCGCCGGCACGGGGTGCGGATCGCGCTGGACGGTTTCGGCGGCGGCTATGCCGCGATAACAGCCCTGCGCCGCCTCCCCGTCGACTGGCTGAAGATCGATCGCGGGCTGGTGGACGGGGTGGTCGAGTCGGCCCGGCTGCACAAGATCACCGGCGGTCTGCTGCGGATCGCCGGTGATCTCGGCCTGCAGTCGGTGGCGGACGGGGTGGACCGGCCCGAGCAGGTGCTCGCGCTGCGCGCCCTGGGGTGCAGCCACGGCCAGGGCGCCGCCTTCAGCGGCCCGCTGGACGAGTACCGGCTGCGCCGTGCGCTGACCGCCGGCCGCTATCCGCTGCCCCGCTCCGCGGCGCGGCCGGTGCTGGCCGGTCCGGTGGTGCCGTTCACCGCTCCCGCCCCCCGCCGCCCACATGATGAGACGCCTGTCCCACCCACTTGACATGCTGTGCGTGCCGGGGGGAGGGTCAGTGCCATGCGCACCCGAATTCTCGTACTTGGACAGCGCGTCGGCTGAGCCGGGACACCATCAGTGACCCGGCGCATCGCATCCGACGCGCTCCCCTCGCTTGCCTCACGGCACGAGGGGTTTTTTGTTGCACCAGCGCCGGTCGCCCACCGGTGAGAAAAGCACCAACCCCGCACAAACCCTCAGCATCGAGAAGAGAATGCCGATGACCGAGCAGGCCTCCGGGACCCACCATCCCCAGCCGCGGCCCCGTACCCCGGGGCAGCACACCGCACCCGTCGAGCACGTGACGGGCGCCAAGTCCCTCATCCGTGCGCTTGAGGAGGTCGGGGCCGACACGGTATTCGGAATTCCGGGCGGGGCGATCCTGCCGGCGTACGACCCGATGATGGACTCGAAGCGGGTCCGCCATGTGCTGGTGCGGCACGAGCAGGGCGCGGGCCACGCGGCCACCGGGTACGCGCAGGCCACCGGGAAGGTCGGGGTGTGCATGGCGACCTCGGGCCCCGGCGCCACCAACCTGGTCACCCCGATCGCCGACGCGCATATGGACTCCGTCCCGCTGGTCGCCATCACCGGGCAGGTCGCGTCCAAGTCGATCGGTACGGACGCCTTCCAGGAGGCGGACATCGTCGGCATCACCATGCCGATCACCAAGCACAACTTCCTGGTCACCCGCGCCGAGGACATCCCGCGGACCATCGCCGAGGCCTTCCATATCGCGGCCACCGGCCGCCCCGGCCCGGTCCTGGTGGACATCGCCAAGGACGCCCTCCAGGCGCAGACCACCTTCTCCTGGCCGCCGGCCATGGACCTGCCGGGCTACCGTCCGGTGACCAAGCCGCACGCCAAGCAGATCCGCGAGGCCGCCCGGCTGATCACCACCGCCACCCGGCCGGTGCTCTACGTCGGCGGAGGCGTCCTCAAGGCCGGCGCCACCGCCGAGTTGAAGGTCCTCGCGGAGCTGACGGGCGCCCCCGTCACCACGACGCTGATGGGCCTGGGCGCCTTCCCCGACAAGCACCCGCTGCACGTCGGGATGCCGGGTATGCACGGTGCCGTCACCGCCGTCACCGCACTGCAGAAGGCGGATCTGATCGTCGCCCTCGGCGCCCGCTTCGACGACCGGGTCACCGGCAGGCTGGACAGCTTCGCCCCGTTCGCCAAGATCGTGCACGCGGATGTGGACCCGGCGGAGATCGGGAAGAACCGGGCGGCCGACGTGCCGATCGTCGGGGACGCCCGCGAGGTCATCGCCGATCTGGTGCAGGCGGTCCAGAAGGAGCACTCCGAGGGCAACGCCGGGGACTACTCGGCCTGGTGGCGGGACCTGAACCGCTGGCGCGAGACGTACCCGCTGGGCTACGAGCAGCCGGAGGACGGTTCGCTGTCGCCGCAGCAGGTGATCGAGCGGATCGGCCAACTCGCCCCGCAGGGAACGATCTTCGCGGCGGGCGTCGGCCAGCACCAGATGTGGGCGGCGCACTTCATCGACTACGACGAGCCGGCGACCTGGCTCAACTCCGGCGGCGCCGGAACGATGGGCTACGCGGTCCCCGCCGCGCTGGGCGCCAAGGCCGGTGTGCCGGACCGCACGGTGTGGGCGATCGACGGCGACGGCTGCTTCCAGATGACCAACCAGGAACTGACCACCTGCGCCCTGAACAACATCCCCATCAAGGTCGCGGTCATCAACAACGGCGCCCTGGGCATGGTCCGCCAGTGGCAGACCCTCTTCTACAACCAGCGCTACTCCAACACCGTGCTGCACGCCGGCCCGGACGGGGAGACCCCGCCGAACAAGGGCACCCGCGTCCCCGACTTCGTGAAGCTGTCCGAGGCGATGGGCTGCCACGCGATCCGCTGCGAGCGCCCCGAGGACCTGGACAAGGCGATCGAGGAGGCCAACGCGATCAACGACCGCCCCGTCGTGATCGACTTCATCGTGCACGAGGACGCCATGGTGTGGCCGATGGTCGCCGCCGGCACCTCCAACGACGAGATCCTGGCCGCCCGGGACCTCCGCCCGGACTTCGGCGACGGCGAAGACGAGTGATCCCGGACCAGCGAAAGAGAGTCAGACAACCATGACCAAGCACACGCTCTCCGTCCTGGTCGAGAACACCCCCGGCATCCTGACCCGGATCGCCGCCCTGTTCTCCCGCCGCGGATTCAACATCGACTCCCTCGCCGTGGGCGTCACCGAACACCCGGAGATCTCCCGCATCACCATCGTGGTGAGCGTCGAGGACCTCCCGCTGGAGCAGGTCACCAAGCAGCTCAACAAGCTCGTCAACGTGCTGAAGATCGTCGAACTCGAACCGGGTTCCGCCGTGCAGCGCGAACTGGTCCTGGTGAAGGTCCGCGCCGACAACGAGACCCGCTCCCAGATCGTGGAGATCGTCCAGCTCTTCCGCGCCAAGACCGTCGACGTCTCCCCGGACGCCGTCACCATCGAGGCCACCGGTTCGAGTGACAAGCTCGAAGCGATGCTCAAGATGCTGGAGCCCTTCGGTATCAAGGAGCTGGTCCAGTCCGGCACCATCGCCATCGGCCGCGGCGCACGCTCCATCACCGACCGCAGCCTGCGTGCCCTCGACCGCAGCGCCTGACCCGCGGAACCGGGGCGCGCCCCGGTTCCGTATACCGAGACCCGAGCACCCCGGATCCGCGCCCGCCGTACGGTGGGACCCAGCAGCGGACATCTGCGAAGAACGAAATATCTAGGAGAGACCCAGTGGCCGAGCTGTTCTACGACGACGACGCCGACCTGTCCATCATCCAGGGCCGCAAGGTCGCGGTCCTCGGATACGGCAGCCAGGGCCACGCCCACGCGCTGTCCCTGCGCGACTCGGGCGTCGACGTCCGCGTCGGCCTGCACGAGGGCTCCAAGTCCCGGGCCAAGGCCGAGGAGCAGGGCCTGCGCGTGGTGACCCCGGCCGAGGCCGCCGCCGAGGCCGACGTGATCATGATCCTGGTGCCGGACCCGATCCAGGCCAAGGTCTACGAGGAGTCCGTCAAGGACAACCTCAAGGACGGCGACGCGATCTTCTTCGGCCACGGCTTCAACATCCGCTTCGGCTTCATCAAGCCCCCGGCCAACGTCGACGTGTGCATGGTCGCCCCCAAGGGCCCCGGCCACCTGGTCCGCCGCCAGTACGAGGAGGGCCGCGGCGTGCCGTGCATCGTGGCCGTCGAGCAGGACGCCACCGGCAAGGCCTTCGAGCTGGCCCTCTCCTACGCCAAGGGCATCGGCGGCACCCGCGCCGGCGTCATCAAGACGACCTTCACCGAGGAGACCGAGACCGACCTCTTCGGCGAGCAGGCCGTGCTCTGCGGCGGCACCGCCGCCCTGGTCAAGGCCGGCTTCGAGACCCTCGTCGAGGCGGGCTACCAGCCGGAGATCGCCTACTTCGAGTGCCTCCACGAGCTGAAGCTGATCGTGGACCTGATGTACGAGGGCGGCCTGGAGAAGATGCGCTGGTCCATCTCCGAGACCGCCGAGTGGGGCGACTACGTCTCCGGCCCGCGCATCGTCACCGACGGCACCAAGGCCGAGATGAAGAAGGTCCTGGGCGAGATCCAGGACGGCTCCTTCGCCAGTAACTGGATGAAGGAGTACGAGTCGGGCCTGCCCAAGTACAACGAGTACAAGAAGGCCGACGAGGAGCACCTGCTGGAGACCACCGGCAAGAAGCTGCGCAAGCTGATGAGCTGGGTCGACGACGAGGCATGACGGTCACGGACGCGGGGCCGCACCCCTGGGGGACACCCCCCGGGAGCGGCCCCGCGTCCGCGTCCGCGCCCCGTCCGGGCAGCCCGGGGGCGCCTGTCGGCCCGTGCGCCCGGGGAGCCGTCGGCACCGTCCGGCCACGGATGAGTGATCCTTCCGCGGTCGCGGTGAACACGGCTCTGACCGCCACTAGACTGCACTGCAGATTCGCGTCAGGCCCACAGCGTCGTGCGTCTTCCACGCGGCTATCCCCTCCACCGCATACGGCCGTCGGGACGGCGGCCGTCCTCTCTCGCGCTCCCGGCACGGGAGGGGGACCCAGGGACTTGTGAGGACTCACGTGAGCACTTCGTCTCCGAAGCCCGTCGTACTCATCGCCGAGGAACTGTCGCCGGCGACCGTCGACGCACTCGGCCCCGACTTCGAGATCCGCCACTGCAACGGCGCCGACCGGGCCGAGCTGATCCCCGCCGTCGCCGGGGCCGACGCGATCCTGGTCCGCTCCGCCACCAAGGTGGACGCCGAGGCCATCGCCGCCGCGAAGAAGCTCCGGGTGGTGGCCCGCGCCGGAGTCGGCCTCGACAACGTCGACGTCTCCGCCGCCACCAAGGCCGGCGTGATGGTCGTCAACGCCCCGACGTCCAACATCGTCACCGCGGCCGAGCTGGCCTGCGGCCTGCTCCTCGGCACCGCCCGCAACATCCCGCAGGCCAACACCGCGCTCAAGAACGGCGAGTGGAAGCGGTCCAAGTACACGGGTGTGGAGCTGGCCGAGAAGACCCTCGGTGTCGTCGGCCTCGGCCGGATCGGTGCGCTGGTCGCCCAGCGGATGTCCGCCTTCGGCATGAAGGTCGTCGCCTATGACCCGTATGTGCAGCCGGCGCGGGCCGCGCAGATGGGCGTCAAGGTCGTCTCCCTGGACGAGCTGCTGGAGATGTCCGACTTCATCACCGTGCACCTGCCGAAGACACCGGAGACCGTCGGCCTCATCGGCGACGAGGCCCTGCACAAGGTGAAGCCCTCCGTCCGGATCGTCAACGCGGCCCGTGGCGGCATCGTCGACGAGGAGGCGCTGTACTCGGCGCTCAAGGAGGGCCGCGTCGCCGGCGCCGGGCTCGACGTCTACGCCAAGGAGCCCTGCACCGACTCGCCGCTGTTCCAGTTCGACCAGGTCGTCTGCACCCCGCACCTCGGCGCCTCCACCGACGAGGCCCAGGAGAAGGCCGGGATCGCCGTCGCCAGGTCGGTACGGCTCGCCCTCGCCGGTGAGCTGGTGCCGGACGCGGTCAACGTCCAGGGCGGCGTCATCGCCGAGGACGTACGCCCCGGCCTGCCGCTCGCCGAGAAGCTCGGCCGTATCTTCACCACCCTCGCCGGCGAGGTCGCCGTCCGCCTGGACGTCGAGGTGTACGGCGAGATCACCCAGCACGATGTGAAGGTGCTCGAACTCTCCGCTCTCAAGGGCGTGTTCGAGGATGTCGTGGACGAGACGGTGTCCTATGTGAACGCCCCGCTCTTCGCCCAGGAGCGCGGTGTCGAGGTGCGCCTCACCACCAGCAGCGAGTCCTCCGACCACCGGAACGTGGTCGTGGTCCGCGGCACCCTCGGCGACGGCCAGGAGGTGTCCGTCTCCGGCACCCTGGCCGGCCCCAAGCACCACCAGAAGCTGGTCGCCGTCGGCGAGTACGACGTGGACCTCGCCCTCGCCGACCACATGGTGGTGCTGCGCTACGCGGACCGCCCCGGTGTCGTCGGCACCGTCGGCCGTGTCCTCGGTGAGGCCGGGATCAACATCGCCGGGATGCAGGTCGCCCGTGCCGCGGCCGGCGGCGAGGCGCTGGCCGTGCTCACGGTGGACGACACGGTGCCGGCGCCGGTCCTCGGCGAGCTGGCGGAGGAGATCGGCGCGACCTCGGCCAGGTCCGTGAACCTGGCCGACTAGTCCGGGCGTCCCCCCGCCCCTCAGATACCGGACGGGCTGACCTCGTCCTCAAGTACCGTACGGACAGGGGGAGTTGGACCCGGCTTCCCTTCGAGCGCCGTATCGGCCGTATCACCGGCCGGTGCGGCGCTCGGGTGCGTCCGAAGGGTGCGCAGGGCGACGAGCGCCGCGCCCAGCAGTACGGCCGCCGCGGTCAGCGCCGCCACCGCCATCCCGTCGGTGAAGGCGCCCCGGGCCGCGTCCAGCAGGGCGGCACCGGTCCGGTCGGGCAGCGAGCGGGCCACCGCGAGCGCCCCGCCGAGGGTCTCCCCGGCCGCGTCCGGCGCCCCGGCCGGCATCCGGTGCCGGAAGACCGCGGTACCCACCGAGCCCAGCACCGCCATCCCCAGCGCCCCGCCGAACTCCTGCCCGGTCTCCAGCACCGAGGACGCGGTACCGGCCCGCTGCACTGGGGCCGCCGCCAGCCCCAGGTTCGTCATCTGCGACAGCACGGTGACGATCCCGGCGGCCAGCACCCCGGCGCCGGCCAGCACCAGCCACAGCGAGTCGGTGCCCGCCCCGGCCAGCAGCCCGAACCCGCAGGCGGCGACGGTGAACCCGCCCGCCACCACCCGGCCCCGGTCCACGCCCCGCTGGACGAGTGCGGTGGTCAGCGGCGCGGCCACCCCGATCAGCACCGAGGGCAGCAGGGACCACAGCGCCGCCTCCATGGCGCTCTTGCCGAGCACCGACTGCAGGTACTGGGTGGTGAAGAAGGCGGAGCCCAGCATGGCGAAGGACGCCACCAGACCGAGACCGAGGGCAGGGGCGAAGCCGCCGGAACGGAAGAGGTCCGGCGGGATCAGCGGCGATGCGGCGGTGCGCTGCCGCCGTACGAAGAGGGCGGCGCCGACCAGGCCGAGGAGGATCGCGGCCACATACGGGGCGCGGAAGCCCTCCTCGGGGATCTCCTTGATGCCGTAGACCACGGGCAGTACGGCGGCCATCGACAGCGGCACGCTCAGCAGGTCGAAGCGGCCCGGCCGCGGGTCGCGGGACTCGGGCAGCAGGACCGGGCCGAGGACCAGCAGCAGCGCCATCGCGGGCAGATTGACCAGGAAGACCGAGCCCCACCAGAAGTGCTGGACCAGGGCACCGCTCAGTACCGAGCCGAGGGCGATCCCGCCGGTCATCACCCCGGACCAGAGGCCGATGGCCTTCGCCCGCTGGGCGGGGTCGGTGAACATGGTGCGCAGCAGCGCCATGGTGGACGGCATCAGCGTGGCGCCGCCGATGCCCAGGACCGCGCGGGCCGCGATCAGCACCTCGGCGCTGGGCGCGTAGGCGGCGGCCGCGGAGGCGGTACCGAAGGCGGCGGCGCCGAGCAGAAGCAGTCGGCGGCGGCCGATGCGGTCGCCGATCGCGCCCATCGGCATCAGCAGTCCGGCGAGGACGAAGCCGTAGACGTCGAAGATCCACAACTGCTGGGTGCCGCTGGGCGCGAGGTCGGCGTTGATCGAGGGGACCGCGAAGAACAGCACCGAGACATCCATGGAGACCAGGAGCAGCGGCAGCATCAGCACCACCAGCGCGGTCCATTCACGGCGTCCGGCGAGGACGGTGGTTGTCGGCGGTCGGTCGGATGCGCAGGTCTGTGTCATGGCAGCGACCATACGGCCGTTCTATACACTTGTCTAGAACGAGCGTATAGAACGGCCGTATGGAACATGTGTATGAGACGCACGTATGGGACGCTTGTCTGCGAGCTGGATAGGGTGGCGGGTATGGGACACCGTGAGGATCTGCTGGAGGGCGCCAAGCGCTGCCTGCTCGACAAGGGCTTCGTGGGCAGCACCGCGCGCGACATCGTCCGCGAGTCGGGGACCAATCTGGCCTCCATCGGCTACCACTACGGCTCCAAGAGCGCCCTGCTCGCCCAGGCCTACATCAGCCTCATGGAGGGCCTGGGCGACGCCTTCGGCCAGGTCGCACCAGGTGACGACGGCGGCGAGGACGGTTCGCTGGAGCGCTTCGAGGCGGTGTGGGCCAAGGTCGTCGACACCTTCGAGGAGGCCCGCCCGATCTGGCGGCTCAGCGTCGAAGTCGTCCTCCAGGGCGACCGGCTGCCCGGCGTCCGCGAGCAACTGGCCGAGGCCTCCTACGAGGGGCGGCGCGGCATGATCCCCCTCTTCCAGGGCGGCGCCGAACCGGAACCGGGGGAGCCGTCGACGCGGACCCTCGGCGGCTTCTACCAGACACTGCTCAACGGCCTGATGTTCCAGTGGCTCTTCGACCCGGCCTCCGCCACCACCGCCCCCCAACTCACCGAAGGGCTGCGGCAGATCATGACCGGGGCGGGCGCACCGCCGCCGAAGAAGCGGTCCTGACCGGGCCGCGGCAGGTCAGAGCCGTGACCCCTTGAGCGCCATGTGCAGCAGCAGCCGGTCCTCGCCGTCGTCCAGGTCGAGCGCGGTGAGCTGCTCCACCCGGGACAGCCGGTAGTAGAGGGTCTGCCGGTGGATGCCCAACTCGGCGGCGGTACGGCCGGCTTGGCCCGCGCAGTCCAGATAGGCCTCGGCGGTGCGGGCCAGCTCCCGGTGGGCCGGCGCCAGCAGATCCCGTACCAGCGGGTCATGGGTGGTGCCCGGGGGCAGCGCGGTGAGCATCCGGTACGGGCCGATCGCGGACCACTCGGCGACCGGGCCGAGCCGCTCCTCGGCCAGCGCTGCGCGCGCCGCCGCCGCGGCCTCCCGCCACGCCTCGCCCAACTCGCCCAGCCCGTCCCGCACCCCGGCGACCCCGGCCGCTACCCGCACCTCCGCACCCGCCTCGGCCGTGGTGGACGCCGACTCGCGGAGCCGGGCCGCCGCCGAGCGGGCCGGGGTGAGCACGGTGCTGGCCCGCAGCCGCACCAGCAGCGCCAGACTGTGCCCGGTCGCGCCCCACGGCACCGTGCACAGCGCAGCCCCGCCCGGCACCGTCGCCAGTGGCGGCGCGTCCCCCGGGTCGGCCGACGGCCAGGGCGCCACGCACACCACGGTGTGCAGCCCCTCCGCCGCCCCGCCCGGCCCCGCCCCGAGCGCGGTACGCAGCGCGGCCAGCGACATGTCCCGCTGCCAGCCGGGCTCCGCGGTGAGCACCGCACGGAACTCCCGGCTCAGATCGGCGCCCGCCTGCGCCTCGTCGGCCAGCAGGTCACCGATCCGGGCGGCCACCTCCATCGCGGCCGAGAGCTGCTGGGCGGTGGGGCCGGGCTCGTCGTCCAGCAGCCACACATAGCCGAGCACCACACCCCGGTGGCGTACCGGGAGGCAGAGCCGGCCGCGGTGCACGCCGGCCTTGGGGGAGACCGGGATCCGTACCGGGCCGGTGGCGCGGGTGATGCCGAAGCCCTCGAACCAGGTGCGGACGGCGGTGGTGGAACGCCGGGTCAGGATGGTCCGGGTGCGGACCGGGTCGAGGGTGGACTCGTCGAATTCGCCGGCGGAGCCGTCGCGGTCCTGGGCGCCGAAGGCGATCAGCCGGAAGTCCCGGTCCTCCAGGGTGGCGGGTGCGCCGAGCAGCGCGGAGATCTCATCGACCAGGTCCTGGTAGTCGCCCTTCACCCCGCCATTCTCCCGCACCGGGGGCCGCCGCTTCATACAGATGTCTGAGGTGGCGGCCACAGATGCGTGACAGGTGTCGCTGGCAGGCCCGGCGGGCGGACCGCAGAATGCGAGGTGGCTCCCCGTGCCGTACCGGTCTGCCCTGATTGCACTGTGGTTCCGCCTGTATCCACCGTTGTCCGGTGGTACGGGGTGGTATCCGGTGGCTTTTCGGGCAGGATTGCTGGTGCGGACACCTGTTCTACTCCGTGGAGGTGCCCCGTGCTGGGACCCGTGATCCTCGCCGCGTCGCGGAGCGACGCCATGCGGCGCTTCGTGTCGGCGGCGCCCGGCACCAGGCAGGTCGTCGCCCGCTTCATCGCCGGTGAGTCCGTCGAGCAGGTCGTGTCCGTGATACGGGAGACCGCCGCCCAAGGGCTGGAACTCACCCTCGATGTGGTCGGCGAGGACATCACCACCCCCGCCCAGGCCGCCGCCGCCCGCGACGCCTACCTCGAACTCATCGAGCATCTCAAGGAGTTGGGCCTCGGCGAGCGCGCCGAGATGTCGGTGAAGCTGTCGATGTTCGGCCAGGCGCTGGCACAGGGCGACCGGCTGGCGCTGGCCAACGTCCGGCCCGTGGTCGAGGCGGCGCACGCGATCGGCACCACGGTCACCCTGGACGCCGAGGACCACACCACCCTGGACTCGATGTTCGCCATCCACGAGGAGCTGCGGACGGACTTCCCCGGCACCGGCTGCGTCATCCAGGCCTACCTCTTCCGCACCGAGGACGACGCCCGCCGCCTCGCCGCCTGCGGCAGCCGCGTCCGCCTGGTCAAGGGCGCGTACAAGGAGCCCGCCTCCGTCGCCCACCAGGACAGGGCGGAGATCGACCGCGCCTATGTCCGTATCCTGCGCACCCTGATGGAGGGCGAGGGCTACCCCATGGTCGGCTCGCACGACCCGCGCCTCATCTCCATCGCCCAGGAACTCGCCCGCCGCGCCGGACGGAAGAACGACGACTACGAGTTCCAGATGCTGTACGGCATCCGCAGCGAGGAGCACCACCGGCTCGCCGCCGAGGGCCACCGGATGCGGGTCTACACCGCGTACGGCACCGACTGGTACGGCTACTTCATGCGGCGCCTCGCGGAGAAGCCGGCCAATCTGCTGTTCTTCGGGCGCTCGCTGCTCACCAGGAACTGACCACCGCGAGCCCCACCACGACCGCCAGGACCGACAGGAGCTGATCACGGAAATGGCCACCAGGAACTGAACACGGTCACCGCACCAGGCAGCACACCCCCCAGCAAGGAGTAACGAGACACATGGACGCCGTCACCCAGGTCCCCGCCCCGGTCAACGAGCCGGTGCACGGTTACGCGCCCGGCTCCCCGGAGCGTGCCCGGCTGGAGGCCAAGCTCAAGGAGCTGGCCGAGAACCCCGTCGACCTCCCCATGACCATCGGCGGGGTGAAGCGGCTCGGCGGCGGTGAGCCGTTCCAGGTGGTGCAGCCGCACAACCACAAGGCCGTTCTCGGCACCGCCCGGCACGCCACCACCGAGGACGCAAAGGAGGCGGTCGACGCCGCCCTGGCCGCCGCCCCCGCCTGGCGCGCGCTCTCCTTCGACGACCGCGCCGCGATCATCCTGCGCGCCGCCGACCTGCTCTCCGGCCCGTGGCGCGAGACCATCGCCGCCGCCACCATGCTCGGCCAGTCCAAGACCGCCCAGCAGGCCGAGATCGACAGCCCCTGCGAACTGGTCGACTTCTGGCGCTTCAACGTGAAGTACGCCCGCGACCTGCTCGCCCAGCAGCCGGTGGCCAACTCCCCAGGTGTGTGGAACCAGTTGGACCACCGCCCGCTGGAGGGCTTCGTCTACGCGATCACGCCGTTCAACTTCTCCGCGATCGCCGGCAACCTGCCCACCGCGCCCGCCCTGATGGGCAACGTCGTGGTGTGGAAGCCGTCCCCGACGCAGACGCTGGCCGCGGTGCTGCTGATGCGGTTGCTGGAGGAGGCCGGGCTGCCCAAGGGCGTCATCAACCTGGTCACCGGCGACGGCGTCGCCGTCTCCGAGGTGGCCCTGCACCACCGCGACCTGGCCGGGATCCACTTCACCGGATCCACCAGGACCTTCCAGCACCTGTGGAAGACCGTCGGCCAGAACATCGAGAAGTACCGCACCTACCCGCGGCTGGTCGGCGAGACCGGCGGCAAGGACTTCCTCGTCGCCCACCCCAGCGCCGACCGCGCGGTGCTGAGGACCGCACTGACCCGCGGCGCCTTCGAGTACCAGGGCCAGAAGTGCTCGGCCACCTCCCGCGCCTACATCCCGGCCTCCATCTGGAACTCGGGCTTCAAGGAGGAGTTCGCGGCCGAGGTCGACGGCCTCGCCATGGGCGACGTCACCGACCTGGCCAACTTCGTCGGCGCCGTCATCGACGAGCGCGCCTTCGCCAAGAACAAGGCCGCCATCGACCGCGCCGAGGCCGACGACACCTGCACCATCGTGGCCGGCGGCAGCTACGACGACTCGGTGGGCTACTTCGTCCGCCCGACCGTCGTGGAGTGCTCCGACCCCGAGAACGAGGTCTTCCGCACCGAGTACTTCGGCCCCTTCCTCGCCGTGCACGTCTACGACGACTCGGCCGAGGGCGCCTACGACGCGATGCTGACCCAGATGGAGTCGGTCTCCGAGTACGCGCTCACCGGCTCCGTCGTCGCCAGCGACCGCGCCGCCGCCGCCTACACCCGCGACAAGCTGCGCTACGCGGCGGGCAACTTCTACATCAACGACAAGTCGACCGGTGCCGTCGTCGGCCAGCAGCCCTTCGGCGGGGGCCGCGCCTCCGGCACCAACGACAAGGCGGGCGCCCCGCAGAACCTGATGCGCTGGACCCTGACCCGCGCCATCAAGGACACCACCGTCTCCCCGACCGACTACCGCTACCCGCACATGGGCTGACCCCCGCCGGCCCACCACCAGGAGCCCCGCCCGCGCCTCGCCGCCCGGTCGGGGCTCCGCCGTGTCCGGGCCCGCACCCGCCGCGAGCCCCGGTCAGGGCGGGTGCCGTCTCAGATAGTAGGAAGTCCGAGTAACTGTGGAGACAGCGGCGGCTTCCTGTCCTAGCTTTGTAGGAGCCGAACGAAATCGCTCCATCGAGCGAAGGCGGTTGCGAGCCGGTGCCCGGTCGATGCCCTTGCGGCGGACCGGAGCAGGTGATCCCTGCGGCGCGGTGCATCCCGCCCCTGAGGCGTCTCGTCATCCCTCCGTACTCCCGGACGCCCGTCCGGACCCCAAGGAGTCGATCGCCATGCCCGAGACGACTGTCCGCCGCCGTGTCCGCCACGCCTCCACCGCCCGCGACGCCGACCGCCGCAACGCGGCCGCCGCCCTCCAGCGCGCTCTCGACCGCCGCGACAACGGCGGCGAGACCGGCCACGACCCCCGGCGCTGACCGCACGGACGCCTCCGCATACGGGGTCCCGTCCGGATGCTGGACCCCGTATGTCATTCATTGGGACGGAGAGTAGGGTGCCGGGCATGTCGCGCAGCATCAACCTCGCAGTGATCCCCGGAGACGGTATCGGCCCCGAGGTCGTGGCCCAGGGGCTCAAGGTCCTCCGTGCCGCCCTCCCGCAGGACGTCAAGCTGGAGGCGACCGAGTACGACCTCGGCGCCCGCCGCTGGCACCGCACCGGGGAGACCCTTCCCGACGCGGAGCTGGCCGCGCTGAAGCAGCACGACGCCATCCTGCTCGGCGCCATCGGCGACCCCTCGGTGCCGTCGGGCACCCTGGAGCGCGGGCTGCTGCTCAGACTGCGGTTCGCCTTCGACCACTATGTGAACCTCCGGCCGAGCAGGCTCTTCCCCAACACGGCCACCCCGCTCGCCGGCCGCCCCGACATCGACTTCGTGGTGGTCCGCGAGGGCACCGAGGGCCCCTACACCGGCAACGGCGGCTCGCTGCGCACCGGCACCCCCGCCGAGGTCGCCACCGAGGTCAGCGTCAACACCGCCTACGGTGTGGAGCGCGTGGTCCGCGACGCCTTCGAGCGGGCCCAGGCCCGGCCCCGCCGCAAGCTGACCCTCGTCCACAAGAACAACGTCCTGGTCCACGCCGGCCACCTGTGGAAGAACATCTTCGACCGCGTCGCCGCCGAGTACCCGGACGTCACCACGGACTACCTGCATGTGGACGCGGCGACGATCTTCTTCGTCACCCAGCCCGAGCGCTTCGACGTGATCGTCACCGACAACCTCTTCGGCGACATCCTCACCGACCTCGCCGCGGCCGTCACCGGCGGCATCGGCCTGGCCGCCTCCGGGAACATCAACCCGACCGGGGAGTTCCCCTCGATGTTCGAGCCGGTCCACGGCTCCGCGCCGGACATCGCCGGACAGGGCAAGGCCGACCCCACGGCCACCGTCCTCTCCGCCGCCCTCCTGCTGCGCCACCTCGGCCACGAGTCCGAGGCCGCCCGGATCGAGGCAGCCGTCTCCGCCGACCTCGCGGAGCGCGACGGCGCCCGCAGCACGGACGCCGTCGGCGACGCGCTCGCCGCACGAGTAGCCGGCTGATCCGGCGACGCACCCCCCGGGAAGCCGCCGGACCCCAGGGCCATGCCCGGGGAACCCGGCGGCTTCCCGTCTGCGGCCGCCGGGTGCCACCATCGAACCAGGGCCGCACCCACACTGTTCCGACCATGGACTCCCGCGGGCGATAATCGGACGCGGGACCGCGGATTGCAGTGACGCTCGGACGTCCTAGTACCGGAAGTACAGGCACGAGCGCGGTCCGTCACACCGACGTGAAGGACAACGACCCATGACGACGCCGACGATCGAGTTGAAGCCGACCGCCCACCCGCTGCCCGCAGAACAGCGCGAGGCCATCCTGGCCGACCCCGGATTCGGCCGGCACTTCACCGACCACATGGTGACCATCCGGTGGACCGAGGGCCGCGGCTGGCACGACGCACAACTCGTCCCGTACGGGCCGCTCTCCATCGACCCCGCCACCAGCGTGCTGCACTACGCGCAGGAGATCTTCGAGGGCCTCAAGGCGTACCGCCGCCCCGACGGCAGCGTCGCCACCTTCCGCCCCGAGGCCAACGCCCGCCGCTTCCAGTCCTCCGCCCGCCGCCTCGCCATGCCCGAACTACCCGAGGAGACCTTCCTCGCGGCCTGCGACGCACTGGTCCGCCAGGACCGCGACTGGGTCCCCGCGCACGGCGGCGAGGAGTCCCTCTATCTGCGGCCCTTCATGGTCGCCACCGAGGTCGGTCTCGGTGTCCGCCCCGCCAACGAGTACCTCTTCCTGGTCATCGCCTCGCCGGCCGGCGCCTACTTCCCCGGCGGGGTGCGGCCCGTCTCCATCTGGATCTCCGAGGACCGCGTCCGCGCCGTCCCGGGCGGCGTCGGCGACGCCAAGACCGGCGGCAACTACGCCGCCTCCCTCCTCGCCCAGGCCGAGGCCGCCGCCCAGGGCTGCGACCAGGTCGCCTACCTCGACGCCGTGGACCACAAGTGGGTCGAGGAACTCGGCGGCATGAACCTGTACTTCGTGTACGGCGACCGGATCGTCACCCCCGCCCTCTCCGGCTCGCTGCTGGCCGGCGTCACCCGCGACTCGCTGCTCTCCGTCGCCGGCGACCTCGGCTACCCGGCCGAGGAGGGCCGCGTCAGCATCGACCAGTGGCGCGCCGACACCGAGAACGGCACCCTCACCGAGGTCTTCGCCTGCGGCACCGCCGCCGTCATCACCCCCGTCGGCTCGGTCCGCACCAAGGGCGGCGACTGGACCCAGGGCGACGGCGGCCCCGGCGAGGTCACCATGAGGCTGCGCTCCGCCCTCCTCGACATCCAGCGCGGCATCACCGAGGACAAGCACGGCTGGATGCACCAACTGGGCTGACCCGGTACGCCGTCCCGTCCGGGCAGCCCGCGTCCGGTGCCCGGACGGGACGGCGGTGACCAGCGGTCCGGCAGGGGTCGGCGCCCGCATGATGAGACGGGTTCCCTGCGGCGCGGAGCACTGTGGTTGACTGCGGGCGTGTCCTCGTTCGTCATGATTATTGGCAGCAGGCGCGCCGGTCCGCAGTGACACTGACCGTGGAAGACCCCCGCGGCAGTGGCATCGTGCCCCAGACCCGCGCGCAGACCTCTCGCACCCGCGAGGGGTTTTTTTCGTATCCGGCCCCGATCGGGCCAGGAACGGGAGGCGCGCGATGATGGGGGCAAGTGGAGCCATGAATTCCGGAGCCACTCATCCGACAGGAGTCACACAGCCATGAACAGCACCCGCCAGGCCGCCGGTGACGGCGACGCCCGCGACGAACGCGGCGACGGCTTCCATGTCTTCGACACCACCCTGCGCGACGGCGCGCAGCGCGAGGGCATCAACCTGACGGTCGCCGACAAGCTGGCCATCGCACGGCACCTGGACGAGTTCGGCGTCGGCTTCATCGAGGGCGGCTGGCCCGGGGCCAACCCGCGCGACACCGAGTTCTTCGCCCGCGCCCAGCAGGAGATCACCTTCCGCAACGCGCGGCTCGTCGCCTTCGGCGCCACCCGCCGCGCCGGCATCACCGCCGCCGAGGACCCCCAGGTACGGGCACTCGCCGAGGCCGGCGCCCCCGTCATCACCCTGGTCGCCAAGGCCCACGACCGGCATGTCGAACTCGCCCTGCGCACCACCCTGGACGAGAACCTCGCCATGGTCCGGGACACCGTCTCCCACCTCGTCGGACTCGGCCGCCGCGTCTTCGTCGACTGCGAGCACTTCTTCGACGGCTACCGCGCCAACCCCGCCTACGCCACCTCCGTGGTGCGCACCGCCACCGAGGCCGGCGCCGATGTCGTCGTCCTCTGCGACACCAACGGCGGGATGCTCCCCGCACAGATCCACGCCACCGTCGCCACCGTCCTCGCCGACACCGGCGCCCGCCTCGGCATCCACGCCCAGGACGACACCGGCTGCGCCGTCGCCAACACCCTCGCCGCGGTCGACGCCGGCGCCACCCACGTCCAGTGCACCGCCAACGGCTACGGCGAGCGCGTCGGCAACGCCAACCTCTTCCCCGTCGTCGCCGCCCTGGAGCTGAAGTACGACCGGCGGGTGCTGCCCGAGGGCAGCCTGCGGGAGATGACGCGCGTCTCGCACGCCATCGCCGAGGTCGTCAACCTCGCGCCCTCCACCCACCAGCCCTATGTGGGCCTCTCCGCCTTCGCCCACAAGGCCGGACTGCACGCCTCCGCCATCAAGGTCGACCCCGACCTCTACCAGCACATCGACCCCGAACTCGTCGGCAACCGGCTGCGGATGCTCGTCTCCGACATGGCCGGCCGCGCCTCCATCGAACTCAAGGGCCGGGAACTCGGCATCGACCTCGGCGGCGACCGGGAACTCGTCGGCCGCGTCGTGGCGCGCGTCAAGGAACGCGAACTCAAGGGCTACAGCTACGAGGCCGCCGACGCCTCCTTCGAACTGCTGCTGCGGGAGGAGGCCGAGGGCCGCGCCCGCCGCTTCTTCCGCACCGAGTCCTGGCGCGCCATCGCCGAGGACCGCCCGGACGGCAGCCACGCCAACGAGGCCACCGTCAAGCTGTGGGCCAAGGGCGAGCGGATCGTCGCCACCGGCGAGGGCAACGGCCCCGTCAACGCCCTCGACCGGGCGCTGCGCGTGGCCCTGGAACGCTTCCATCCGCAGCTCGGCAAGCTGGAGTTGGTCGACTACAAGGTCCGCATCCTGGAGGGCCGGCACGGCACCCAGTCCACCACCCGGGTCCTGATCTCCACCACCGACGGCGACGGCGAGTGGTCCACCGTGGGCGTCGCGGAGAACGTCATCGCCGCCTCCTGGGAGGCCCTGGAGGACGCCTACACCTATGGACTGCTGCGCGCCGGGGTCGAGCCCACGGAGTGACCCGGGCCGACGCTGCCACCTCCGTACAGACAAGTCCGCCCGGTGCCGAACTGCTCGGCTTCCGGGCGGACTTGAGGGGAGTCGGTCGACTCGGCGGTGTCACCGCGGGGTGTGCGGTCAGGCGGCGGCCTTGATCGCGGAGATGTCGAAGACCAGCTTGATCTTGTCGGAGATCAGCACGCCACCGGTCTCCAGTGCGGCGTTCCAGGTCAGGCCCCACTCGGAGCGCAGCAGTTCGGCCTTGCCCTCGAAGCCGACCCGCTCGTTGCCGAAGGGGTCCGTGGCCGCGCCGTTGAACTCCAGGTCGATGCTGATCGGGCGGGTGGTGCCGAGGATGCTCAGCTCACCGGTGATGCGGTAGTCGTCGCCGCCCAGGGCCTCGGCGGAGGTGGAGCGGAACGTCATCGTCGGGTGGTTCTCGATGTCGAAGAAGTCGGCGCTCTTGAGGTGGCCGTCGCGGTCGGCGGAGCCGGTGTCGATGCTCTCCATCCGCACGTCGAAGGAGGCGGAGGAGCGGGACGGGTCGGCGGCGTCGAGCTGGAGGGTGCCCTCGAAGTCGGAGAAGCCGCCCTTGACGTTGGTGACCATGGCGTGCCGGGCGACGAAGCCGAGCGAGGAGTGCGCCGGGTCGACGGTCCAGGCACCGGTCAGCGACGCGGGACGGGGGGCGGCCTCCGCGGCGGGGGCGGCGGCGTGGTCGGACTTGCGGCCGAAGATGCTCATCGAATGCTCCTTGGGGGACGGTTGCTCCGGGGCCGCGGACGAGAACCCGAAGCGGCGAAGCGCTTTAACCTTCAACGACTTCGACTGTAGACCCATTATGTTCAACTTTCAACATCTAGGCTCCGATGCCCGTCATGTGAGCCACGTTACGGTTACGCCATTTGTGCGCCTCCTACAATGCGGACCGGCCGCGAGCAGGCACTTCGCGCCCGTCGCCGCGCGGTTCTGTCCGGGCCTACCAGGAAAACGGCCCGGAGACTGTACGGAGTCGACTGCACGTTTCGCGGCCAGGGTTCGTAAGGTCGCTACATGACCGTTGTGGACAAGACTGCCTCTCCTCAGGGTGAGCCCACCGATGCCCGCGGGCGGGTGGCCGAGTTGCACGCGATGCGTGCGGCGGCGGTGGCGGGGCCGAGTGAGAAGGCCACCGAGGCGCAGCACGCCAAGGGGAAGCTGACGGCGCGGGAGCGGATCGGGCTGCTACTGGACCCGGACTCGTTCCATGAGGTCGAGCAGTTGCGGCGGCACCGGGCCACCGGCTTCGGCCTGGAGGCGAAGCGGCCGTACACCGACGGTGTGATCACGGGCTGGGGCACGGTCGAGGGCCGGACCGTGTTCGTGTACGCCCATGACTTCCGGATCTTCGGCGGTGCGCTGGGTGAGGCACACGCCTCGAAGATCCACAAGATCATGGATATGGCGATCGCGGCCGGTGCGCCGCTGGTGTCGCTGAACGACGGCGCCGGTGCCCGCATTCAGGAGGGCGTGAGCGCGCTCGCCGGTTATGGCGGGATTTTCCAGCGCAATACGCGGGCGTCCGGTGTGATTCCGCAGATCAGTGTGATGCTGGGCCCGTGCGCCGGCGGTGCCGCCTACAGCCCGGCGCTCACGGATTTCGTGTTCATGGTGCGGGACACCTCGCAGATGTTCATCACCGGCCCCGACGTGGTGAAGGCCGTGACGGGTGAGGAAATCACCCAGAACGGTCTGGGCGGCGCGGATGTGCACGCGGAGACTTCCGGGGTCTGCCACTTCGCCTATGACGACGAGGAGACCTGCCTCGCCGAAGTCCGCTATCTCCTCTCCATGCTCCCGCAGAACAACCGGGAGAATCCGCCCCTGGTGGCGACCGAGGACCCGGTGGAGCGCCGTGCGGAGGCCCTCCTGGACCTGGTGCCGGCGGACGGCAACCGGCCGTACGACATGGTCAAGGTGATCGAGGAGATCGTCGACGACGGCGATTACCTGGAGGTCCACGAGCGGTGGGCGCGCAATATCATCTGCGCGCTGGCCCGGTTGGACGGACAGGTGGTCGGAATTGTGGCGAATCAGCCGCAGTCCCTGGCCGGGGTCCTGGATATCGAGGCGTCCGAGAAGGCTGCGCGCTTTGTGCAGATGTGCGACGCATTCAATATCCCGATCGTGACATTGCTGGATGTGCCGGGATTCCTGCCGGGTGTGGATCAGGAACACGGCGGCATCATCCGGCACGGGGCGAAGCTGCTGTATGCGTACTGCAATGCGACGGTGCCGCGAATTTCGCTGATTCTGCGAAAGGCGTACGGCGGCGCGTATATCGTGATGGACTCGCAGTCGATCGGTGCGGATCTGACGTATGCGTGGCCGACGAACGAGATCGCTGTGATGGGTGCCGAAGGCGCGGCGAATGTGATCTTCCGTCGGCAGATCGCGGGCTCCGAGGACCCGGAGGCGATGCGGTCGCGGATGGTCAAGGAGTACAAGGCCGAGCTGATGCATCCGTACTACGCGGCGGAGCGCGGACTGGTCGACGATGTGATCGACCCGTCCGAGACCCGCGAGATGCTGGCCGCCGCACTGGCCATGCTCCGCACCAAGCACGCCGACCTGCCGTCCCGCAAGCACGGCAACCCACCGCAGTGACCCGAGGAGTTTCTGCCATGACCGCCATGAACGCCAAGACCGCCAGGAACACCGACGACATCCGCGTCGAGAAGGGCCATGCCGAGCCCGAGGAGGTCGCCGCCATCACGGCGCTCCTGCTGGCCCGTGCCGCCGCCCGCCCCTCGACCGCCCCGGCCCACCGCGGCCGCACCCGTGCGGGGTGGCGCCGTCTGGAGCGCGAGTCGGGCTTCCGCGCACCGCACAGCTGGCGCTGAGCGGGGGCGCCCCGCTAGGGGCGCGGGGAACTGCGCGATCAACCCGTGACGGCCTGAGGCCGACAACTCATCTGCTGTTGCAGGTAGTTGT
>NZ_JBHVRR010000064.1:0-27805 GCF_042885635.1 Streptomyces sp. NPDC058045 | reverse complement strand
GGCGGGCGCTGAGAAGGAGGGGCGGGCGGTGGCGCGTCAGGATGTTCCGGCGCACTCGGGGTGGCCCCAGCCGGTGTCGCCCCTGGCGATCTTCTCGCCCGCCTCGTAGGCACGTCCGCAGGAGCAGCGGCCGGGGAACTTCGCGCTGATGACGGTCCTGCGCCCCGAACTCGCCTTGCCCGCCGCGCTCTTGCGGGATCCGCCGGAGGCCGGGCGGGTGGCGGAGGCCGGGTCGGGGACCGGTGGTGCCTCGGCGCCGTGCACGGTGCCCGCGGGCTGCTGGGCCACGGCCGCTTCGCTGGCCGCCTGGTCGGCGATGGCGTTCAGCGGGTCGCCGTCCACCTGGTGTGCGGGCACATAGCGGAACTCGACGGGCCGGTCGGTCAGCAGCTCGTCGATACGGGCCACCAGATCCCGGTTGGCCACCGGCTTGTTGGAGGCGGTGCGCCAGCCGTTGCGCTTCCAGCCCGCGATCCACTTGGTGACCGCGTTCATCGCGTACTGCGAGTCCATCCGCACTTCGAGCGGCACCGCCGGGTCGGTGGCCGACAACAGCCGTTCCAGCGCCGTGAGTTCCGCCACGTTGTTGGTGGCGGAGCCCAGCGGGCCCGCCTCCCAGCGCTGCGGGCGGCCCTCCGCGTCGGCGACCACCCAGGCCCAGGCGGCGGGGCCCGGATTGCCCTTGGACGCGCCGTCGCAGGCGGCGATGATGCGATCTGACATGGCTCTGCTTCCCTCGTACTTCCTGCGTGTCCCGCGTGTCGCGGGGCGCCCGCGGCGGGTGGCTCGGTCGGCGTGCGGTGCGGTGGACTCCCCGGCTCGGAGCACGATACGCAGTGACCGCCCGGACCTCCGCATCCCGTGGCGGTGGCCCGGGGGTGCTCGGGTACCGTCGGTGCCGGTCACGCGGCTCTGCCGGGACCGGTGTGATGCGGTGTCTGTCCGTGGGGCGCCCCCGTGCGGCACAATCGCCGGAGCCTGACAACGCCGAGAACCAGCCACCGACCGTGCGACAGCCGCAAGGAGACGACGATGCCGCAGAGCGCCGGAGCGGAACCGGGCCCCCAGAGACGGTCGGTACTGCGGGCCGGTGCGGTGGCCGCGGCCACCGCGGCCGGCCTGGGAGCGGCCCCCGCCGAGGCGGCGCCCCGCGGCACGGCGGCCGGCACCCGGCACACCTCCCCCACCCGCGCGGTGCGGGAGCGGGCCCGCAAGGCGCCGTCCGGCCGCTGGGACACCTTCAACCTCTCCCCGGCCCGCCGCACCGTGCGCCCCACCGCGGTACGCACCACGACCGGTGCCGTGGAACGCGCCCGGGACCTGCTGGGCAAGCCCGGTGCCGCCAGGACCAGGCTGCTGGGCGCGGGCTCCTCGGTCACCCTGGACTTCGGCAAGGAGGTCGGCGGCCATGTCACCGTCGGGTTCGGCGCCGACTGCGACCCGGACCAGGCGGTGGGCCTGACCTACAGCGAGCTGTCCACCTACATCAGCACCTCGCACAGCGACGGGTCGAGCGCGCGGGACGGGAACGAGCCGGCAGTGCGGTACGCGGTATGGCCCGGGGGGCAGCTCGCCACCGACACCGACCGGCCGCTGTCCGGTGCCGAGGAGGGCGCGGCGGACCGGCCGCAGGGCCAACTCCGGGGCGGCTTCCGCTATGTGACGGTGGTCAACACCACGGAGGGCGCGGTGGCGCTCTCCGATGTGTCGGTCCGCATCACCTTCGCCCCGGACACCGCCGACCTGCGGGCCTACCCCAACTACTTCTACTGCGACGACGATCTGCTGAACCGCATCTGGTACGCGGGCGCCTACACCGTGCAGACGAATATCGTCGCCGCCGAGCAGGGCCGGGCCGCCGGCACACCGTCCGTGGGCTGGGACAACAGCGCCCGGATCGCGGAACCGGGTGGCACGGTGCTGGTGGACGGGGCGAAGCGGGACCGCTCGGTGTGGCCGGGCGACCTCGGGGTGGCGCTGCTCACCGACTATGTGTCACTGGGCGAACTGGCCGCCGTCCGCACCTCGTTGGACGTCCTCTACCGGCATCAGGCCCCGGACGGCGCGCTGCCCTACGGCTCCTCGGCGGCGGCGGGCGAGTCCGACACGTACCACCTGTGGACGCTGGTGGGCACCGCGGAGTATGTGCGGTTCAGCGGTGACACGGCATGGTTCTCCACGGTGCGCGAGCGGTACCGCAGGGCCCTCGGGTACATCGTGGCGAAGATCGACCGGGACGGGCTGCTCGATGTGACGCGCGCCGCGGACTGGGCGCGGCGGGGCGGCGGGAAGAACCTGGAGGCCAACGCGCTCCTCCACCGGGCGCTGGTGACGGCGTCCGCGCTGGCCGGCACGGTCGGCGACGAGCGGCTCGCGGCGGACTGCTCGACCCGCGCGGCCCGCCTCAAGTCGGCGGTGGAGAAGGCCGGTTACTGGGACGAGTCGGCCGGACTCTACCGGGACCGGCCGGACGGCCCGGGTGCTTCCCTGCATCCGCAGGACGGCAACGCGCTCGCGGTGTGGTTCGGTCTGGCCGACGGTCCGCGGGCGCGCGCGGTGAGTACGGCGCTGGCCGGGCGGTGGACCGCGGTGGGTGCGCTGACCCCGGAGAAGCACGCGGCGGCGGTGCACCCGTTCCCCGGTTCGATGGAGGTGCACGCGCACTTCGCGGCCGGTCGGGCGGGTACGGCGCTGGATCTGATCCGCCGCGAGTGGGGCTATATGCTCGGCGCCCCGCACGGCACCGCCAGCACCTTCTGGGAGGGGTACCGCACCGACGGCACCTCGGACTACCACGCCTCCTACATGAGCGCCGCGCACGGCTGGGCCACCGGGCCGACCTCGGCGCTGACGTTCTGGCTGCTGGGTGTCTCCCCCGTGGCGGACGGTTCCGCCGGGCACCGGGTGATGCCGCACCCCGGCGGTCTGGAGCACGCCCAGGGCCGGCTGACCACCGCGTCCGGGGTGATCTCGGTGTCCTGGCGGGTGCGGCCCAACGGCTGGTTCGATCTGTCGGTCAGCTCACCGCAGGGCCTGGACGATGTGGCGGTGCCGGTGCCGGAGGAGGGGCCGACGGTGATCCGGCGGGGCCGCCGCCGGGCCTGGGACCGCAGCAGCCGCTTCCACGGCACCCGCCTGGAAGACGGCTATGTGCACCTCGGCCCGCTCCCTGCGGGCGGCCACACCATCACCGTACGGCGCCGCTGAACTCCCTTCCCGTACAGGGGTGTTGGCCGGGGTCAGAGGCCGTGCCGGTCGAGGCGGCCCACCGCCCAGCCCGCTTCCCGGCAGTGGGCGACCAGGTCGGGCAGCATGGCGAGGGTGGCCTGCCAGGCGCCGGGCGCCGTGGTGCGGTCGGTGTCGTGCAGCAGGACGGTGCCCCCGCCGGTGAGATCACGGCAGACGGTGCCCAGTACGGACTCCGGGGTGGCGTCCGCCGTCCAGTCCCGGCCCCAGGCACTCCAGAGCACCGGCCGCAGCCCGCACCGTACGGCCCCCAGCCAGCGGCCGCCGGTGAGGATGCCGTAGGGCGGGCGGTACCAGATCGGGCGGCGGTGGGCCAGGTCGGCGATCAGATCGCGGGCGCGGGCGATCTCGCGGTGGTCGCGGGCCGGGTCGGGCAGCCAGGGGCGGGTGTGGCGCCAGCCGTGGACGGCGAGTTCATGGCCGCGGCCCGCGATCTCGGCGCCCAACCCGGGGTGGCGCAGCACGCTCTCACCGAGGACGAAGAAGGTGGCCCGCACATCGAGCAGGTCGAGGAGGTCCAGGAAGCGGGGGGTGGTGGCGGGGTCGGGCCCGTCGTCGAAGGTGAGTGCCACATGCGTGGTGCTGCCGAGGCCGGCGAGCCGCGGCAGCAGCGCCCGCCGCACCCCCGGCAGCCAGCTCCCCGCCGGCACGACATGCCCGAGGGCACCGGCTGCGGCGGCCACCGCGCCGAGCCGTACCGCGGCCCGCCCCGCACCGCGGGCCACGGTGAGCACCGGAGCCGGCGGGACGGGCGGCCGCCAGGGCGGGAGGCCGCCCGGCGTGTCGCGGGCGGCGGGAGCGGAGGCCGACACGACCGGACCGGGCGTGTCGGCGCCCTCGGCCGGGTGGTTCGGACACGGGCTGTGCGGTGAACGGGTTCGATGGGTCATGGCCGCTTGGATCCTCGCTGTTCGTTGCGGGTACTTGCGCCTGCCTCGGTACTGCCCCGGCCGCCGAATTCGCCGCCGGACCGCGGTGCGCGCGGGGCGTGGGCGTGCCGGGAGCGGCGTCCGCTGGTGCGCCCCGGCGTGCCGCGCCGCCCCCGGCGCCGAGGATGACGCGCCGTACCCGAGTCGGCGTCCCAGTCGCCCGCCACGGCCGGGGAGCGGGCCAGGCCCGCGGTGCCGGCGGCGATCAGCAGCGCGCCGGTCACCCCGCCCGCCACATGGGAGGTGAGGGCGACGTGCTCGCCGAAGAGAGCCCAGCCGAGGGCGACGCTGACCAGTGCGTCGCCGAGGGTGAGGGCCGGTTGGGAGGCGGCCAGGGTCCCCGCCCGCAGGGTGCTCTGGAGCAGCAGGAAGCTGAGCAGTCCGACGGCGGCGGTGGCGTACAGGTAGCCGCTGCCGAAGACCGGGCCCCAGCCGCCGGGGATGCGGCCGGTGACCTCCTTGATGAGGGCGGCGGTGCAGGCGAAGCAGATCGCGGTGGCGGTGCCGAGGACGGTGGCGCGGGGTGCGCCGCGCAGCCTGCGGCCGAAGGCCAGCAGTGCCGCGACCGCGACCAGCAGGCAGAGCCCGGCCGGCACCCAGCGGACCGGGTCCGCGGTGCCGGTGCCGCCGGAGGGCGCGGCCGCGGACATGAAGAGGGCGAGGCCCACCGCGAGCATCAGGAACGACAACCAGGTCAGGGCGTCGGGCCGGTGCCGGAAGAACGCGCTGCCGAGGAGCAGGGTGAAGAGGAGTTCGCTGGCCAACAGCGGCTGCACCACGGAGAGTTCACCGACGGCGAGGGCGCCCGCCTGAAGTCCCGCGGACACCACCAGTGCGGCGGCGCCCGCCAACCAGTAGCGGTGCCGCAGGAGTTGGGCCGCGGTCCGGAGCCCGCCGCGCAGTCCGCCGCCGGTCGGCGTGTCGGCCTCCTCGTGCTGCTGCTCCACGGCGGCGCGCCGCTGGAGGACCGAGGCGGCTCCGTTGGCCACGGCCGCCAGCAGGGCCAGGGCCACGGTGAGGGCGTTCACCTGATCACCCGAACCGGGCGGCCAGCCGGTGGTAGAGCGCGGGTGCCATCCCCCGGACCCCGGCCGGCAGCCGCAGCCAGCCCGGTACGTACACCTGGTCGCGGCCGAGGCGGACCGCGTCCCACACCGCGTCGGCGACCCGCTCGGCCGGGATGGGGCGGGGGCGGGCGCGGGTGTAGGGGGCGCCGCGGCGTTCGAAGAAGGGGGTGGCGACGACGCCGGGCACCACATGGGTGATGCGGACGCCGGTGCCGTCGAGTTCGTAGCGGAGGGTTTCCGCGAAGGTGGCGACGGCCGCCTTGGCCGCCGAGTAGACGGCTTCACCGCGGACGCCGAGGGTGCCGGCGACGGAGCCGATCAGCACGATGTGGCCGCGGCGAGCGGCGAGCATCGGCGGCAGCACCTGGCGGACCAGGCGGACCACGGCGATCAGGTCGACGCCGATGACCCGGTCCACAGCCGCAGCGGGCATCGCCGGGAAGGGCCCGGCCCAGCCGACTCCGGCACCGGCCACCAGCAGGTCGAGCCGGCCGGTGGTGCCGAGGGCGGCGCCGACGAGCCGTTCGGGCGCGCCGGGTGTGGTGAGGTCGGCGGGCAGCGCGGTGGAGCCGGTGCCGGCGGCGACCTCGCCGAGGCGGTCCCGGTCGCGGCCGGTGACCAGCAGCCGCCAGCCGCCCTCAGCCGCGAACCGTCGGGTGACGGCGGCGCCGATACCCGAGGAGGCGCCGGTCACCAGGGCTGTGCGGGTGGCGCCGGGTGCGCCGCCGGGCCGGGCGGACGCAGGGCGGAGGGTGATGCCGGGGTGGGTGCGGGGCATGGCATCTCTCCGTCCGTGGCCGTCGTGCCGCGGCGGTGGGCCGCCGCGGCAGCTCGGGCGGTTCGACAAGCGGGCCGTCCGGGGGCCGCCCGCACCGTGCGCGACCGGCTCCCGCTGACCATCCTGCCGCCGCGACGCCCCCTCGGCACGGCGTACGGACCGGGACCGGCGCCCGGGGAGGCGTCGGCGGGGCCGGATGGGCTGATGCGGACGGGGGGAGCGGGCTGTTTAGTGGGCTCGTCGGCGGATACTCCCGCCCGACCGGAGCCGTCAGCGGGCCGGTACCTGCCCGCGGCGCAGCAAGGCTGGAGGAGGAAGGGTCGGATGCCCGCACGGTTCCTCGTTCTGAGCGCCAGCATGGGGTCGGGCCATGACGCGGTGGCGGCCGAGTTGGCCCGCCGTCTCGAAGCGGCCGGTCACCACACGTCCCGCGCCGATGTGCTGGCCCTGCTGCCCTCGGGTGCGGGCCGCGCGATCCGCTCGTTCTACCGCGGCACCCTGCACCATCTGCCGTCTCTGTACGGCGGGTTGTACGCGGCGTTCTTCCGCAGCGGGTCCGGGCCGCGGCCCGGCAGTGCGCCGCTGGCGGTGCTGGCCGAGCGGCGGCTGGCCCGGCTGGTGGCACGGGAGCGGCCGGACGCCGTGGTGTCCGTCTTCCATCTGGCGGCCCAGCTCACCGGGCGGATGCGGGCACGCGGCACCCTGGCGGTGCCCGCCGCCGTGGTCCTCACCGACTTCGCGGTGCACCGGCAGTGGCTGCACCCCGGCAACGACCTGCACCTCTGCCTCACCCAGGGCATCGCGGACGAGGTCGCCGGGGCGCTGGGCCGGCCCGCGATGGCTTCGGGACCGCTGGTCGCCGGGCGGTTCCTCGGCCCGGTCCCGACGGCGGACCGCTGGCGCCACCGCCTGGGCCCGCCGGGCACCGACCCGGTACTCGTCTCGGCCGGAGCGTGGGGTGCGGGTTCGCAGGTGGTGCGGACGGCGCGGCTGGTGGGTGCGGCGGGCTACCGGCCGGTGGTGCTCTGCGGGCGCAACGCGAAACTGCGGCACGATCTGGCGCGATCCCCCGGTGTGCTCCCGCTGGGCTGGGTGCAGGACATGCCGGGCCTACTCTCCGCGGCCTGCGCCCTGATCGACAACGCGGCCGGGCAGACCGCACTGGAAGCGCTGGCGGTGGGCGTGCCCGTGATCGGCTACCGCCCCATCCCCGGGCACGGCGCGGAGGGCGTACGGAAGATGGCGCGGCTCGGGCTCACCGACCACGCCACCGACCCCTGGGCGATGCTGCGGTCACTGGACGCGCTGAGCCCGCCCGGACCGCCGCGCAGCTCCCGGATCGCGGCCGGACGGGACCTCTTCACGGCCGACGCGGTGGGACCACTGACGGCACTGGCACGGGGCGCGCTGCCCTCCGGCGCCGTACCCGGCTGACGGCTCGTACCGACGGCTCGTACTGATACCGGTATCGCCCGGAGTGCTCGGGGTACCCGTCGCCACCGTCCACGGACCCGACGCGCTGATGGACAACGCGCTGATGGACGACGCGATCACGACGGAGAGGCGGGTGAGGGGTGTGAGCACGGTCTTCGAGGACCGGCAGGCGGACACCGACGCATCGGTGGGCGTCCTGGTCTCCCGGGCATCCGAGCAGGTCTCGCAGCTTGTGCAGCAGGAAATGCGGCTGGCGCAGGCCGAGATGACACAGAAGGGCAAACGGTTCGGGGTGGGCGGCGGGCTGTTCGGCGGGGCGGGCGTGGTGGCGTTCGTCGCCTTCGAGGCACTGGTCGCCGCCGGAGTCGCAGCGGTGTGGCTGGTACTGCCGCTGTGGGCGTCGGCCCTGGTCGTCGCCGGTTTCCTGCTGCTGACGGCGGGGCTGCTCGCGCTGCTGGGCAAGTGGGAGATCGGCCGGGCCAAGCCGGCGGCGCCCCGGGAGACCATCGCCAGCGTCCGCAGTGACGTGGCGCAGATCAGGGAGGCGGCACACCGATGACGCAGGAGCAGGGGACCGGGAAACCGCACAAGGCCGCCACCCCCGAGGAGTTGCGGGCCCAGGTGGAGCAGACCCGCGCCGAGTTGGGCCGCACCGTGGAGGCGCTGGCCGCGAAGGCGGACGTACGGGCGCTGGCGCATCAGAAGGCGGACGCGGTAAAGGCCCGGCTGCATCCGATCCGGCGGCGGCGTGCCCAGGAGGGTGCCCACCGCAGGCACGGCGGCAGGCTGCGGCGGCTGGTCGGCAAGGAACGCCGGCACCACGGCGGGGGCGCGCACCGCGGCCGGCCGCACCCGCTGCACGCCCGCCGCGGCCGCGAGGCGCCCACCGCGCCGCGTACCACTCCGCTGCCGGAGGGCCCGGGGCCGGTACCGGTCGAACACCACCGTCCGGCCCACTCCGATCGCTCGGGCCCCCACGCCGGGATGGTCGCCGCCGGAGCCGCGGCCGCCGCGGCGGCGGTGATCGTGGTGGCGGGCCGCGGCCGGCACCGCGACTGACCGGCCCCGCGAGAGCCGGAGGCCTACGGTCGGCCGACTCGGGCGGCGGGTGGGGGCGGTGCTGTCTAGCGTGGCAGCGTGACGCGGCAGACGACGGCTTCCTCCCGGTCCGGCGGTCGGCGTGCTCTCCACCGCTGGTGGGAGGCGCTGCTGGCGGTGGTGGCCGCGCTGTTCACCATGCTGGTGCTCGCCTCGCTCGGGCTGACGGCGGCGGGGGCCGCCGATCTGCCGCAGGGCGGCTTCGGCCGGGTGCTGGCGGCGACGGTGGTGACCGCCGTCGGCGGCTCGATCGATGTGTCCGGGGTAGCGGGGGCGATCGCCGGGACCGAGGCGGGGGTGTCGGTACTGCCGCTGTCGGTGGCCCTCGGCGGGGCGCTGGTACTGGGTGCCGGTTTCCTGCGGCCGCTGCGGCGTGGGGAGTTGGCCGGGATCTGGGAGCTGGCGGGGTGGGTGGGGCGGCTGGCGGTGCTGTGGCTGCTCGGGCTGCTCGCGCTGGCCTGGGCCGCGCGGCACACGTTCCGGTTGTCGCTGAGCGACCCCGAACTCAGCGGACTGGGCGAGCTGTTCGGCATCCGGCCCGAGGTCCGCTTCGCCGCCGATGTGCCGCTCACCGTGGTCTTCGGGATGCTGTGGCTGGCCGGGGTGCTGGTGGTGTCCCTGCTGGTGACGGGGGCCGCGCCGCTGCCCGGACGGTGGCTGCGGCTGCGCGAGTCGCTGTCCCCGGTGGCGTACGCCATGGTGGGTGTGCTGCTGGTGTGTGTGGTGCTGGGGGTGCTGGTCGCGCTGGTGGTGGCGGCGACCCATCAGCAGCCGGCGCGCACCTTCGCGGTAGTGCTGCTGGGGTTGCCCAATCTGGTGTGGCTGGCGTTCACGCTCGGCCTCGGCGGGGTGTGGCACGGGCGGGTGGAAGGGCCGTTCGGGCTGCCGATGCCGGAGGTGCTGAACCAGGTCCTGCGTACGCCCCATGTGTCCCGGCTGGATCTGGGGACGCTGGCGGAGCACGACGGGCGGGTGTGGTGGCTGGTGGTGATCGACGCGGTGCTGCTGGTGGGCGCCGGTTTCACGGCGGCGGCGCGGGGCCGGCCCGGTGTCCCGCTGTGGCGTCACGCGGTGCGGCTCGCGCTGGGGGTGGCGGCGACGGTGCTGGCGGTGGCCCTGCTGGGCCGTGTCTCGGCGTACTTCGGGCTGTCCCTGCTGGGCATCGGCGATCTGGGCGGCAGCCTGTCGGGACGGGTGCTGCTGCGGCCGGAGGTGTGGAGCATGGTGGGTCTCGGTCTCGCCTGGGGGGCGGTGTGCGGGGTGGCCGGTGCGCTGCTGGCACGGTGGGCGGGGCTGCGCGGGCGTTCCGGCGCTGAGGGCCTGGTACCGCGGCAGACCGAGAAGCCGGACCCACCCGCGGACCCCGAGTAGGTGGGCATGACGCCCGCTCCGTCGGGAACCCGGTGGGCGATGCAGCCGCAGCGGTGTCTGCGCGATCGACAGCCGAGACCGAGAGCCGCACAGCGAGAACGAGGAAGGACCCATGGACACCCAGCACTTGGAGAAGCTTCCGCAGTCGCCGCCCGCAGCCGACCCGGTGCGCGGTACGTGGCGCCCCGGCACCGTTCGCACCTGCATACCGGCGCGGACCGGCCGTGCCGGTTACCGGGAGCCCGAGGAGCCGGACGGCAACCCGCAGATCGTGCGCGGGGAGGACTGACCGGCGGCGGGTGGCCGGTGGCTCGCTCGGCGGCCATCCTGGGCGTATGAACGATACGAGCGTCCCGCCCGACGGGAACTGGAACGCGCTGCTGCGGGACCAGATTGCCTGGCACTGGTCGCACCAGCTCCGCGACCGCCTCACCGGACTCACCGACGCCGAGTACTTCCGGGAGCCGGTCCCCGGCTGCTGGAGTGTGCGGCCGCGGGGCACCGGTACCGCGCCCGTACAGGCCGGTTCCGGTGCGATGGTCATCGACTTCGCCCTGCCGGAGCCGGAACCGCCGCCGTTCACCACCATCGCCTGGCGGCTCGCCCATGTGATCGTCGGAGTCCTCGCGGTACGCAACGCCGCCCACTTCGGCCGGGCGCCCACCGACTACCCGTCCTTCGACTACGCGGCCACCGCCGACGAGGCCCTCGCCCAGCTCGACGCCGAGTACGCGACCTGGCTGGCCGGCGTCGAGTCCCTCGGCGAGGAGGGCCTCACCCGGCCGTGCGGCGAAGCCGAAGCCCCGTGGGGAGACCGGCCGATGGGCGCCCTGGTCCTGCACATCCACCGCGAACTCATCCACCACCTCAGCGAGGTGTGCCTACTCCGCGACCTCTACCGGAACACCGCCCCGGACGCACCGCTCTAAGAGACTGTCGACCAGACTCAGAGCGGCTTGCGCCATACCGAGATGTGCTTGGTGGAGTCCTGGGTGAAGGGCGCGCCGTCCCAGTCCTGCACTCGGCGTTCCAGCTCCAGTCCGGCGATCCGGGCCATCAGGTCCAGCTCCGCCGGCCAGGCGTAGCGGTGGCGGGAGGTGCCGCGGCGGTAGCGGCCGTCGTCGCCGTCCCGGCTGAAGTGGTGGGAGACCAGGGTCTGTTCGACCATGTCGACGGTGTCGAAGCCGACATGCTGATCGGAGACGTCGAACGGCACCGCGAGCTGGGTGGGCGGCAGGAAGCGCAGCGGTGGCACCAGCAACTCGATGACGAACCGGCCGCCGGGCCGCAGATGGCGTGCCGCGTTGCGGAAGCATTCGACCTGCTCGTCCTGGGTGAGCAGATTGGTGATGGTGTTGTAGACGAGGTACACCAGCGTGAACTCGCCGGGGACGACGGTGGTGGCCATGTCTCCGACGGTGACCGGGAGGGTGTCCGCGTCGACCTTGCGCCGCAGTACGTCCACCATGGGCTGGGACAGGTCGATGCCGGTGACGGGCACTCCGCGTTCCCGGAGCGGGACGCCCACCCGTCCGGTGCCGATGGCGAACTCCAACGCCGGTCCGTCTGCGGCGAGTTCGGTGAGGAAGGCGAGGATCGGGCCGAGTACGGCGGCCGAGGACAGGTCGCTCTCTCCGGCGTCATAGCGTTCGGCGGTCGCGCGGGTCCACAGCTCACTACTCGTCATATCCGCCACTCTGCCGACCCCGGAGACCAGTGTCGAAGCATTTTCCGTCCACCGCTCCACGACCACCGGCCACCGCCCGCCCCTCGGTTACGGTGGCCCGACGGCCGGGCTACGGAAGGCGAACGACGTGCTGAGGATGACGGACGGCCGCACCGGGCGGCGGGTGGAGGTGCCCGAGGCAGGACGTGCGCTGCTGCGGATGCGGGTGTGCCTGCCGGAGCCGGAGGACGGCGGGGAGCTCGCGGTGGCCGGTTTGCGGGTGCTGCTGGTGGCCGATCTGCTGGTGCGGACCCTGGAGTCGGGCGGCCGGCAGGTGCTGTACGAGGTGCGGGCCGACGGTGATCCGGCGGTGGTACGGAGGGCCGTGGACACCTTCGGTGCGCATCCGCCGTCCGGTCCGGTGGGGGTGCCGGGGGTGACGGTGTGTCCAGCCGGTTTGGCCGGGGCGGAGGGCGTCCGGGTCGAGGTGGGCGGGACCGGGGCGGAGCCGGGTGCGCTGGACGGGGCCGATCCGCTGGCGGCCCGGCTGGCGCTGCTCGGCCACGGCTACCGCGACCCGCTGCGGCTGACCGCGGCGGAGGTCGCGGAGGCCGGGCGGACGCTGGTCAACTGGCGGCGCCAGGTGGCTACTTGGGCCCGGCAGCCGTCCCGTCCGGTGCCGCCGGAGGTGACCGCGCGGGCCGAACGTGCGCTCGCGGACGACCTGGACACCCCGGGCCTGCTGGCGGTTCTCCGGCAGGCGGGCACCGGACCGGAGCTGGCACCCGGCGCCCGCTTCGAGACCTTCGCCCTGCTGGACCGCTGGCTGGGCCTGGAACTCACCCGCGAGGTGGGCCGGGACTGAGCGGCCCCGGCAGCCGTCCGTCACACGGTGGGGCTGCGGTGGATCTCGTACTGCTCGATGAGTTTGCCGCGGGCGGTGCCGAGGCGGCCGGCGAGGATCTCGGCTATGACCCGCAGCAGCACCACGCCCAGCTTGGGGTCGCTCTCGTAGAGGCGGCGTACCGGAGCCGCGTCGAACTCGTCGGCGCGTACCGGGCTCGCGGCCTCCGCGCCGAAGTCCCACCGGTACGGGGGGAAGAGCCAGGACCAGCCGAGGAGGTCGCCGGGGCCGAGGGGTTCCACCGGGACCTTGCCGCGGCCGGGCACCTTGAGGTCCAGAGTGACGGAGCCAGACCTGATCACCCAGAAGCGGTCGGCGGTGTTCCCCTCCTCGAAGATCCGTGCGTCCTGGGGGAAGGAGACCTCGCGGGCGAGCGCGAGGAGCCGGTCGCGGTCCTCGCGTGGCAGGGCGGTCAGCAGTCGCTTGGCGGATTTCATGGCGGTCCTCCTGGCGGGCGGTGCCTCACGCACGCGGGGCGGGGGTGCGGGAGCCGATGCCTGTCCCAGACGTCTACCCCGATGCCGCCCGGGCCAACTGGCCGACTCACGGCCGGTCCCGCGTACGGGGCGGTGTCCTGCGGCTCCGGAACCGGACGGGGTGCCCGGCGGCCCCGGCCAGCAGCAGTACCAGGGCCAGTGCCTGGATGGCGACGGTGACCAGGATCAGGGCGTGCACCGACCGGTCGTAGAGGGCGCCGGAGAGGAGGCCGCCGAGGAAGGCGGCACCGCCGGTCACCGCGGCGAACAGTCCGTAGGCGGTGGCCCGGCGCCCCGGCGGCACCAGGTCCGCGACGGTGGCCCGCAGGGTGGACTCCTGCACACCCATCACCGCGCCCCACACCAGTACGCCGCCGACGGCCGCGGCGACCTGGGTGGAGAAGGCGAGCCCGGGGACGGCGGCGGCGAGCAGGGGCAGCGCGGCCAGTGCGCGGGGCCCGATCCGGTCGTAGGCCCAGCCGGTGGCGAGGGCGGCGAGGGCGGCGACCGCCATCGCGGCGGCGTACACGAGAGGGACGGCGGCGGTGGGCAGCAGGCGGTGGTGGACGAGGTGGAAGGAGAGCACTCCGAAGGTGGCGACGCCGGCCAGGGTGACACCGCTGAAGACGGCGTAGGCCCAGAAGCCGCGCTCCATGGGGATCCGCCGCCCGCTGCCGGTGGGTGGTTCCTCCTCGGTGGGGGCGGTGCTCCAGCGGGTGGGTCCGGCGGCGCGTTCGTAGCCGGCCGGGTCGGGGACGCGCAGCCGGAGCCAGACCAGTACGGCGAGGGTGGCGACGCCGGGGGCGGCGAGCACCGCCAGCGAGGGGCCGTAGGCGTCGTGGGTGAGGGCGAGCATTCCGGCCACGACGAGGGGGCCGATGAGTGCCCCGGTCTGGTCGAGTGCCTCGTGGACGGCGAAGCCGCGGCCGCGTCCGGTGGCGGCGGTGGCGTGGGACAGCAGGGTGTCCTTGGCGGGGCTGCGGACCGCCTTGCCGACGCGCTCGGCGACGACCAGGACGCAGGCCGCCCACAGCACCCCCGCCAGACCGAGCAGCGGCACACTCACCACGGTCAGGGTGTAGCCGGCGATGGTCCAGGCCCAGAAGCGGCGGGTGCGGTCGGCGAGCGGCCCGGACACCAGCCGGAGGACGAGCGCGGCGGTCTCGCCCGCTCCGGTCACCGCCCCGACCACCAGCGCGGAGGCGCCGAGGGAGGCGAGCAGGGGGCCGGTGACGGAGCGGGCGCCCTCGTAGACGAAGTCGGCGAGCAGGCTCACGGTGCCGAAGGCGACGATGAATCGCCAGGGGCGCAGTGCGGGCCGCCCGCCTCGGTTCACTCGGTGTCCCTCCCGGCGGAGGCCTGGACCGCCGCGTCGATCGCGGCCTGGATGCCCTGCTCGGTGGCCTCCTTGGTGAGGCCGAGGCCGGTGAGGAGGCCGTGGCCGTTCTCCTGTTCCAGGAGGGCGAGCAGGATGTGCTCGGTGCCGATGTAATTGTGGCCCAGCCGGAGCGCTTCACGAAAGGTGAGTTCCAGGGCCTTCTTCGCGTCCGGCGCATACGGGATCATGTCCGGCACCGTGCCGGCGGCGACCGGCAGCAGCGGCTCGGCCGCGGTGCGTACCGCGGTGGCGGTGGCGCCCTGGGCGGCCATCACCCGGGCGGCGATCCCATCGGGTTCGGCGAGCAGGCCGAGGTCGAGGTGGAGGGTGCCGATGCGGTCGTTGCCCGCGGTCCGCGCCTCTTCCTGGCCGGCGATCAGGACGTTGCGGGCACGCGGGGTGAAGCGGCTGAAGTCCTGCGCGAGGTCGTCGGCCGAGCCCTTGGGCACGAAGCGCTTCTGCGCGGCCTGGCGGGTGACGCCCATGGTGTGGCCGATGTCGGTCCAGGAGGCGCCGGAGCGACGGGCCTGGTCCACGAAGTGGCCGATGAGGTGGTCGGCCACTTCACCGAGGTGCTCACCGGCGACGACGGCGCCGGCGAGCTGGTCGAGGCTGTCGGTGTGCGACTTCTTGATGGCGTCGATCAGGTCGTCGAGACGGACGGGTACGGGGATGCGCTGCGGTTCACTCATGATGTCAACGATAGGTTGACACTCCGCCGACTGTCAACTGCGAGTTGACAGCACGCGACCCGGTCCCGCGCACAGGGCATGACGGGGCCGGGTCGGGTGGTGGAGTGAGGTGAGGTGAGGCGAGACAGGTGCCGCGGAGGTGTGCCGGGCAAGCGCCTTGGTGGGACGGGGAGTTGGGGCCGGCGCCCTGGGACCGGCGGTGGGTCAGCCGAGGAGGAAGTCGGCCTGGCCCTGCTTCACACCCTCCAGGAACGTGAGCACCTCATGGCGGGTGTAGACGAGCGCGGGACCCTCCGGGTCGGTGGACTGGCGGAAGGCGACACTGCCGTCCTCCAGCCGCTTGGCCTCGACACAACTCCCGCCGTTGGTACCGCTCCAGGGCTTGTGCCAGCCCTCACGGCCCAACTCGGAGGCGGGCATACCGGTGTGGACGGGTCGCATGGATTCCATGGATCACAACTCCTTACGCAGTTCTTCCAGGATGGTCCTGGTTCTGGCGACTGGCTCGGCCTGGACGGTCATCCGGTCCAGGACCTGGAGATAGGTGACGACATCGGCGTGCTGGTCGACATAGACGGCGCCGGCGAGGTTCTCCGTGTAGACGATGTCGGGGAGTTCGGAGAATCCGAAGCGGAAGTAGTGGAAGGGTCCGTAGGCGCCGGGATGCGGGCCGGCGGCGAAGGGCATGATCTGCATTCTGACCTTCGAGAAGTCCAACACCTCGATCAGATGGTCGATCTGATCGCGCATCACCTTCGTCCCACCCACCGGGCGGCGCAGGACCGTCTCGTCCAGCACTGCCCAGATCGCCGGTGACTCCGGCTTGGTCAGCAGATCCTGGCGGCGCAGGCGCAGGCTCACCCGGTGCTTGATGCTCTCCTCGTCCTCGTGGGGGAAGCCGACCCGGATCAGCGCGGCGGCGTAGTCGTCGGTCTGCAACAGGCCCGGCACGTAGTGAGGTTCGTAGAGGCGGATGACGGTGGCTTCGCTCTCCAGGCTCACATAGGCGCGGAACCAGTCGGGCAGGACGTTGCGGTACTTGTACCACCAGCCCGGTTGGTTGGCCGTGCGGGCCATGGAGACGAACTCGTCGATCTCGGTGTCGGAGACACCGTAGGTGCGCAGCAACTCCTTCACATAGGGGATGCGGAGTCCGACCTCCGCCTTCTCGATACGGCGCACGGTCAGTGCGGTCACCTCGATGGCGCGGGCGGCTTCCTCCAAGCCCACCCCCGCCTGCTCACGCAACTGCTTGAGCCGCTTGCCGAGGACAATCCGCAGGACAGTGGGTGCACTGCCACCGCCCGAGCGACTGTCGCTCACGTACCTACCTCCCGCACCGTCTGGCGAGCAGTCTGCCACGCCACCAGCGGTCGAAACAGCAGTCGAACAGATCGATCTGAAATTATCAGAACGCCGGTTGCGGAACGAGACTTCAGGGCACCATAGTGATCGAGTGACCTGTCGCACATTGCGCGACGGCGCCCCCCAACGCCGTTAGGTCTACGTGGAGTTGAGCATGTATCAGTCCATGTCCCGCCCCTGCGGCGGTCGTTCGGGGGGCGTCCCGAGCAGGACTGCGGTCGGCCGCTCACCGGTCCGCTCCGGCGGACCGCACCCCCCTCTGAGACGACCGCGCCGCGAGACCTGGATGGCGACCTTGACCGACGGACAGGCGAGGAGCCGCCGCGCCGCACAGGCCGGTGCCCGCCCCTCCCGCACCGCCGGCGGCAGCCCCTCCCGGACGAACACGGCACCAGCGGTGGACGACCGGCGCCGGATACCGGGCCCGCGCCGGCCCGGCCCCAGCATCGACCCGGGTGACATGGCGTACACACCGATGCGGTCGGCAGACGGTATGCGCCAGGGAGGCAGCCAGATGGATCCGAGCGGACTCGGCCGCTCCGTAATCGACGTGGACTTCCGGCCGGTGGCCGGGGAATCGCGTGACCGTATGGAGCGAGCCGCCGCCCGCCCGGCGCCGCAGCAGGGACACGACCTGCGGCGCCCTTTGCCCGCACGGCTGGAGACCACGGTCCCCGCCCACCCCTCGCACGCAGGCCGGGTACGCCGCCTGGTCGGCGCGCAGTTGCTCTGCTGGCGGCTCGGCCGGCTCCGCGACGACGTGGTACTCGCCACCGCCGAACTCTTCGCCAACGCCGTACAGCACGCGGGCAGTTCGGACCCGCACGACGAACTGCTGCTCAGCCTGGAGTGCACCGGTGAGCGGCTGCGGGTCGCCCTCTCCGACTCCTCCCCGCTGCTGCCGCGCGGCCGGGAGGCCGGTGCCGGTGCCGAGTCCGGCCGCGGCCTGTCCATCCTCGCCGCCCTGGTGGACGACTGGGGCACCGCGCCCGCACCCCTGGGGCGCCCCGGAAAGCAGGTGTGGTTCACGGTGGCCACCAAGGAGCCGGCATGAACAGGGTCGACGGGGCGGCGCAGCAAGGCAGTTCGGTGGACGGGCGGCAGCCCTCCGAGGCTCCCGGGCTCGCCTGCGAGCTGCTGGCCCGCGCCGAGGAGGACCGTCGGCTGACCCGCCGGGCGCACCCCGCCGCGACCGACCTGGAGCGGCGCCGGATCGCCCAGTGCCGGCGCGACAACACCCGGGCCCTGCGGAAGGCGGTGGCCCAACACGGCTGGCCTACCACCGGACTTGTCGGCGAACAGGCGTCCACGGCGGCCCTGATGATCCTGCTGCACGCCGAGGACGTCGGTTTCCAGTTGACCTGCCGCGATCTGATCGCCCGGGCCGCGGCGGACGGCGACTGCCCGGTGGTGCACCACGCGTTCATCGCCGACCACTGCGCGGTGGAACTGGGCCAGCCGCAGTTCTACGGCACCCGGGTCGACCCGAAGACCCTCGCGCCGTACGACACACGGCAGTTGCCGACGCTCGACGAGCGCCGCCGCGATGTGGGCCTGGGCCCGCTGGCGGACCAGATGCGCACCCTGCGCCTGCCTCGCTGACGGCTCCGGACACCGCCTGAGAAGCGGGTACGGCTGTGCCCTGTGGACGCGGGTCCACGGGGCACAGTGGGCCGGCCGTGCCGTCAACGGGCCGGCGGCGAACGTCAGTCCGGCTCCACCTCGCACTGGCACTGCGGCACGGTCCTCGGCACCGGCGAGACCGTCAACTACAGCCAGGGCCAGGTGCACGGGCTGACCAAGACGGATGCCTGCGCCGAACCGGGCGACTCCGGTGGCTCCTTCATCAGCGGTGACAAGGCGCAGGGTGTCACCTCGGGCGGCTGGGGCGACTGCAAGGGCGGCGGGGAGACGTGGTTCCAGCCGGTGAACGAGATCCTCGACCGCTACGGGCTCACCCTGGAAACCGCCTGACCTCCACCTGACCTCTGTAGGCCTCGCCCCGATCGGCGGCATGGATCCCTTCGGGGCGGGGACCCGTGGTGCCTGCCCCGAGGGGGTCCCGCGCCACCTCCGGCTGCGGATGCGGATCCGGAGGGGCGCGGCGATCCTGATGAGGGGCGGGGCTTCTACGGCAAGGAGGGTGACCCATGTCCGTCATGGACAAGATCAAGCAGATGCTCAAGGGCCATGAGGACCAGGCTGCCAAGGGTGTCGACAAGGCAGGCGACATGGTCGACAAGAAGACCGGCGGCAAGTACCAGGACCAGGTCGACAAGGCCCAGGACCAGATGAAGGACCGCCTCGGCCGGCAGGACCCGCCCCAGCAGTGAGCCGGTCAGTCCGCCGGGCTGCGTCCGGTGGAGGTGACGGTGAGCGCGCCGACGGGGCAGGCGCGGGCGGCTTCCCGGACCAGGAGTGAGGTCAAGTCCCCTGGTTCCGGCAGCAGTTCGCTGAGCCCTTCGTCGTCCTGGGTGAAGACCGCGGGTGCGGTCAGGGCGCACATTCCGGCGCCGATGCAGCGGTCCCGGTCGACCCTGATGTCCGGGGCGGGGGTCACCAGGCGACCGGGAGTTCGAGCATCCCCTGGATGGTGTCACCGGGTTTGAAGGGGATGCGGTCGGCGGGGACGGCGAGGTGGAGTCCGGGCAGCCGATCGAAGAGGGTGCGCAGGGCCGCCCCGCTGAGCTGATGCAGAGCCGCCCGGTGCACCTGCCAGGCATGACGTTCAACCCTTCCACCGAGAGCCCGGACCAGCACTGGCCGGGTCCATTCCGTCATCTCGAACATCCGACCCTGCCGTTGAAGCGTCGATGAGTTGGTTCGATAGTCCGGCACTGCGGGTGCAATCTCGGTCCTTAGTCGCCGCCGAGGTAGGCCGCGGTCGTCCGCGCCGCGCGTGCCTGGGCCTCACCCGACGGTGCACCCGCCTCGTGATGCGCCGACGCCCAGGCGTTGGCGGAGCGACGGATCAGCTCGTGACCCTCAGTCGTGCTGGAGAAGGCTTCCATCTCACCAGAGGAGAAACCCGGCGCACCCGCGAGACAAAGGGAGAGAGCCCGCAGCGACTCCTCCCACCCGATGCCTACCGCAGCCGGCCCATAGGTCTCCCAATGGTCATTGGACGGGACACGGTGTGTCAGGCGGAGCACGGTTCGATCTTCCTCGCCCGGGACGAGGTCGACATCGACGTGGCTGACATCGCCTTGATACTCCCAGGTGATCGCGAGGTGCCGGGCCGGTTCGCATCGCAAGATGTCGCCTTCCGTGCCGCTACTTGTCAGCAAGTATCGGCTGCCGAGGGTGAGGTCACCGCGCACGGGCTCGAACCAGCGCGAGAGCCGCTCGGGATTCGTGCACGCGTCCCACAAGTCCTTCGTGTTGGTGTCGAAGCTGCGCTCCAGGATGACCTGGTGGGAGTCGCCGCTGGTCGCAATCCTGCGGATCACTCGGTTGATCTCATCGGCAATGTTCATGAGTCCTCGTTTCCTATTGGTGATTTGCCTCGGCGGACTTCGGCGTCAAGAGCGGACAAGGCCTCACTCCACAGTCCTCGGAACTGATCGAGCCACACGTCGATCTCGCGCAACGCGACAGGATCGAGGGAGTAGAGCCGCCGCGAGCCATCAGACCGGGAGTGCACCAAGCCCGACTCACGCAGCCGCCGGAGGTGACGCGAGGTGGCCGGCTGAACCAGTCCGAACTCCGCGTCCAGGACCTCGACAAGCTCACCGGCAGGTACCTCGCGGTCGGCAAGGTACTCCACGACGCGGCGACGAGCAGGGTCAGCCAAGACAGCGAAAGCATCCACAGGGGCTTCATATAACAGATCTGTTATATGCGCTGCTCAAGCTGCTCCCTCAAACACTTCCGCACAGCCAACCCGCTCCGCATGTCACAACAGAGGACGATCCGGCACACGTGATCCGCATGAAGCTCACACCGCAGACCCAACTCCGTCGGAGTGCGGAACCCCGGCTGTTCCGGCACTTCGATCACCGGGCCCTGCCGGTGACCGGCAGCGCGTAGGCGGAGACCAGGTCGGCGGGGGCGCCGGCGCGCACCATGGTGTCGAGGAGGCTGTCCACGGTCTGCTGGATGCGGGGGCGCAGTGCGGTGATGCGTTTGAGGGTGAACCCCGGTATGAGCAGGCGCCGTTGGTTCGGCCAGTCGGTCGCCGGGTCGTGAACTGGCCTGTCTGCTACGGCCGTTGGGCACCGGAAGCCTGCCACCGGGCGCCGCGCCAGGTCCTTGCCAGGGCGGGCGGCCGGTGGGGCCTTCGGGGCCGGATATGTCGGGTGGCTGTCGGTGGGCGCGGCGCTTTCGCGCCCTTGACCGGGAGACAGCGAGCGAGCGGGGCCGTCTCAGGCGCCGCGGGCCAACATGCCGCGGAGGAACTCGGCCTGCCCCGCGTGCTGGAGGTCGTCGCCGAGGACGCTGACCAGCCGTACGCCGAGGGTGACGGGTGGGGTCCAGCCCTCGTCGACGACGCGGTCCAGCTCGTCCTCGGTGAGCCCGTCGAGGTAGGCGAGGGTGCGGGCGTGCACCGCGTCGTAGTAGTCGAGCAGCAGCGCGCCGTCGTCCACCGTGACCTGGGCGACCTCGCGGGCGGTGTGGCCGTAGCCGGTGGCGTCCTCGGCGTGGGGCAGGCCAAAGCGGGCCGCCCAGCCGTCCTCGGCCCAGGCCTGCGGGCGGCCGGCCAGTTCACTGATGTGGTCGTCCTGGACCCGGGTCAGATGCCACACCAACCAGGTGACGGAGTTGGTGCCGGCCTCCGGCTGCCGGTTGAGCTGCTCGGGTGCCAGCCCTTCGACCGCGGTGTGCACGGACTCCTGGATCCGGCTGTACGCGTCGTTCAACAGGGCCTTGACGTCCATGAGTTGTCCTCCGTCGGTGGGTGCGGTCGCGGGGGCCGGGCGTGCGCTGGGCCCCGCCCACTGTGAACCACCGGCCCGGTCGCGGCCTCCCCGCGACACGGTGCGGGGTGTCGCCGGGCTTATGTGACGGCGAGGCGGTGCGGGGCGCCGGGGCCGCGGGTGGCTGAACTGCGGTCAGGTGATGGGGAGTTCGGCCCAGACCTGTTTGCCGCCGCTGACCGGGACGGTGCCCCAGGCCGCGCTGACCGCCTCCACCAGCATGATCCCGCGGCCTCCGGTGGCCTCCCAGCCGATGCTGGTCGGTTTGACGGGGCTGCGCGGCGACTTGTCGCTGACGGCGATCCGGAGGCGGTCGTTGATCAGCGTCAGTTCGAGCCGTACCGGTCCGTCGGTGTGCACCACGGCGTTGGTGACCAGTTCGGACACCACCAGCAGCGCCAGGTCCACATCCGCGGCCACGCCCCAGGTGCGCAGGGTGCGGCGGGTGAAGCGGCGGGCGTGCCGCGGCGCCTCCGGTACCCGCCAGATCGTCCAGCTCTCCCGCCGCGGCCGTACGTCCATGCCGTCGTAGCGGAGCATCAGCAGGGCCACGTCGTCATGGCGGTCGGCGCCGGCCAGCAGGGCGTCGGCGACGAGGCCGAGGTCGGCCGGGTCGGCGTCGTGCAGTGCGGTGCAGAGGCGGGCCAGGCCCTCGTCGAGGTCCAGGTCGGAGGCCTCCACCAGGCCGTCGGTGGTGAGGACGAGGAGGCTGCCGGGCTGGAGGCGGAGCGGGGTCATCGGGTAGTCGGCCTCGGCGACCACACCGAGCGGCGGCCCGCCCTCCGTCTCCACCGGGACCGCGGTGCCGTCCGCGTCCCGTACCACCGGCGGCAGATGCCCGGCCCGTACGCACCAGGCGGTGCCCTGTTCCATGTCGATGTCGGCATAGAGGCAGGTGGCGAAGAGGTCGCTCTCCATGCCGGTGAGGAGCCGGTTGGCGTGGGAGACGACCACATCGGGCGGGTGGCCCTCGACGGCGTAGGCGCGCAGCGCGGTCCGCATCTGCCCCATCAGGGAGGCGGCGCCCGCGTTGTGCCCCTGGACGTCGCCGATGACCAGGGCCACATGGTGGTCGGGCAGCGGGATCACGTCGTACCAGTCGCCGCCGACGTCCAGGCCGACGGTGGTGGGGAGGTAGCGGGCTTCGGCGGTGCCGCCGGGCAGGTCGGGGAGGCGGCGCGGGAGCAGGGCCCGCTGGAGCAGGCTGACGAGTTCGTGTTCGGCGTCGAGGGCGTGCACCCGCATGAGTTCCTGCCCGGCGAGTGCGGCCGCGGCGGTGAGCAGGGCGCGTTCGTCGGCGCCGACCTCGTGCGGCCGGTCCCAGCCGATCACGCAGAGCCCGACGGTGCGCCCGGCGGCCGGCAGCGGCAGTACGGCGAGGCCGCCGGGGCCGACTTCGGCGAGGGTCGGCTCCAGCGGGGCGCCCGCGGGGTGGAGGACGGGCCGGCCTTCGCGGAGCGCGTCGGCCAGGGTGGGCATGGCGCGTACCGGGGCGTCGGGCCATTCGGAGCGCCATTCGGAGCGCCACACCTCGGGCCAGGCCTCGGGCTGCGGCGGGTCGAGGACGGTCACGACCAGCCGGTCCGCGTCCAGTTCGGCGAGCGCGACCCGGTCCGCGCCGAGGGGGTGGCGCAGGGCGGTGACGATGGCCTGGCCGACCTGGCGGACGCTGGTGGCGGTGGCGAGTACGGCGGCGAGGCGCTGCACCCGGGACACGTCGTTGACGCCGCGCCGCAGCTTGGCGGGGTCGACGACGGTGCCGAGGAGGCGGGCGGGACGGCGGGCGGTGGAGGGGAGCACGGTGCCGCGCAGCCGCAGCCAGCGGGGTTCGCCGGAGGTGCGGCGGATGCGGAAGTCGAGTTCGCGGTCCCCGATCGCCATATGGTCGGCCTCCACCACCGACATCAGGGTGGGCAGGTCCTCGGGGACGGTGAGCGCGAGGAGGCTCTCGACCCGGCCGTCGAAGTCGCCGCGGGCGATGCCGAAGAGGTCGAGTACGGCGTCGTCCACGTCGATCCGTCCGGTGTCCATGGCGAGTTCGAAGGCGCTGCGGGGTTCGCCGGAGGTGGTGCTGCGGGCCTGGCCGATGGGCGGGGGCGCGGAGGCGGCCGCGGCGAGCACGGCGAGGCTGCCGCGCTCCGGGGCGCCGAAACCGTCGGGCCGGTCGTCCGCGGCGAGCAGGCAGCCGCCGTCCGGGTCGCCCGGGGTGAGCGGCAGTACGGAGAGCGCCATCGCCGCGCGGTCCCGCCCGGCGGCGGATGTTCCGGGGCCGGGTGCGGTGGGCAGGTGGAGCGGGCGGCCGGTGTGGTGGACGGTGGCGACGGGCGAGTCACCGTCGGCGGCGTAGCGCTCCTGGAGTCCGTAGAGGCTGCGGGGTACCCCGGCCGAGGCGGCGACCGTGAGGCTGCGGCCGTCCTCGTCGGGGAGGTAGAGGGCGGCGTGTGCGGCGCGGGTGAAGACGAGGACCTGTTCGAGGACGGCCTGGGCCCGTGCCGGTGCGTCCAGGTCCGAGGGCAGCGCTTCGAGTGCGAGATCGATCCGCAGCGCGCCCTTTCCCCGTCCCGTCGAGTCGTCGCAGGCCACAATCCGCCATTACAGCGCCTTCCGCCCCGTTGCGCACCCCTGTCCGCCGCTGCTGTCCGCAAGGTGCCACCCTTCTCGGCCGTCGTTTCCCGCCCGGTGGGGTCACATCTGTCCGAAAAGCCGTGCCGCGCACCGGAGTTGGGCCGTTTCGGCGGGCACCTTCGTCTACGCTGCGGTCGGCGCGCGACGTGGGGGCCGGAGAGGAGTGCGGGGTGCGGGAGGTGAGTGTGGTCGAGGTGGCGGCCGGGGTGCATCTGGTGGACGGCGGCCACACCAACTGGGTGGTGCTCGCCGAGGGGGACCAGGTGACCCTGGTGGACACCGGCTACCCCGGCGACCGGCGGAAACTCCTGGCCTCGCTGGCGGCACTCGGCCACCGCCCTGAGTCGGTGTGCGCGGTACTCGTCACCCATGCCCACAGCGACCACCTCGGCTCGGCCCGGTATCTCCACGCCCGCCACGGCATCCCGGTCCTGCTGCACGAGGCCGAAGTGCCGCACGCACGGCGGGAGTTCCTGCACCAGATCGCTCCGGGCACGGTACTGCGGAACCTGTGGCGGCCGCGGATGCTGCGGTGGACGGTGCGGGTGGTGCGCTCCGGGGCGCTCGCCGATGTGCGGGTCGCGGCGGCGCGGGCCTTCGACCACACCGCGCCGCTGGATCTGCCGGGACGGCCGGTGCCGGTGCCCACCCCCGGGCACACCCTGGGGCACACCGCCTTCCATCTGCCCGCCGCCGGTGTCCTGATCTCCGGAGACGCCCTGGTCACCGGGCACGCCCTCACACCGCAACCGGGTCCGCGGCTACTGCCGGACCTCTTCCACCACGACCGGTCCCTTACCGTGGCGGCGCTCGACACCCTGGAGCCGCTGCCCGCGGACGTACTGCTGCCGGGACACGGGCCGGTGCACCGCGGTCCGCTGCGGGAGGCGGTGGCCCGGGCCCGGGAACTCGCGGGGGGACATCCGGACGGTCGGTGAACGCGGACCGGTCCCAACTCGCCTGCCGCGCACCGGGGTTCGCCGAAGGCACGGATGGCCGGATCACTAGGGCTGGTCTCCGCCCCGGGCGAGCGGTCCCGGACCCGGTACCGTCACGAGGCACGTCAGTACGATGGGGGCGACCGCGACTCATGCGAGGAGCCCCCGTGCGCGACATCGCCGTCTTCAGCGGTAGTGCCCATCCCGAACTGGCCGCGGAGGTGTGCACACACCTGGGGGTGCCGCTCTCCCCGGCGCGGCTCAGCCGCTTCGCCAACGACTGCCTGGAGGTCCAACTCCAGGCCAACTGCCGGGAACGCGATGTGTTCCTGGTCCAGCCCCTGGTGGCGCCGGTGCAGGAGCACCTGGTGGAACTGCTGCTGATGTGCGACGCGGCACGCGGCGCCTCCGCGGGCCGGATCACGGTGGTCATGCCGCACTACTCGTACGCACGCTCCGACAAGAAGGACGCGCCGCGGATCTCGCTCGGCGGGCGGCTGGTGGCGGATCTGCTGGGCGCCGCCGGAGCGGGCCGGGTGCTGGCGATGACACTCCACTCGCCGCAGGTGCACGGCTTCTTCTCGATGCCGGTGGACCATCTGCACGCACTGCGCGAACTCGCCGCGCACTTCCGCCGCCTCGACCTGAGCCGCACCACCGTCGTCTCCCCCGACCTCGGCAACGCCAAGGAGGCGGCGGCCTTCGCCCGGATGCTGGGCGCCCAAGTCGCCGCCGGCGCCAAGCAGCGCTACGCCGACGACCGGGTCAGCATCAACTCGGTGATCGGCGAGGTCGCCGACCGCGATGTGATCGTGCTGGACGACGAGATAGCGAAGGGCAGCACGGTACTTGAACTCCTTGACCGGCTCAGGGAGTTGAAACCGCGCTCGATCCGGGTGGCGTGCACCCACGGCCTGTTCGCGGCGGGCGCGCTGCGGCGGCTCTCGGAACAGCCCGACGTACTGGAGATCGTGTGCACCAACACGGTGCCGGTAGCCGAGGAGGAACACACCGGCAAGCTGACGGTGCTGTCCATCGCACCGGCCCTCGCGGAGGCGGTGCGCCGCATCCACAACGGCGAGTCGGTGAGCGCCCTCTTCGAGGGCGGCTGAGCGCGCGGTGGCCCCGGTGTGCCCGCCGACCCGCCTCGGGTAGGGTGTGCGGTCCGAGCGGTACCGCAGACGATGTCAGGGAGGTGAGTCCGATCAACGCTCAGTCCGGTCGGGTGCTCCCCCTCAGCCGCGGTTCGGTCCGCCGAGCCTGAGCGGCACACGGGAGCTCCCGGAGTCATTCCGAAAGGCTCTCTCATGTCGTCCGCTGAACACCAGCCGTCCCCACTCGACTCCCCTGCGCCGCACGCCGGTTCACCCTGCCCCGGCCCCGACGTGGTGACCCGACTGCGGGCCGCGGGATGCGTCTTCGCGGAGGACGAGGCGGAGTTGCTCGCCGCCGAAGCCTGCTCCCCGGCCGAGCTGACCGCCCTGGTCGACCGCCGGGTGGCGGGGCTGCCGCTGGAACAGGTGCTGGGCTGGGCCGAGTTCTGCGGGCTGCGGATCGCGCTGGAGCCCGGGGTGTTCGTCCCGCGCCGCCGCACCGAGTTCCTGGTACGGCGGGCGGTGGCACTGGCACCGCCGCGGCCGGTGGCGGTCGACCTGTGCTGCGGGTCGGGTGCGGTGGGTGCGGCGCTCGGGGCGCTGCTCCCGGTGGCCGAGCTGCACGCCGCCGATGTCGACCCGGCGGCCGTGCGCTGCGCCCGCCGCAACCTCCCCGCGGGCACCGTCCACCACGGCGACCTTTTCGCCGCGCTGCCCACCGCCCTCCGCGGCCGTATCGACCTGCTCGCCGCCAATGTGCCCTATGTGCCCACCGGTGACGTCCCGTTGCTGCCGCCGGAGGCCCGGATCCATGAGCCGCTGGTGGCGCTGGACGGCGGGGCGGACGGGCTGGCCGTACTGCGCAGGGTGGCGGCCGCCGCGCCGCGGTGGCTGGCTCCGGGCGGCCGGCTGCTGGTGGAGACCACCGAGCGGCAGGCCCCCTCGGCCGTCGCGGCCTTCACCACCGCCGGTCTCCGTCCCGAGGTGACCACCTGCGAGAACCTCGGCGCCACAGTGATCACGGGCACCCGCCCCGACGGTTGGAGTGCGCGTTCCAGACCTTGAGCGCGAAGTCATCCGGTGAACGCTCAGTCGGTGGTGAACGGGGCGTATCCGACGGGGACTTCGGTGACTTCCAGGTCGGAGAAGAGCAGGGTCAGCCGGTGGGCGTTGGTCTCGATGCGGACGTCATGGAAGTCCATGCCGAGGGTGTGCGACCAGCGGCGGGCGGCGTCCGAGCGCGGCAGCAGTTCCGCTCCCGGATACATCGGCTGCCACTTCACCCCCCCCCAGACGAACCCGTCGAGTTCCGCGCCGCTCTCGTGCTCAATGAGCCGGTCGTCCAGCGAGCGCCGCCAGATCTCCGCCGGTACCGCCGTCTCGCATCGGGCCTCGACGCAGTACCGGAAGAGATAGCGCAGATAGGCCGGCGGGATCCCGGTGCCGGGGTCCGCCGCCATATGGAACAGGACCTCGTAGTCCCGCATGTAGCCGGTGTAACCGTGGTGGACGAGGGCCTGGTCGAAGGTCTCGTCCAGCAACTGTCCCAGCACTGCGGCGTCCATCCCGCCGTTCTACCGCACGCTTGACCAACTGCCGTACGGAACACGGGCATTCACGGCTCCCGCCGCCCTGCCGGGCAAGGGCCGGTCGAAGAGTGGGCCGGGGGGGCCGCCCGCCCGCCCGGGGCGCCCCGGGGGGGGGGGAGGATGGGGGGGGGCGGGCGCGCGGGGGGGGGGGGGACCCCGCGCGCCCCCCCCCCGGGGTTGGTAAAGAACCCCCCGAGGGCGGGGGGGAGTAACCAACCCACGAGCGGGGGCGTGTTGCG
>NZ_JBHVRR010000063.1:0-28166 GCF_042885635.1 Streptomyces sp. NPDC058045 | reverse complement strand
GTCGGGGGGGGTTGTTTTTTTTTTATCTCACGGGGAGTTGCTGTGTCGGCGGGCGCGGGGCCCCGGGGGGGGGGGCCCCCCCCCCCCCGGGGGTCGCGTACTCCGGTTGTCTCAGGCCGAGGCCGGTGGGTACAGACCGCGGGGGAGGCGGGAGGCAGCCGGGGCGTCCAGTAGCCAGAGGGTGCGGAAGCGGCCTTGGGCGCCGGCGGCCGGGGCCTGGATCTCGCCCGCACCGGACAGGGCGATCTCCGCCGCCCGCGCCTTGTCCTCGCCCGCCGCCAGCAGCCACACCTCGCGCGCCGCCCGGATCGCCGGCAGCGTCAGCGAGATCCGGGTGGGCGGCGGCTTCGGCGCTCCGTGCACCCCCACCACCGTCCGCTCCGTCTCCCGCACCGCGGGCAACTCCGGGAACAGCGACGCCACATGGGTGTCCGGCCCCACCCCCAGCAGCAGCACATCGAAGGACGGCACCGCCGCATGGTCCTCGGGGCCGGCGGCCGCGGCCAGCTCCTCCGCGTAGGCCGCGGCCGCCCAGTCGGCGTCCTCGCCCCAGCGGCCGCCCGCCGCGGGCATCGCATGGACCCGCGCCGGATCCACCGGCACCGAGTCCAGCAGTGCCGCACGGGCCTGGGTGATGTTGCGCTCCGGGTCGCCCTCCGGCAGGAAGCGCTCATCGCCCCACCACAGGTTGAGCCGGGCCCAGTCCACCGCGTCCCGGGCGGGCGCCGCGGACAGGGCGGCCAGCAGGCCGTTGCCGTTGCGCCCGCCGGTGAGCACCACCGACGCACGGCCGCGGGCGGCCTGCGCGTCGACGATCCGGGTGATCAGCCGGGCCGCCGCGGCCTGCGCCATCAGCTCCTTGTCCCGGTGCACCACCAACTGCGGTGCCGTACTCATCACTTGGCGTCCGCCTTCTTCGCCGGCGCCTTCGCGGTCTTCTTCGTCGTGCTCTTCGCGGGCGGCTGTGTCGCCGTGCCGCCCTCGTCGGGCGCCGGGGTGTCGCCGTCCGGCAGGAGCTGGCTGCCGGTGACCTCCGTCAGCCGGTCCACGCCGTAGCGCAGCGCCGACTCATAGGTGTCGTCCGGGTCGAGGCGGCGCAGCTCCTCCGCGATCAGCTCGGCGGTGCCGCGGCGTTGCAGGGCCACCGCACGGTCCGGCTGGCCCTGGATGCAGAGCTGGGCCAGCGCCCCGTCGGTGCGGTGCAGCACGATGGGGCCGCAGTCGGTCTCCATCCGGACCGCGGTCAGCCCGGGGCCCGGCGAGATGAGCCGCTGCACCGGCACCGCGAGCCGGTCCGCGAGCCACATGGCGAGCAGTTCCACACTCGGGTTGAACTCCTCGCCCTCCACCTCGGCCCCGGTGACGGTGCACACCACCTGGTCCAGCGCGGCGGCCAGCATGGAGCGCCACGGGGTGACCCGGGTCCACGCCAGATCGGTGTCGCCCGGGGTGTAGGCCTCGGCGCGGGCGCTGAGTTCGTCGATGGGCGACTCGGCGGCGTAGGTGTCGGTGACGCGGCGCTGGGCCAGCATTCCCAGCGGGTCCCTGGCCGGTTCGAGCGGTGCGTTCACCGGCCACCAGACCACCACCGGCGCGTCCGGCAGCAGCAGCGGCAGCACCACGGACTGGGCGTGGTTGACCACATCGCCGTAGAGCCGCAGCACCACCGTCTCGCCGGTGCCGGCGTCCGCGCCGACCCGGACGTCCGCGTCGAGCCGGGACTGTATGCGGTCGCGAGGTGAGCGGGAGCCGCGCTTGATGACGACGAGGGTGCGCGAGGGGTGCTCGCGGGAGGCTTCGCTGGCGGCCTTCAGCGCGTCGTAGGCGTTCTCCTCGTCGGTGACGACGACCAGGGTGAGCACCATGCCGACGGCGGGGCTGCCGATCGCGCGGCGGCCCTGCACCAGCGCCTTGTTGATCTTGCTGGAGGTGGTGTTCGTCAGGTCGATGTTCATGGCCGACGCCAGCTCCGTCCGTCGCGTTCGAGCATTTCGTCCGCCTCCACCGGGCCCCAGGTGCCCGCCGGGTACTGCGCCGGTCTGCCGTGGCCGTCCCAGAACTTCTCGATCGGGTCGAGGATCCGCCAGGACAGCTCGACCTCCTCGGTGCGCGGGAAGAGGTTGGAGTCGCCCAGCAGCACATCGAGGATGAGCCGCTCGTACGCCTCCGGGCTCGACTCGGTGAAGGACTCGCCGTAGGCGAAGTCCATCGAGACGTCGCGGACCTCCATGGAGGTGCCGGGCACCTTCGAGCCGAACCGCACCGTCACGCCCTCGTCCGGCTGCACCCGGATGACCAGCGCGTTCTGCCCCAGCTCCTCGGTGGCGGTGTGGTCGAACGGCGAGTGCGGGGCGCGCTGGAAGACCACCGCGATCTCGGTGACCCGCCGCCCGAGCCGCTTGCCGGTGCGCAGATAGAAGGGGACGCCCGCCCAGCGGCGGTTGTCGATCTGGAGCTTGATCGCGGCATAGGTGTCGGTGGTGGAGCGGGCGTCGATGCCGTCTTCCTGGAGGTAGCCGATGACCTTCTCGCCGCCCTGCCAGCCGCCCGCGTACTGCCCGCGGACGGTGGACGCGCCGAGGTCCTTCGGCAGCCTGACCGCGCTCAGCACCTTGGTCTTCTCCGCGGCCAGGGCGTCCGCGCCGAAGGACGAGGGCTCCTCCATCGCGGTCAGCGCCAGCAACTGGAGCAGGTGGTTCTGGATAACGTCACGGGCGGAGCCGATGCCGTCGTAGTATCCGGCGCGGCCGCCGATCCCGATGTCCTCGGCCATGGTGATCTGCACATGGTCGACGTACGAGCGGTTCCAGATGGGCTCGAAGAGGGTGTTGGCGAAGCGGAGCGCCAGGATGTTCTGGACGGTCTCCTTGCCGAGGTAGTGGTCGATCCGGAAGACCTGGTCGGGGCCGAAGACCTCGTGCACGATCGCGTTGAGTTCCTGCGCGGACGCCAGGTCGTGCCCGAAGGGCTTCTCGATGACGGCGCGGCGCCAGGAGCCGTTCTGCTGGTCGGCCAGGCCGTGCGTCTTCAACTGCTGGACTACCTTGGGGAAGAACTTCGGCGGGACCGAGAGGTAGAAGGCGAAGTTCCCACCGGTGCCCTGTTCCTTGTCCAACTCCTGGATGGTCTCGCGGAGTTGCTTGAAGGCGGCGTCGTCGTCGAAGGTGCCCTGGATGAAGCGCATCCCCTGGATGAGCTGCTGCCAGACCTCCTCGCGGAACGGGGTGCGGGAGTGCTCCTGCACCGCGTCGTGCACGACCTGGGCGAAGTCCTCGTTCTCCCAGTCGCGGCGGGCGAAGCCGACGAGGGCGAAGCCCGGCGGCAGCAGCCCGCGGTTGGCCAGGTCGTAGACGGCCGGCATCAGCTTCTTGCGGGAGAGATCACCCGTGACACCGAAGATCACCAGGCCCGACGGCCCCGCGATACGCGGGAGCCGCCGGTCCGCGGCGTCACGAAGCGGATTTGCTCCGTGTGCGGGAGACAAGATCTCAACCCTCCGAGGGGGCGCGGCGAGCGAGCTCCGCCTGGGTCGACTTCAGCAGGTCGGTCCAGGCGGCCTCGAACTTCTCGACCCCCTCGTCCTCCAGCACCTGCACCACGTCGTCGTAGGAGATGCCGAGCGCGGCCAGCGCGTCGAGATCGGCCCTGGCCTGCTGGTAGGTGCCGGCGACGGTGTTCCCCGTGACCTCGCCGTGGTCGGCGACGGCGTCCAGGGTGGCCTCCGGCATGGTGTTGACGGTGCCCGGCGCCACCAGGTCCACCACATACAGGGTGTCCTTGTAGTCCGGGTTCTTCACACCGGTGGACGCCCAGAGCGGGCGCTGCGGGTGGGCGCCGGCCTTGTCGAGCGCGGCCCAGCGGTCCCCGCCGAAGACCTCCTCGTACGCCTCGTAGGCCAGGCGCGCGTTGGCGACGGCGGCCTTGCCCTTGAGGGACTTGGCCTCGTCGCTGCCGATCTTGTCGAGGCGCTGGTCGATCTCGGTGTCCACCCGGGAGACGAAGAACGAGGCCACGGAGCGGATCTGCGACAGGTCGAGACCGGCCGCCTTCGCCTTCTCCAGGCCGGCCAGATAGGCGTCCATGACCGCGCGGTAGCGCTCCAGGGAGAAGATCAGCGTGACGTTGACGCTGATGCCCAGGCCGATGACCTCGGTGATCGCGGGCAGGCCCGCCTCGGTCGCCGGGATCTTGATGAAGGTGTTGGGCCGGTCCACCAGCCAGGCGAGCTGCTTGGCCTCGGCGACGGTGGCCTCGGTGTGGTGCGCCAGACGCGGGTCGACCTCGATGGACACCCGGCCGTCCTGCCCGCCGGTGGCGTCGAAGACGGGCCGCAGTACGTCGGCCGCGTCCCGTACGTCCGCCGTGGTGATCATGCGGACGGCTTCCTCGACGGTGACCCGGCGGGTGGCCAGGTCCTGGACCTGCCGGTCGTAGCCGTCGCCCGCGGAGATCGCCTTCTGGAAGATCGACGGGTTGGTCGTCACGCCCACGACGTGCTGCTGGTCGACCAGCTCGGCGAGGTTGCCGGAGGTGATCCGCTGGCGCGACAGGTCGTCCAGCCAGATCGCCACGCCCTCCTCGGAGAGGCGCTTGAGTGCGTCTGTCATGGAAATTGCATCTCCTGTTTCTGAAATGTCGTCGTGCGTCGTACTGCGGCTTCTCGACCGCGTCGCTGCCTCACAGGCGTCAGCGCGCGGCGCTCTCCAGGGATTCCCTGGCGGCCGCGGCCACCGCCTCGGCGGTGAAGCCGAACTCGCGGAACAGGAGCTTGCCGTCCGCGGAGGCACCGAAGTGCTCCAGCGAGACGACCCGGCCCGCGTCCCCGACATAGCGGTACCAGGTCAGACCGATCCCGGCCTCGACCGCCACCCGGGCCCGCACCGACGGGGGCAGCACCGAGTCCCGGTACCCCTGGTCCTGCTCCTCGAACCACTCGACGCACGGCATCGAGACGACGCGCGTCGGTACGCCGGCGGCCTGGAGCTCCTCGCGCGCCGCCACCGCGAGCTGCACCTCGGAACCGGTACCGATCAGGACCACCCGCGGCTCGCCGCCGTCCGCCTCCACGAGTACGTAACCGCCCCTGGCGGCGGCCTCGTTGGGCGCGTACGTGGGAACGCCCTGGCGGGTCAGGGCCAGGCCGTGCGGGGCGCCCTTGCCGAACTCCTTGGTCCAGCGGCGCTGGATCTCCCGCCAGGCGAGCGCCGTCTCGTTGGCGTCCGCGGGGCGCACCACGTTCAGACCGGGGATGGCCCGCAGCGAGGCGAGGTGCTCCACCGGCTGGTGCGTCGGGCCGTCCTCCCCGAGACCGATCGAGTCGTGCGTCCACACATACGTCACCGGCAGATGCATCAGCGCGGAGAGCCGTACCGCGTTGCGCATGTAGTCGGAGAAGACGAGGAAGGTGCCGCCGTAGACCCGGGTGTTGCCGTGCAGCGTGATGCCGTTCAGCTCGGCGGCCATCGCGTGCTCGCGGATCCCGAAGTGCAGCGTGCGGCCGTACGGGTCGGCCTCCGGCAGCGGGTTCCCGGACGGCAGGAACGAGGAGGTCTTGTCGATGGTGGTGTTGTTGGAGCCGGCCAGGTCGGCGGAGCCGCCCCACAGCTCGGGGATGACCGCGCCCAGCGCCTGGAGGACCTTGCCGGAGGCGGCCCGGGTGGCCACCGACTTGCCGGGCTCGAACGCCGGCAGGTGCTCCTCCCAGCCGGCCGGCAGCTCACCGGCGGCGATCCGGTCGAACTCGGCGGCGCGCCGCGGATTCGCCGTGCGCCACTCCTGGAACGACTTCTCCCACTCGGCCTTCGCCTGCGTGCCGCGCTCCAGGGCGGCCCGGGTGTGCGTCAGGACCTCCTCGGTGACCTCGAAGCTCTGCGCCGGGTCGAAGTCCAGCACCCGCTTGAGGGCGGCGACCTCCTCCTCGCCCAGCGCCGAACCGTGCGAGGCCTCGGTGTTCTGCGCGTTCGGCGCCGGCCAGGCGATGATCGAGCGCATCGCGATGAACGACGGCCGGTCGGTGACCGCCTTCGCGGCCTCGATCGCGGCGAACAGCGCCGCCGGGTCCAGATCGCCGTCCGCCTTGGGCTCCACCCGCTGCACATGCCAGCCGTACGCCTCGTACCGCTTGCAGGTGTCCTCGGAGACGGCGGTCTCGGTGTCGCCCTCGATGGAGATGTGGTTGTCGTCCCAGAGCAGGATGAGACTGCCGAGCCGCTGGTGGCCCGCGAGGGAGGACGCCTCGGCGGAGATGCCCTCCTGGAGGCAGCCGTCACCGGCGATGGCGTAGATGTGGTGGTCGAACGGCGAGGTGCCCGGGGCCGCGTCGGGGTCGAAGAGGCCGCGCTCGTAGCGGGCCGCCATTGCCATGCCGACGGCGTTCGCCACGCCCTGGCCGAGCGGCCCGGTGGTGGTCTCGACACCGGTGGTGTGGCCGTACTCCGGGTGGCCCGGGGTCTTGGAGCCCCAGGTGCGGAAGGCCTTCAGATCGTCCAGCTCCAGACCGAAACCGGCCAGGTAGAGCTGGATGTAGAGGGTCAGTGACGAGTGGCCCGCGGACAGGACGAAGCGGTCCCGACCCGTCCAGTCGGCGTCCGCCGGATCGTGGCGCATCACCTTCTGGAAGAGGGTGTAGGCCGCGGGCGCCAGGCTCATCGCCGTCCCCGGATGGCCGTTGCCGACCTTCTGTACGGCGTCGGCGGCCAGGACGCGCGCGGTGTCCACCGCGCGCTGGTCCAGATCGGTCCACTCAAGGGCTGTGGTGGTCGGCTTGGTGCTCACCCTGGGTCAGGGCTCCTCTCCACATGTCGAATGCCGGCGCACTCGCGTTCACCGGCCGCAGTCGAGCCTACCGCTGCCGCAGCGGCGTCCCTCCGCGCCGTTACAGACTGCCGGGAGGGCCTCCGCCCCGCCTGCCGACGGCCCGCCCGAGGCACCGCCCGCACCCCCGGCGAGCCACCCCACCCGCCACCCGGGAGCCCGTTCTGCCGTACCCCGTACGGCAGTTGAGGCCCCGCCGAGCGCGCCCCGCGCCCGCGCCGCGCACCCGCTCCAACACGGAGACCCCCCGCGAAGAGTGAGGTGGGGGCGCCGTCTAGAGTGGCGTGGTACGCGCGAGTCTTTACCGGGACTTCACGACCGGGGCTCGCTGGGATGTCTCTGTCAGGGGTGTACGTGACGGCCGTTCAGTCCCGTCCCGAGGGTGGGGGCAGTGCCCTCCAGGCCCCGGGCGAGCTCGGTAAGGGTCCGGACCGGTCGTTCGGTGCCCGGGTCATGGCTTTCGTGGCGCTGACCAAGCCGCGCATCATCGAGCTGCTGCTCATCACGACGGTGCCGGTCATGTTCCTCGCCCAGCAGGGCGTGCCCGACCTGAAGTTGGTGCTGCTCACCTGCCTCGGCGGCTACCTCTCCGCGGGCGGCGCCAACGCGCTGAACATGTACATCGACCGGGACATCGACGCGCAGATGGACCGCACCTCGCAACGGCCGCTGGTGACCGGGATGGTCAGCCCGCGCGAGTGCCTGGTCTTCGGCATCGCCCTCGGTGTGGTGTCCACCCTGCTCTTCGGCCTCACCGTCAACTGGCTCTCCGCCTGGCTCTCCCTCGGCGCGCTCCTCTTCTATGTGGTCGTCTACACGATGATCCTCAAGCGCCGCACCTCGCAGAACATCGTCTGGGGCGGTATCGCCGGCTGCCTGCCCGTCTTCATCGGCTGGTCCGCGGTCACCAACACCGTGTCCTACGCGGCCGTCATCCTCTTCCTGGTGATGTTCTTCTGGACGCCGCCGCACTACTGGCCGCTGTCCATGCGCGTCAAGGAGGACTACGCCCGGGTCGGTGTGCCGATGCTGCCGGTGATCGCCTCCAACAAGGTCGTCGCCCGCCAGATCGTCCTCTACAGCTGGGTGATGGTCCTGGTCTCGCTGCTGCTGACCCCGCTGGGATACACCGGCTGGTTCTACACGGCGGTGGCGCTGCTGGCCGGCGGCTTCTGGCTCTGGGAGGCGCACGCGCTGCAGAACCGCGCCAAGGACGGCCTGACCGGCGGCAAGCTCAAGGAGATGCGCCTCTTCCACTGGTCCATCACCTATGTGTCGCTGCTCTTCGTGGCGGTCGCGGTGGACCCCTTCCTGCGCTGACGCCGCACCGGGACGACCCGGGGCGCATACGACGGGCCCGGCACGTGGGCAAGACCACGTGCCGGGCCCGTCGCAGGATGATCTACCCATCGGTAGCATCTGGGTATGGCAGACACCGCTGACACACAGCCGGCCGACGAGACCACTGGGCAGCCCGGCACCGGTACCGGCGCCGCGCGCCGCGACACCCGTGACGAGCGCCGGGCCGCCCGGCTCGCCAAGGAGATCGGGGCCTTCGCCCGCGCCCACGACGGGGCCGAAGGGCAGGTCTCCTACCTGGGCCGCAAGGGCGCACGCATCGTGCTGGTCGGCGGCGACGGCCGCTGGGGCGACCTGGTCGCCCCGAGCCACACCGTCGCCGAGGCCGCGGTGGCGAAGGCCGGTATCACCGTGCAGGAGGACTTCGACGGCGAGCTCGCCGCCAGGGTCCGCACCGGCCCCTACGAGTGGTCCCGGATGGCCGGGATCCAGCTCGGAGGCAGGGACCACTGAACCGCCGACACCCGCTGGGGCGGCGGTAGTTGGGGGCGGCGTGAGTCAGACGGCCGACAGGTGGGCGTCCGGCTGGGACGGCAGTCCGGGCGCCGCCTCGGGCCGCTCCCGCAGCGACAGCAGCACCCGCAGCACCGCGATCCACACCAGCGCCGAGCCCAGCATGTGCAGGCCCACCAGGGCCTCCGGCAGCTCGGTGAAGTACTGGACATAGCCGATGACGCCCTGCGCGAGCAGCACCAGGAAGAGGTCGCGGGTGCGGCGCAGGGGCACGGCGGGCGCGTCCACCGCCTTCAGCACGAACCACAGGGCGAAGGACAGGGTGACCGTGACCCACGCCAGTACGGCGTGCATCTTGGTGACGTCCTCCCAGCTCAGCCCGGCGAACCGCATCCGCGCCACATCGCTGGAGTCGCCGGCGTGCGGCCCGAAGCCGGTGACCACGGTGCCGACGAGCAGCAGCAGCGCCGTCACGCCCACCAGGACCCACACCAGTTGCGCCACCGCCTTGCCGACGAGCGGGCGCGGTGCCGCGTCGCCCTCGCCGGTGCGCTGCCACATCACGGTGGCGACGCCGATCAGCGCCGAGGTCAGCAGATAGTGCGCGGCCACCGTGTACGGGTTGAGGCCGACCAGCACCACGATGCCGCCGAGCACCGCATTGCCCATCACCACCCAGAACTGCGCCCACCCCAGCCGGGTCAGGCTCCGCCGGTACGGCTTCTGCGAGCGCGCCGCGACGATCGCCCAGCCGACGGCGGCGCAGAGCACATACGTCAGCAGGCGGTTGCCGAACTCGATGACGCCGTGCACGCCCATCTCGCGGGTCGTGGTGAGGGAGCCGTCGGTGCACTCGGGCCAAGTGGGGCAGCCGAGTCCGGAGCCGGTGAGGCGGACTGCGGCGCCGGTGACGACGATGACGACGCTCATCAGGAGCGCGGAGAGCGCCGCACGGCGGACGGTGGCCGGGGCTGGGGTCCAGCGCTCGGCGATGAAGGCCAGCGGGTTGCGCAGGGCCGCGGTGGCGTCGGCTCGGGTCACTTTCGGCACGGAGCCATCGTAGAGGGCCGCTTGTGCACGGCTTCACGAGGGGGACGTTACGGGCGGAGCGGGGCGCCGCGGCCGGGCCGGGTCACTCCCGGGTCACTCCCAGCGGAAGAAGCGGGCCGCCGCGCCCAGACCCAGCACCGACCACACCGCGAGGATTCCCAGGTCCCCCCAGGGCGTGCCGGAGCCGTGCTGGAGCACCGACCGCAGGCCGTCGGAGAGCGCCGAGAGCGGCAGCAGTTCAAGGACGGCGCGCACCCCGCCCGGGAAGCGGTCCAGCGGTACCAGCACCCCGCCGCCCACCAGCAGCAGCAGGAAGACCAGATTGGCCGCGGCGAGGGTGGCCTCCGCCTTCAGGGTGCCCGCCATCAGCAGCCCGAGGCCCGAACAGGCCGCCGTACCCAGGACGAGCAGCAGCGCCACGGCCAGCGGGTTGCCGTGCGGGGACCAGCCCAGGGCCAGTGCGATCACCGTCAGCAGCACGATCTGAAGGACCTCGGTGACCAGTACGGACACGGTTTTCGCGGCCATCAGCGCCCAGCGCGGCAGCGGTGAGGCGCCGAGCCGTTTCAGTACGCCGTAGCGGCGCTCGAAGCCGGTGGCGATGGCCTGCCCGGTGAAGGCGGTGGAGAGCACCGCGAGCGCCAGCACACCCGGGGTGAGGAAGTCGACCGCCGCGCCCTTGCCGGTGTCGACGATGTCCACCGTGCTGAACAGCACCAGCAGCAGGGTCGGGATGACCACGGTGAGCAGCAGTTGCTCGCCGTTGCGCAGCAGCATCCGGGTCTCCAGCGCCGCCTGCGCGGCGATCATCCGCCCCAGCGGCGCGGCTCCCGGCCGCGGCGTGTACGTACCGGCGCTCATCCGCGCAGCTCCTTGCCCGTGAGTTCCAGGAAGACGTCCTCCAGGCTGTGCCGCTCGACGGAGATCCGGTCGGGCAGCACTCCGTGCTGGGCGCACCAGGAGGTGACGGTGGCCAGCAGTTGCGGGTCGACCTTGCCGGTGACGCGGTAGCCGCCGGGGGTGGTTTCGGCCGCCTCGGCGTCCGCGGGCAGCGCCTTCAGCAGCGAGGCGACGTCGAGTCCGGGCCGGCCGGTGAAGCGCAGGGTGTTCTCCGCGCCGCCGCGGCACAGCTCCTCGGGGGAGCCCTGGGCTATGACCCGGCCGGCGTCGATGATCGCCACATCGTCGGCCAGCTCCTCCGCCTCGTCCATGTGGTGCGTGGTGAGGATCACGCTGACGCCGTCGCCGCGCAGCTCCCGTACCAGGTCCCAGGTGGCGTGCCGGGCCTGCGGGTCGAGGCCCGCGGTGGGCTCGTCGAGGAAGACCAGCTCGGGTCGGCCGACGACGGCCATGGCGAGGGCGAGGCGCTGCTGCTGCCCGCCGGAGAGCCGCCGGTAGGAGGTGCGGCCGCAGCTCTCCAGGCCGAGGCGTGCGATCAGCGCCGGCACGTCCAGTGGGTGGGCGTGCAGCCCGGCCATGTGCCGCAGCATCTCCTCGGCCCGCGCCCCCGAGTAGACGCCGCCGGACTGGAGCATCACGCCGAGCCGGGGCCGCAGTTCACGGGCCTGGCGCCGCGGGTCGAGACCGAGGACCCGCACCGTCCCGGCGTCCGCGGCGCGGTAGCCCTCGCACAGCTCGACGGTGGTGGTCTTGCCGGCGCCGTTCGGGCCGAGGACGGCGGTGATGCCGGGGGCCGCGGTGAGGTCCAGGCCGTCCACCGCGGTCTTGTCGCCGTACCGCTTCGTCAGGCCCTCAAGCTGGACCACCGGCTCGCTTCGCATGGCGGGAAGTCTAGGAGGCGGCGCGCGGTGCCTCGGGCGGGGGCCGGTCAGGCCGGTGGGCGGTGCACCGGCAGCCATCGCCCGGCGTACGCCACCGCCTCGGTGAGCGGGAAGAGGCGGCAGGTGGCGGCTCCGACCGGGCCGCGCGGCACCGGCCGGTCCCGTTCGTAGTCGGCGCCGAGCAGCTCGAAGTCGTCCGAGGAGATGGGGGAGTCGAGCACCGTGACCCAGGCCCTGCCGCCCCCGGCGGTGAGCGCGGCGAAGCCGACCTCCACCCGGTCCTCGGCGCCGGGCACCCGGTATTCGGCCAGGTGGAAGGCGGTGCAGGAGTCGAAGCCCGCGCCGAGCAGCAGTATCCGCGCCCCGGCCTCCTCCAGTCTGGCCAGCGGGCTGTGCTCACCGAGGCGGCACTCGGGGCGGTGGCCGGAGGTGATCCGTCCGGCGAGCGGGCCGAGGGCGGCGAAGGAGGTCTGGGGGTGGCCGCTGCGCAGCGCTCCGGGCCAGGTCCGCACCACCTCCGGCACCGTGCCGACGCCGAAGCTGCGGGTGGTGTGCGGGTCGTAGCCGGGCATCGAGGCGCGCAGCTCGGGCCACCACTCCTCGGGGACGGCGGGGCTGCTCCAGTGCGCCGGGTCGGAGTTGTCGCCGGAGTGCGTGGGGACGACGAGGGTGCCGTCCTCACCGAGCACGTCGAGGAGGGCGTGCACCACGTCGACGGCGCCGCCGGCCACCCAGCCGAGGGCGCTGAGCGAGGAGTGCACCAGCAGGGTCTCGCCGGGGCGGACGCCGAGGGCGCGGAGTTCGGCGGCGAGTGTGGCGCGGGTGCAGAGCGGGCCGCGTACCGGGGGCTTCTCCATGGTGGGGGAGTGTGCTCGGCGGGCCGTGCGAGCGCCAGCGAATTGACCGCCGCCGGCCGTCTCGCCGCGCACCCCGTCTGATCGATCAGTGATGGTTTCCGCAGGTGGGCGGAGGTGTCTGCTTAGGGTCGCCTAAGTGATGCAGGGCACCGCGGGCCGCTGAGGCCGCGGCTTGTCACTGCCGAAGGAATTACGCAACAATGGCGTTGTGAAAAACGTCGGCGAGGCTCCCAGCCGCGGTCACCGTGACGGTCACCGCGCGGGCCAGGAGGACGCCGCGACCGGTGAGCGCTCCACGCGCAACCGCGTCGCGCGCTCCATCCTGGACCACGGCCCGTCCACCGTCGCCGAGCTGGCCGGGCGCCTCGGCCTCACCCAGGCCGCCGTCCGCCGCCATCTCGACGCGCTCGTCGCCGACGACATCGTCGCCCCCCGCGAGCAGCGGGTGTACGGCACCCGCACCCGCGGCCGCCCCGCCAAGGCCTTCGCCCTGACGGACTGCGGCCGGGACGCCTTCGACCAGTCCTACGACGCCCTCGCCGCCGAGGCGCTGCACTGGATAGCCCGGCACGCCGGAGGTGAGGCGGCCGTCGCCGCCTTCGCGCGCGACCGGCTCGCCGCCCAGGCCGAGAAGTGGCGGGAGGCCCTCGCCGAGGTGCCGCCCGAGGAGCGGGCCCAGGCGCTGGCCGCCGCGCTCTCCGCGGACGGGTACGCTGCTGCGGCGCGTGCGGCACCCCACCCGCAGGGTGGCGAGCAGCTCTGCCAGCACCACTGCCCGGTCGCCCACGTCGCCGAGCAGTTCCCCCAACTCTGCGAGGCGGAGACCGAGTTCTTCTCGACGCTGCTCGGTACCCACGTCCAGCGGCTGGCCACCATCGCCCACGGCGACGGCGTCTGCACCACCTACATCCCCCGCGCCGGCCCACCGGCCGCCGCCCCACAGACCACCGACAACGCACCTGCAAGCACGTCCGGGAGGAACCCCGCATGACGCTCCCCACGGAGACCGCTCACCCCGAGCTGGAGGGGCTGGGCAAGTACGAATACGGCTGGGCCGACTCCGACGAGGCCGGGGCGTCCGCCAAGCGCGGGCTCTCCGACGAGGTCGTCAAGGACATCTCGGGCAAGAAGTCCGAGCCGGAGTGGATGACCAAGATCCGCCTGAAGGGCCTCAAGCTCTTCCAGAAGAAGCCCATGCCGAACTGGGGCTCCGACCTCTCCGGCATCGACTTCGACAACATCAAGTACTTCGTACGCTCCACGGAGAAGCAGGCCGAGTCCTGGGAGGACCTGCCCGAGGACATCAAGGCCACCTACGACAAGCTCGGCATCCCGGAGGCGGAGAAGCAGCGCCTGGTCGCCGGTGTCGCCGCGCAGTACGAGTCGGAGGTCGTCTACCACCAGATCCGCGAGGACCTGGAGGAGCAGGGCGTCATCTTCCTCGACACGGACACCGCGCTGAAGGAGCACCCGGAGCTCTTCAAGGAGTACTTCGGCACCGTCATCCCGCCCGGCGACAACAAGTTCGCCTCGCTCAACACGGCGGTGTGGTCCGGCGGTTCCTTCATCTACGTGCCCAAGGGCGTCCACGTGGAGATCCCGCTCCAGGCCTACTTCCGGATCAACACGGAGAACATGGGCCAGTTCGAGCGGACGCTGATCATCGTCGACGAGGACGCCTACGTGCACTACGTCGAGGGCTGCACCGCGCCGATCTACAAGTCGGACTCGCTGCACTCCGCGGTCGTCGAGATCATCGTCAAGAAGGGCGCCCGCTGCCGCTACACGACCATCCAGAACTGGTCGAACAACGTCTACAACCTGGTCACCAAGCGCGCCGTCGCCTACGAGGGCGCCACCATGGAGTGGATCGACGGCAACATCGGCTCCAAGGTGACCATGAAGTACCCGGCGGTCTACCTGATGGGCGAGCACGCCAAGGGCGAGACGCTGTCCATCGCCTTCGCGGGCGAGGGCCAGCACCAGGACGCCGGTTCCAAGATGGTCCACATGGCGCCGAACACCTCGTCCAACATCGTGTCGAAGTCGGTGGCCCGTGGCGGCGGCCGTACCTCGTACCGCGGTCTGGTCGAGATCGGTGAGGGCGCCGCCGGCTCCAAGTCGAACGTGCTCTGCGACGCGCTGCTGGTCGACACCATCTCGCGTTCCGACACCTACCCCTACGTCGACGTCCGCGAGGACGACGTCTCCATGGGGCATGAGGCGACCGTCTCCAAGGTCTCCGAGGACCAGCTCTTCTACCTGATGAGCCGCGGCCTCACCGAGGAGGAGGCGATGGCCATGATCGTGCGCGGCTTCGTGGAGCCCATCGCCAAGGAACTGCCGATGGAGTACGCCCTGGAGCTCAACCGGCTGATCGAGCTGCAGATGGAGGGCGCGGTCGGCTGACCGGGCCGCAGCAGGGGCCGCCCCCGGGGCGGCCCCGCCCATCCGCAGCGAGCAGATTTCCGACGAGGAAGAGAGCAGAACGACAGCCATGGCTGAGGCCCCCCAGAACCTGCCGGTGGGATCGTCCACCACCGGGTCGATCGCGGTAGCCGGCGAGTCGACCGTCGCCACCCGCATGAGCGCGCCCGCGTCGTACGACGTGGCGGACTTCCCCGTGCCGCACGGCCGGGAGGAGGAGTGGCGCTTCACCCCGCTGGCGCGGCTCCGCGGCCTGCACGACGGCACCGCCACCGCAGACGGCTCCATCAAGGCCGAGATCTCGGTGCCGGACGGCGTCACCGTGGAGACCGTCGCCCGCGACGACGCCCGGCTCGGCCGCAGCGGGACGCCGGTGGACCGGGTCGCGGCCCAGGCGTACTCGGCCTTCGAGAAGGCGACCGTCGTCACCGTGCCCAAGGAGACCGTGCTGAGCGAGCCGGTCCGGCTGGCCCTGCACGGCGAGGGCGGCGTCACCTACGGGCACACCGTCTTCGAGCTGGGCGCCTTCGCCGAGGCCACCGTCGTCATCGACCACACCGGGGACACCGTCCGCGCCGCCAACGTCGAGTACGTACTCGGCGACGGCGCCAAGCTCACCGTCGTCACCGTCCACGACTGGGACGACACCGCCGTGCACGCCTCCCAGCAGAGCGCGCTCGTCGGCCGGGACGCCGGCTTCCGCCATATCGTCGTCACCTTCGGCGGCGACCTGGTCCGCATCCACCCCCGCGTCCGGTACTCCGGCACCGGCGGCGAGGCCGAGCTGATCGGCCTCTACTTCACCGACCGGGGCCAGCACCACGAGCACCGCCTCCTGGTCGACCACAACACCCCGCACTGCAAGTCCAACGTCGTCTACAAGGGCGCGCTCCAGGGCGAGGACGCGCACGCGGTGTGGATCGGCGACGTCCTCATCCAGGCCGCCGCCGAGGGCACCGACACCTACGAGATGAACCGCAACCTCGTCCTCACCGACGGCGCGCGGGTCGACTCGGTGCCGAACCTGGAGATCGAGACCGGTGAGATCGTCGGCGCCGGCCACGCCTCCGCCACCGGCCGGTTCGACGACGAGCAGCTCTTCTACCTGATGGCGCGCGGTATCCCCGAGCAGGACGCCCGCCGCCTGGTGGTGCGCGGCTTCTTCGCCGAGCTGGTGCAGCAGATCGGTGTCCCGGACATCGAGGAGCGCCTGCTGGCGAAGATCGAAGAGGAGCTGGAGGCGTCCGTCGCATGAGCTTCGTCCGCGTCTGCGGCCTCAGCGAGCTGGAAGAGGACACCCCGAAGCGGGTGGAGATCGACGGCACGCCGGTCTCCGTCGTCCGCACCGAGGGCGAGGTCTTCGCCATCAACGACATCTGCTCGCACGCGAACGTGTCGCTCTCCGAGGGCGAGGTGGAGGACTGCCAGATCGAGTGCTGGCTGCACGGCTCCAGCTTCGACCTCCGCACCGGTAAGCCCTCCGGCCTGCCCGCGACCCGCCCCGTCCCCGTTTACCCCGTCAAGACCGAAGGGGACGACGTGCTCGTCTCCCTCTCCCAGGAGTCCTGAGCCACCATGGCAACGCTTGAAATCCGAGACCTGCACGTCACCGTCGAGGCCGACAACGCCACGAAGGAGATCCTCAAGGGCGTCGACCTCACCGTGAAGCAGGGCGAGACGCACGCCATCATGGGCCCCAACGGCTCCGGCAAGTCGACCCTCGCCTACTCCCTCGCGGGTCACCCCAAGTACACGATCACCAGCGGCACCGTCACCCTCGACGGTGAGGACGTGCTGGAGATGTCCGTGGACGAGCGGGCCCGCGCCGGCCTCTTCCTCGCCATGCAGTACCCGGTCGAGGTCCCCGGCGTCTCCGTCTCCAACTTCCTGCGCACCTCCGCCACCGCCGTCCGCGGCGAGGCACCCAAGCTGCGTACCTGGGTGAAGGAGGTCAAGGAGACCATGCAGCGGCTCCACATGGACCCGGCCTTCGCCGAGCGGAACGTCAACGAGGGCTTCTCCGGCGGTGAGAAGAAGCGGCACGAGATCCTCCAACTGGAGCTGCTCAAGCCGCATATCGCCATCCTGGACGAGACCGACTCCGGCCTCGACGTCGACGCCCTGCGCGTCGTCTCCGAGGGCGTCAACCGCGTCCGCGAGTCCGGCCAGGTCGGCACGCTGCTGATCACGCACTACACGCGGATCCTCCGCTACATCAAGCCCGACCACGTCCATGTCTTCGCCGACGGCCGCATCGCCGAGTCCGGCGGCCCGGAGCTCGCCGACAAGCTGGAGAACGAGGGCTACGAGGAGTATGTGAAGGGAGGCGCGTCCGAGTGACAGACGCCCATCAGGGGCTCCCCGGCCTCCTCGACACCGAGGCGATCCGCAAGGACTTCCCGATCCTCGACCGGGTGCTCCACGACGGCAAGAAGCTGGTCTACCTGGACAACGCGGCGACCTCGCAGACGCCGCGCCAGGTCCTCGACGCGGTCGACGAGTACTACGAGCAGCACAACGCCAATGTGCACCGCGGTGTCCACGTCCTCGCCGAGGAGGCCACCGCGCTGTACGAGGGCGCGCGGGACAAGGTCGCCGCGTTCGTCAACGCGCCCAGCCGCGACGAGGTCATCTTCACCAAGAACGCCTCCGAGTCGCTCAACCTCGTGGCGAACATGCTGGGTTGGGCCGACGAGCCCTACCGCGTGGACCACGAGACCGAGATCGTCATCACGGAGATGGAGCACCACTCCAACATCGTGCCGTGGCAGCTCCTCGCGCAGCGCACCGGGGCGAAGCTGCGGTGGTTCGGCCTCACCGACGACGGCCGCCTCGACCTGTCGAACCTGGACGAGGTCATCACCGAGAAGACGAAGATCGTCTCCTTTGTGCTGGTCTCCAACATCCTCGGCACCCAGAACCCGGTCGAGGCCATCGTGCGCCGCGCCCAGGAGGTCGGCGCCCTGGTGCTGATCGACGCCTCCCAGGCCGCCCCGCACATGCCGCTCGACGTACAGGCACTCCAGGCCGACTTCGTGGCCTTCACCGGCCACAAGATGTGCGGCCCGACCGGCATCGGCGTCCTCTGGGGCCGTCAGGAACTGCTGGAGGACCTGCCTCCGTTCCTCGGCGGCGGCGAGATGATCGAGACCGTCTCGATGCACTCCTCCACCTACGCCCCGGCACCGCACAAGTTCGAGGCGGGCACCCCGCCGATCGCCCAGGCCGTGGGCCTCGGCGCCGCGGTGGACTACCTCAACGCCATCGGCATGGAGAACATCGCCCGGCACGAGCACGCCCTCACCGAGTACGCGGTGCGGCGGCTGCGCGAGGTGCCGGACCTGCGGATCATCGGCCCCACCACGGCCGAGGAGCGCGGCGCCGCGATCTCCTTCACCCTGGGAGACATCCACCCGCACGATGTGGGCCAGGTCCTCGACGAGCAGGGCATCGCGGTCCGGGTCGGCCACCACTGCGCCCGCCCCGTCTGCCTGCGCTACGGAATTCCCGCGACCACACGAGCGTCGTTCTATCTGTACTCCACGCCGGCCGAGATCGACGCACTGGTCGACGGCCTGGAGCACGTACGGAACTTCTTCGGCTAGGGCGGTGCTGCTTTCGTGAAGCTCGACTCGATGTACCAGGACGTCATCCTGGACCACTACAAACACCCGCACGGGCGTGGTCTGCGCGATGGCGACGCCGAGGTGCACCATGTCAACCCGACCTGCGGCGACGAGATCACGCTGCGCGTGAGGTACGACGGCACCCGCATCGCGGACGTCTCGTACGAGGGGCAGGGCTGCTCGATCAGCCAGGCCAGCGCCTCCGTGCTGAACGATCTGCTGGTCGGCAAGGAGCTGGCCGAGGCGCAGCGGATCCAGGCGGTGTTCCTGGAGCTGATGCAGTCCAAGGGCCGCATCGAACCGGACGACGAGATGGAGGAGGTGCTGGAGGACGCGGTCGCGTTCGCCGGCGTCTCCAAGTACCCGGCCCGCGTCAAGTGTGCTCTGCTGAGCTGGATGGCGTGGAAGGACGCGACGGCCCAGGCCCTCGCTGAGGAGGCGACGACCGCATGACCGACAACGACACCGCCACCCTGAAGCCCGCCTCGGAGGAGGAGCTGAGGGAGGCACTGATGGACGTCGTGGACCCTGAGCTGGGGATCGACGTCGTCAATCTCGGCCTGATCTACGGCGTCCATGTCGACGACGCGAACATCGCCACCGTCGATATGACGCTCACCTCGGCCGCCTGCCCGCTCACCGACGTCATCGAGGACCAGGCCAAGTCGGCCACCGAGGGACTGGTCAACGAGCTGCGCATCAACTGGGTGTGGATGCCGCCGTGGGGCCCCGACAAGATCACCGACGACGGCCGCGAGCAGTTGCGCGCCCTCGGCTTCAACGTCTGAGCCGGCGGCGGTCCGCCGCCCAGGGGCGGTCCCGGTCCACCGGGGCCGCCCCCGGCACGTCTCCGAGGCGGCCTGCAACTACCCCGCGGCCGCGGCCAGTTGATCGGCCAGGCCCTCCTTGCGTATCCGCTGGTCGAGATAGAGCAGCGTCGTCACCAGCGGTACGAAGGCCGCGAAGACGATCTGCATCACCAGCGTCACCGCCAGCGAGAGCCCCGTGGACACCACCATGCCCGGCAGCACCTGCGACAGCACCTCGCCCGGGGTGTCGGCCTCCTGGAACCGCGGGGAGAGACCCGGCTGCGGCCCGACGAACATCAGCGGCAGCCGGAACGCACCGGCCGTCACCGCCACGATCCCGTACGCCAGCGCCGTGACACCGAAGATCCGCCACCAGGCGCCCCGCACCAGCCCGGCCGAGCGCCGCAGCGCCCTGCCCGGCCCCGCCGACTCCAGCACCACCGCGGGCGGCGCCAGACTGAAGCGCACAGAGAGCCAGATCGACAGCGGCGCCAGCGCCAGACACACCAGCACCATCAGCACCGAGGCGACGGCGACGCCCGAGCCGTCCCCCGCCGAGGCCGCCGCGATGATCAACGCGCCCCCGCCCCCGGCCAGCAGCAGCCACGGCACCGTCACCATCAGCGTGATCAGCAGCAGCACCCCCAGCGCGGGCAGCGTACGGGAGGCGGCCCGGCGGAAGACCGCGCCCACCGTCGTCGCCCGACCCAGCACCGCGGACTCCAGCACGCTCGGGCAGGCGGCCTGGGTGAACGCCGTCACCGGCAGCATCAGCAGCACCGCGATCCCCCACACCGCGGCGAACGCCACCAGCACCGGGCGCCCGTCCGCCCACTGCGGCGGCACCTCCGCCGTCGAGTGCAGCAGCGCCCGCAGATGCCCCGCCACCGACCGGTACGCCACCGCGCCGGCGCCCGCCACCAGAAGCAGCAGCAGCCCGTACGCGGTGCCGATGGTGCCGAAGAGCGGGCCGGGGTAGCGGCGCATGGTGGCGAGGGCGCCGCCGAGTATCTGGTCCAGGCCGAGCGGCGCCAGCGGTATCACCCCCGGCTTCGGCGGTGGCGGCGCGCCCCAGCCCCAGCCGCCGTAGGGCGGGCCGGGCGGGGGGCCCTGCGGTGGCGTGGGTCCCCACCCCGGTGCGTTCGTCATCGCTTCAGCGCTCCGTCGTCCATGACCCCGCGCCCGCCGGTCGTGCCGCGCATGGATCCCTCCCCCTGTCGTGGCCACCGACCCTATCCGCCGGGTACGACAGCGGACAGCCTCGCCCCGGGAGGCGCCTCCCCGGCCGTTGTGTACGCCCGTACACAAGCCGCCTACACTGATCCGCATGGGATACCTGCTGCTCGCCGGTGCCATAGCGGCGGAGGTCGCCGGCACCACCGCGATGAAGTACAGCGAGGGCTTCACCCGCCTCGTGCCCTCGATCATCACGGTGGTCGGCTACCTCACCGCCTTCGCCCTGCTGGCGCAGACCCTGCGCACCCTCGCCGTCGGCACCGCCTACGCGATCTGGGCCGGCGTCGGCACCGCCGCCATCGCCGCCATCGGCATGGCCTTCCTCGGCGAGTCCGTCAGCGCCGTCAAACTCGGCGGGATCCTCCTCGTCATCGCCGGGGTGGTGCTGCTCAACATGGGAGGCGCCCATTGATGTCCGCACGCCCCCGACGGCATGACCCCGAGCGGCGGCAGCGCATCATCGACGCCGCGATCCGGGTCGTCGCCGCCCACGGCATCGCCGGCCTCACCCATCGCACCGCCGCCGCCGAGGCCGATGTACCGCTCGGCTCCACCACCTACCACTTCCGCACCCTCGACGAACTCCTCGTCGCCGCCCTCCGCCAGGCCAACGAGGGCTTCGCCCAGGTCGTCGCCGCCCGCGCCGCCCTCCAGGACCCGCGGGCCGACCTGGCCACCGAACTCGCCGGCGTACTCGGCGAGTGGCTCGCCGGCGACCCCACCGGCGTGGAGCTGGAGTACGAGCTGTACCTCGCCGCGCTGCGCCGACCCGCGCTGCGGCCGGTCGCCGCCGAGTGGTGCCAGGGTTTCGAGGCGCCGCTGGCCCGCCGCACCGACCCGGTCACCGCCCGCGCCCTGCTCGCCCTGATGGACGGCATCTGCCTCCAGGTCCTCCTCACCAACGCCCCCTACGACGAGGAGTACGCCCGCACCATGCTCGACCGCCTCATCCGGCACTCTGGCCAAGTCGGTCCATAGGTCCCGCCACCTGAGACGGGCGGGGCACCGGTTCGCCTCGGTGGGCCCGTGCCGGTTAGGTTCTGAGCCATGACCGACACGACTTCCCCGCGCGGCACGGGCGCCGTCGCCGCAGGCCTGGCCACCGTCACCGCCGACGGCACCGTCCTCGACACCTGGTTCCCCGCCCCCGCCCTCACCGCCGAGCCGGGCCCGGCCGGGACCGAGCGGCTCGACGCCGAGCGCGCGGCCGAACTCCTCGGCGCCGCCGCCACCCAGGCCGTCGGCCCCGACGCCCGCCGCGGCGTGGAGATCGTCGCCGTCCGTACGGTCATCGCCTCCCTGGACGACAAGCCGCTCGACGCGCATGACGTCTATCTGCGGCTGCATCTGCTCAGCCACCGGCTGGTCCGCCCGCACGGGCAGAGCCTGGACGGCATGTTCGGCTTCCTGGCCAATGTGGCCTGGACGTCGCTGGGCCCGGTCGCCGTGGACGACCTGGAGCAGGCCCGGCTGAACGCCCGCGCCGAAGGCCTCCACCTCCAGGTCACCTCGGTCGACAAGTTCCCCCGGATGACGGACTATGTGGCGCCCAAGGGCGTGCGGATCGCGGACGCGGACCGGGTGCGGCTCGGCGCGCACCTCGCCGCCGGCACCACCGTGATGCACGAGGGCTTCGTCAACTTCAACGCCGGCACCCTCGGCACCTCCATGGTCGAGGGCCGTATCTCCGCGGGCGTCGTGATCGGGGACGGCTCCGACATCGGCGGCGGCGCCTCCACCATGGGCACCCTCTCCGGCGGCGGCAATGTCGTGATCTCCATCGGTGAGCGCTGCCTGATCGGCGCCGAGGCCGGGATCGGTATCGCACTCGGCGACGAGTGCGTGGTGGAGGCCGGGCTGTACATCACGGCCGGCACCCGGGTCACCATGCCCGACGGCGAGATCATCAAGGCCCGCGACCTCTCCGGCGCCTCCCACATCCTCTTCCGCCGCAACTCCGTCACCGGCGCCGTCGAAGCCCGCCCCAACAACGCGGTCTGGTCCGGCCTCAACGAGATCCTGCACAGCCACAACTGACCCTCGCCCACCGGCGGTTCAGGCCATCATCGCCCGTTCAGCGGCAGCAACCGCCGCTGCGGCGCCGCCGCCGCGCCCGCGGTGTCCCCCGCGTCGAAGGCGTCGAGCACGGCCCGCGGCCCGTCCGGTGCCACGTTGGCGCCGGCGGGCGCGGGGGGTTCTCCGTCATGCCTGGAGTGTCGGCCACCCCGCGCCCCGGCTCCACTTGGATGTGCTACCGGTCAGAGGGAAGGAACGCTGAACTGAGCCTGGATACAGCCCAGTTGAGCGTTCCCGTCCCGCCGGGTCAGTTCTTCAGGCGGAGCAGTTGCGGGTCGTGGTCGCTGTTCTGCTGGGAGAACTCGGCGTTGATGTGGACGCTGTCGTAGGAGAAGGAGCCCTTGCGGAGGGAGGGGCTGATCAGGATCTGGTCGAGGACCTGGCTGTTGCCCTGGTAGTTGTAGGAGTAACGCGCCGCGGGCGGCAGGGACTTGATGGCGGACCAGAGGGCGTCGCCGTCCTCCAGGCGCTTCACGGTGTCGGAGAACTCGAAGTCGTTGATGTCGCCGAGGGTCACCACCGCCGCGTTCTTCTCCGTCGAAAGCAGCTTCTTCACAAAGGAGTTGACCGCGTCGGCCTGCTGGTGCCGCTGGGTCTCGGAGCTGCGGGTGGGCGGCTGGTACTGCGAGGTGAGGTTCTGGTCGCCGCCCTTGGAGGCGAAGTGGTTGGCGATGACGAAGACGGTGCGGCCCTGGAAGGTGAACTCCCCGGCCAGCGGCTTGCGGCTGGACTTCCAGGCCTCGTTGCCCGGGTCGATCCGCCCGGGGGAGAGGGTGAGCGCGGCCTTGCCGTTCTCACCGGTGACGTCGACGGCGGTGGTGGCGTCGCCGCCGGGCCGGTCGGTGAAGGAGACCCGGTCCGGGTTGAAGAGGAAGACCTGCCGGATGTTGCCGCCGGGCTCGCCGCCGTCCGCCTTGTTCTCCGGGTCGATGGAGCGCGCCTCGTAGTGCGGGCCGCCCGCGGCCGCGATGGCGTCGGTGAACTTGCGGATCGTCTCGCCCGCGGTGACCGTGCCGTCGTCGGTGGCGCCGTTGTCGTCCTGGATCTCCTCCAGGGTGACGATGTCCGGCGACTTGAGGTTGCCGACGACGCCTTCGGCGAGCCGGTCGAACTTCTCCTGCGGGTCGGTCGGGTCGAGGTTCTCCACGTTGTACGTGGCGATCGCCAGTTCCTTGTCCTTCTGCGCCCGCGCCGTCTCCCGCTCGGGGGCCTTTCCGGTGACGCCGCCCAGGCTGCGGGCGGTCAGCGTGTAACCGCCGAACTGGTTGAAGTCCAGGGGCCCTTCGCCGCCGCCGATCTTCTGGCCCACCTCGGCGCCGGGGAAGGCGTCGGTGGTGGCCGGGATCAGCGACTGCACCTGGAGCCGCCCCGAGTTCTGCGCCTCGTAGGAGCCGTAGCGGGTGCCGCCGCGCTCGGTCGGGTTCTCCTTGGGCTTCACCGTCACCCACAGCTCACCGTAGGAGTTGGCGGAGGTGACCACCCGGGAGGAGCCGATCCGGACGTTCATGCCCTCCAGGGACTCGTAGCGGTCCAGGGCGTAGCGATCGGGTTGCAGCGTCAGGGAGTTGATGGAGCCCTTGTCCGAGGCGTCGCCCTCGGGGGCGTAGGCGTCGGGCACCGAGCGGGCGTCGAGGGTGACCGGGGCGGGCAGCTTGTTGCCGCCGGACTCCACGGTGACGGTCGGCTTGGTGATCTCGGTGAGCGACTGGTTGCCGGAGTCCTTGCCACCGGGCACGTACTCGGAGACGGTGCCGGACACCTTCACCGCGTCGCCGACCTTGACCTTGGGGACGGAGGAGGTGAAGACGAAGACGCCCTCGCTGGTGGCGGGGTTGTCGTCGGCCTGCGGGTCCTGGAACCAGAAGCCCTTGGCGGAGCCCGCGGTGCGCACCCCGATGACGATGCCGGGGACGTCGGCGACCTCCTTCCCGGCGAGCGGGGATATCCGGGTGTCGCCCTGGATGTCGTGGATGCGGACCTGGTCCGCGGCCGGATCCGGGGCGGCTCCGGCGGTCGGGGCGAGCGATCCGGCCCAGACGGTGGAGCAGACGGCGGCGACGGTGAGCGCGGCGAGCCGCGAGCTGGTCTTGCTCGGCAAGGTTCCCTCCGGGGGGCGTGTGCGGCGCCGGGTTGTGCGGTGCCGGGACGGGGCGTGCGGAGTGCGGTGCGGAGGTGCGGGTGGTGCCGGGGGGCGCGGGGTGCGTCGGCACGTGGTCGGGCGCCGTCCCGCTCCTTCTACGCGCGTCAATCTCTTGCGCGGACAGGGCAGTTGTCAAGACTTCACCGGTGTATCCGCGGTGAACGGTCATCGGTGGGCGCGCTGCCCGGGGCCGGTCCGCGGGGCCGCGCCGCCCACCGCCGGGCGGCGGGCGCGGAAGCGGTCGCGCAGGCTCTAGGCTGAAGGCGCACCAGGTACCTTGCGAGGAGTCACCCCGATGTCAGACAGCGCCCCCCTGCCGCCGGTGCGGCTGCACCCCGAAGCGGAACTGGCCCGGTACGCCCTCGCCGCGCCGCTGCTGGCCCGCGCCGTACGGCTGGCCCGCTGGGCCGGGCCCGGTACCCGGGTCGGCGCGGGCGGTGAGCTGGTCGAGGAGCAACTGCCGGACGCCGCCGCCGAACTCGGCCTGGGCGAAGGCCCGGACGCGGAGGCCGACGCCAGTGCCGCCTGGCGGGTCGCGGTGGACATCGGCCTGATCGACGTCTCGGCGGCGGAGAACGCAGACGAGGCCGACGAGGCTGACGGGGCCGACGGGGCGGACGGCGGCGAGGGCGAGGGGGCGTCCGGGGTCGTCGCCGGGGACGAGTTGGGCCTGGTCACCTCCGGTTCGCCCGCCGATGTCCTCGGCCTCTGGCTCGCCGCGCTGGAGACCGTGATCGCCGACGCCGGGGTGCCCGACCTGGACGACATCGACGGTCTGGCGGACGCCGTCGCCGGTGGCGGCACCGTCGACCTGGGCGGCCTGGACTGGGATCCGGAGGCCGAGGCGGAGTTCCTCGACGGTGTCCTCGGCAATCTCTATCTGCTCTCCGTGGGCGGCGACGGCCCCGAGGAGCAGCCGGTTCCGCTGCCCGCCCTCGCCGCCTCGATGCTGGTACCGGATGACATGGCGGAGCCCACCGACGCCGTACTGGAGCAGGTGTCGGACGCGATGCTGCGGCTGGACGACCAGTTCCGGATGCTGGAGCCGACCGGGCTGGTCGAATTCCGGCCGGTGGACGAGGAGTTGATGGCGGAGTCGGACGGCGACGAGCTGCCCGCCGGTACCGACCCGGACGACGAGGACGTCAGCCGCTACGGAATGGTCCGCCTCACCCCGCTGGGCCGCTACGGGCTGCGCAGCCGGCTGCTGGAGGCCGGATTCCAGGCGCCCGTGGTGGGCGACCTCACCGAACGCGGCGCCGACGCCCTGCTCGCCGCCACCGCCGGATACCCCGAGCCCGCCGCCCGTACCGAGACCGAACTCTGGCTGGAGCGCCGTGAACCGCTGGGCGCGGCACGGGAGTTGCTGGCCGCGGCCCGGGGGGCGGACGAGGCGGGGCCGCTGCGCCGCCTCCGCTGCCAGCAAGCTCTGGCGCTGCTCGGGGCGGAGGTGGAGCCCGCGCTGCGCGAGGTGCTGGACGATCCGGAGCTGGGCGGTCTGGCCCGGGTGTGGCTGACCGAGCACGGCGCGTCCGACGTACCGCCGCCGGGCGAGGCGATGATCTTCTGGCTGACCATCGACACCCTGGCCGCGCAGCTCGCCGCGGAGGGGAACTCGGCCGAACTCCAGGCCCTGGTCGAGGGGTTGGCGCAGCAGCACAGCGGCTTCTTCGACACCGCCTGGCGGGTGGCGCACCCGGCGACCGCCGAGGTGCTGGAGGCGATGGGCCGGCTGCACCCGGACAAGCGGGTCGCCAAGGAGGCCCGCAAGGCCGCCTTCAAGGCCCGCTCCCAGCAGCACTCCGGCTGATCGGGCGGAGACCTGGGCGCAGGCCCGCCCCCCTGGGTAGGGGAGACAACTCCTGTGCGTCGACGGCCGTTCAGGCCGTGTTCGCCTCCGCGGGTGACGGTGGGTGGCAGCCGCGCCGCCCCCCACGGCTCAGGTACTCGATGACACAGGAGACACCATGCCGCTCACCCGCAGGGAGTTCACCAGCAGAACGGCCGCCACCACCGCGGGGGTGGCCCTCACCGGCAGCGCCGGGGTGCTCGCCACCGCCCCCGGCGCGCTGGCCGCGCAGGACGGCGACGGCCAGGGCCAGGACCAGGGCAACGGCCACCGCCCCGCCGTGGGTTACGGGCCGCTGGTCGCCGACCCGGACGGCCTCTTGGCGCTGCCCGCCGGCTTCTCGTACCGCGTCATCACCCGGACCGGTGTCACCACCCTGGAGTCCGGCGAGTCCACCCCGTCCAACCACGACGGCACCGCCACCTTCGAGGGCCCCCGCGGCACTACCCTGCTGGTCAACAACCACGAGCTGGCCGGTGCCCGCGCGAAGTGGCCGCACCCGGTGCCGCTCACCGAGGGCCTGGTCTACGACCGGGGCGCGGCCGGGGGCTGCACCGTCGTGGAGGTGCGGCCCGGCGGGCAGGTCGCGGAGTGGGTCGGCATCGCCGGTACCGCCACCAACTGCGCAGGCGGACGCACCCCTTGGGGCACCTGGCTGACCTGCGAGGAGACCGAGGACAAGGCGGGCGCCAACGGCTTCACCCAGGACCACGGCTATGTCTTCGAGGTGGACCCGGCGGACCGCCGCGCCAACCGCGACCCCAAGCCGATCAAGGCACTGGGGCGCTACGCCCATGAGGCCGTCGTCGTGGACCCGTCCCGCGGCCACCTCTACCTCACCGAGGACGCCGCCGGCCCCAACGGCCTGCTCTACCGCTGGACCCCGCCGCACGGCTTCCAGCACGGCCGCGGCAGGCTGCGCACCCTCGCCGACGACGCGGGCGTACTCCAGGCGCCCCGCTGCTACGACTCCGGTGGCCGCTTCGTGGACGACCTGTCCCGCGCCACCGCCCCCGGCACCGTCTACGGCGTGGACTGGGTGGACGTACCGGACCGGGACGCGCGTACCGTCTCCACCCGCAAGCAGTTCGGGGACCGGGAGATCACCCGGGCCCGGAAGCTGGAGGGCATGTGGTGGGGTGACGGCGGCGCCTATGTGGTGTCGTCCTTCGCCCGCGGCGAGAGCCCGGTGCAGCACGACGGGGCGGTCTGGTTCTACGACCCCAAGCGCCGCACTCTCACCCTCAAGGTGCTGCTCGGTGTCAACCCGGACCCGTCCAAGGACGGTGCCTTCGACGGGCCGGACAACATCACCGTCTCCCCGTACGGCGGGCTGGTGATCGCCGAGGACGGGGAGGGCCTCCAGCATCTCTTCGGGGCGACCGACAGCGGCCGGACGTATCCGATCGCCCGCAACGAGCTGAACATCGGCACCGAACAGGAGCCGGAGTACAGCGAGTTCACCGGGGTGACCTTCTCGCCGGACGGGCGGACCCTCTACGCCAACATCCAGACCCCGGGCATCATGCTCGCCATCACCGGGCCCTGGAAGCGGCAGCCCCGCAAGGGCTGACCTGCCGCGCGGCCCCGGTGCCCCCGGCCGGGCGGGGGGGGGGGGGGCGCGGCGGGGCCCGGGCCGCGGCCGGGGGCGTTTACCGACCACCCCCCGGGCGCGCCGGCACAAAAGGTG
>NZ_JBHVRR010000062.1:0-29227 GCF_042885635.1 Streptomyces sp. NPDC058045 | reverse complement strand
AACGCCCGGTTACATTTCGAACCCGGAAGCTAAGCCTTACAGCGCCGATGGTACTGCAGGGGGGACCCTGTGGGAGAGTAGGACGCCGCCGAACAATCTTTAGAAGAGCTGGTTCTGGAACTTCGGTTCCGGGACCAGCTCTTTTTTGTTGGGTGTCACGTGCTGTTCATATGGGGCGGTCAGGATCCGTGCTCATGGGGACAGTTGAACTGCTGCGAGCCGCAGGCATCAGGAGCGGTGACGAGGTGATCGTGCCGGCTTTCGGCAACGTCGAGTTGGCGGAGGCCGTCGCTCTCACCGGTGCGGTGCCCGTTTTCGCGGACATAGATCCGGTGACGTACTGCCTTGATCCCGATGCGGTGGCCGGGGCGGTGACTTCTCGGACGGGTGCCGTGGTGGCCGTGCATCGCTTCGGGCGGCCCGCTGAGATGGTGTCGCTGTATGAACTGGGGCGGCGGCAGGGGCTGTTGGTGCTGGAGCGCTCCGAAGAGGTCGGTGCCGGCGGGGAAGCGGCGGCGGTGGAGTTGGCGCGGCGGCGTGGGAACGCGGCTCTGCTGGATGCGAAGCTCAACGGGGTCCGCACACCTGCCGGTTGTCCCGGGCACAGCTATCGGCAGTATGTGGTGCGGGTGCCCGGTAATGGGCGGCCGGACCGGGACGCCTTTGCGTGGACGCTGCGTGGGCGGGGAGTCGAGTGCAGGGTGCCCGTGAAGACGCCGGTGCATCGGCTGCCCGAGTACCGGCGGAATGTGCGTCTGCCGGAGACCGAGCGTGCCGCTGATGAGACGCTGGCGCTGCCGGTGGACGCCCGGTTGGGGCGGCGGGATATGCAGCGGATCGCCGCTGCCTGCAACGCACTTGGCGGTCTTCTTCAGCCGGCCTGAGGGGTGTGCTGCGGTTGGGAGCACAGCGTTGTTCAGGGTATGATTTCGATCGTTGCCGGGGAGCAGTCAGCCCAGGTGGCAGGCCCCTATAGCTCAGTCGGCAGAGCGTCTCCATGGTAAGGAGAAGGTCAACGGTTCGATTCCGTTTGGGGGCTCCGGAGTAGCAGAGAGAAGGCCTTCACCCGGTAAGGGTGGGGGCCTTTTCTCGTGTAGGAAGAGTTGAGCAGGCGGCCGGGCCGTGCGGGTGCACGGCCCGGGCAATGGGCCGCGGTCTCAGTCGTGTCGGGGCTCCGGTACGCGCATGGCGAGGATGGCCATGTCGTCGGAGGGGGCATCGGAGGCGAAGCGTTCCACCGCGCGCAGGATGCGGGCGGCGACCGCTCCCGCGGTGAGGCCGGTGCAGGTGGTGAGGACCTCGGTGAGGCCGTCGTCGCCCAACATGCGGGCGCCCTCGCGGCGTTCCGTCACGCCGTCCGTGACGCAGAGCAGGACGTCGCCCGGGTCCAGGGTCACCGTCTGCTCGTACAGGTCCAGGTCGTCCATCACGCCGAGGAGGGGCTGGGGTTCGGCGGCGGGTTCCACGGAGCCGTCCTGGCGGAGGCGGAGGGGGAGCGGGTGGCCGGCGCAGACCACCTTCAGTTCGGCGCCGCCGTCCTCCTTGGGCCACAGCTCGCCGTAGAGCAGGGTGAGGAAGCGGCTGCGGGCGCCCTCGTCGAGGATGGCGGCGTTGAGTCGCTCCAGGACGGCGGGGCCGCCGAAGCCCTCGCGGGCCAGCAGTCGCAGGGCGTGCCGGGCGAGTCCGGTGACGGCGGCCGCCTCGGGGCCGGTGCCGCAGACGTCGCCGATGGCGAAGCCGTAGGCGCCGTCGCGGATGGGGAAGAGGTCGTAGAAGTCGCCGCCGACCTCGTTGCCCTCGCCGGCCGCGCGGTAGATGACCTCGACCTCGACGCCGGGTACGTCCGGCAACTCCGGTGGGAGCAGGCTGCGTTGGAGGGACTGGGAGATCGCGGTGCGTTCCGAGTAGAGGCGGGCGTTGTCGAGGGCGAGGGCGGCCCGGCGGGAGAGGTCCTCGGCCAGTTCCAGGATCTCCTGGCGGAAGTGGTCGTCGGAGGGTTTGCCGAGGGTGAGCATTCCGATGACGCGGTTGCGGGCGACCAGCGGCAGGACGACCGTCTCGCCGCCGACCGCGGCGGCCGTCGCCAGGGTGGGGCCGATGCCGGTGTTGACGGTGGCGGGCTCGCCCAGGCCGAGGCTGCGCATGGAGGTGCGCAGTGCCGCCTGGTGGGCCTCCTCCGCGGGCGCCGACCAGACGCGGGCGCCGGGGGCGGGCACCGGGTCCGGGGGTGCGATGCGGGCGAGCAGTGCTTTCAGGCCGTCGATCCTTTCCTCGTCCTCGTGCAGGACGTAGGAGAGGTAGGGCTCGGAGGACTGGTCGGCGATGGTGTAGACGGCGCACCAGGTGGCGAGGGTGGGGACCGTCATCTGGGCCATCAGCGCCAGCGTCTGGTCCCGGTCCAGGGTGCCGGCGAGCAGGTCGGAGGCCTCGACCAGGAAGGAGAGGGAGCCGCGGCGGAGCCGTTCCAGTTCGCCGAGGCGGGCGGACTCCACGGCGAGGGCGATCCGGTCGGCGGCGAACTGGAGGCGCAGCGCCTCCTCGTTGGAGTAGCGGTGCGGGGCTTCGGCGGCCACGCCGAGGGAGCCGGTGAGGCGGCCCTCGACCTTGAGCGGGACGGTGACCACGGAGCGCATCCCGGTGCCGCCGAGGAGGGGGACGGCGCCCGGTACGACGGTGAGGTCCTCGTGGACGGCGGGCATCCGGGCGGAGCCGTAGCGGCCGGGGCCGGCTTCGACGGGGACGCGGGCGAAGCGCTGCCGGGCGGAGGGCAGGCCGGTGGAGGCGCGGACCTCCAGCTCCGTCTCGTCGTCGGTGGCGAGGAGGAGGAAGGCGGCGTCCGCGTCGAGCATGTCGCGGGCGCGTTCTACGGTGCGCTGGAGCAGGCCGTCGAGGTCGTCCGGGGCGGGCGAGCCGATGAAGACCTCGAACGGGTCGGCGGTCTGGGACTCGGCGGGGGCGGTGGCTTCCGCGGCGGTGGAGCGCAGCGGGGTCTGGAGGACGGCGCGCTCGTGGTCGCGTACCAGGAGGCAGACGGTGGAGGGCTCGCCGTTGCTGTCGCGGACGCGGAGGTGGGAGGCGTAGACGGGGGTGACGCGGCCGGTGGCGCCGCGGATGCCGTAACTGCCTTCCCAGCGGGAGAGTTGGAGGGCGTCGGCGATGCCGGTGCTGGTGCCGGGGGTGTGGGGCCAGGCGGCGAAGTCGGTGAGGGGCTTGCCGATGACCTGTTCCTGAGTGTGGCCGAAAAGCTCCCCCGCGTCGTCGTTCCAGGAGGTGATGGAGCTGCCGCCGTCCAGCTGGATGACGGCGACGCGGACCCGTCCCTCGGCCAGCGGCAGTACGGCGGTGGGGAGGAGGGGGCCGGCGGTGCGGGTGCCCACGGGGCGGTCCGGCAGGTCGAGTTGGAACCAGACCTGCTTGTGGGTGGGCGTGTACTCGACGCCCCAGCGGGTGGCGAGGGCCGCGCAGAGCTGGAGGCCGCGGCCGCCCTCGCGGTCGGGGGTGCCCATGTCGATGGCGGAGTGCTGGACCGGGATCTCGCGTTCCGGGTAGCGGTCGCGTACTTCGATGCGGACCCGGTCCTCGGTGCGCAGGCAGCGCACTTCGGCGGCGGTGCCGGCGTGCACCACCGCGTTGGTGACCAGTTCGCTGGTGAGGACCACCGCGTCGTCGACGATGTCGCTGAAGCCCCAGCCCTGCAGGGTGTCGCGGACGAAGGAGCGGGCCGTGGCGACGGAGCGTCCGACCGGTTCGAAGGTGGCGGCCGCGCGCGCGGTGATCACAGAACTCCCCATGGTGTCGGTGCCCCCTGGCCGGTGTCCGGCGGGCGGGCGGCCGCCGCGGTCCGGGCGCCGCGGTGTCCGCCGTCGGACACGCTGCTTCGTACGACAGGTTAGTGGGCGGGCGGTCCGGTGTTCAGGGGCATCCCCGGACGAGGTGACCGGATCGTTCTGCGGAGGGCGAACCGGCCCCCTCGGGCCCTCCGCGGAGGTGCACACTCCGTATGTCCGGGCGCGGTGGGACGGTCCTGTGGCGACGGGATCGGACTCTCCGCGATCGGATGGGAGCGGATCGGAGTTGGAGGCGCCGTACCGGGTAGCCGCCTCCAGGGCAGTGCTGCGTCCCGCCCTGCCCATGTGGGGTAACGAGGGGCGGTTCTGTGAGGTTACGTTGGTGACGGACCCGGTGGAGCCTCGGAATGGAACACTGGGAGAGGCTCCCGCGGGAGCAGCCGAGCACAAGGTCGACCCCTTCGGGAGGGACACGGTGGAGTCTGGCGCAGCGACGCGGGGCACTGGCACGCGCGCGGAAGGCGGACAGCCCCCGAAGAAACCGCGGGGGTCGCGGTCCGGGACGACCGCGGTGGACACGGCTGCCCTGAACCGGCTGCTGGCCGGTCTGGTGGCGATGCGGGACGGCAACTTCCGCAAGCGGCTCACGGTTTCCGGTGACGGGGTCATGGCGGAGATCGCCGCGGTGTTCAACGAGGTCGCCGAGCGGAATGTGCATCTGACGGGCGAGCTGTCCCGGGTGCGGCGGGTCGTGGGCCGGGACGGGAAGCTTACCGAGCGGCTGGAGGCCGGTGCCGGTGAGGGGTCCTGGGCGGCGGCGATCAAGGCGTCCAACGCGCTGGTCGATGATCTGGTGCGGCCGGTGTCCGAGGTGAGCCGGGTGCTGTCGGCGGTGGCCGAGGGCGATCTGGAGCAGCGGATGGAGCTGCGGGCGCAGGAGTCGGACGGCCGGGACCATCCGCTGCGCGGCGAGTTCCTCAAGGTGGGCCGTACCGTCAACAACCTGGTCGACCAACTCTCCACGTTCACCGACGAGGTGACGCGGGTGGCGAGCGAGGTCGGTACCGAGGGCAAGCTGGGCGGGCAGGCCCGGGTGCGCGGGATGTCCGGTTCGTGGAAGGACCTGACGGACTCGGTCAACACCATGGCGTACCGGCTGACGGCGCAGGTGCGGGACATCGCGCTGGTGACGACGGCGGTGGCCAAGGGCGATCTGTCGCGGAAGGTCACCGTCCATGTGGCCGGTGAGATGGCGGAGTTGAAGAACACCGTCAACACCATGGTGGATCAGCTCTCGTCGTTCTCCTCCGAGGTGACGCGCGTTGCCCGGGAGGTGGGCACCGAGGGCGAGTTGGGCGGGCAGGCCCGGGTGCCGGGGGTGGCCGGGGTGTGGAAGGACCTCACCGACTCGGTGAATCTGATGGCCGGCAATCTCACCGCGCAGGTGCGGGGGATCGCGCAGGTCACCACGGCCGTCGCGAGCGGCGATCTGTCGCAGAAGGTGACGGTGAGCGCCCGTGGCGAGGTGGCCCAGCTCGCGGAGACCATCAACCAGATGACGGAGACGCTGCGCACCTTCGCGGACGAGGTGACGCGGGTGGCGAACGAGGTCGGCGCGGAGGGCCGGCTCGGCGGTCAGGCCAATGTGCCGGGGGCCGCGGGGACTTGGAAGGATCTGACCGACTCCGTCAACACGGTGTTCCGGAATCTGACGACGCAGGTGCGGGACATCGCGGCGGTGACGACGGCGGTGGCCAACGGCGATCTCTCGCAGAAGGTCACGGTCGATGTCGCGGGCGAGATGCTGGAGTTGAAGAACACCGTCAACACGATGGTGGACCAGCTCTCCGCGTTCGGTTCCGAGGTGACGCGGGTGGCGCGGGAGGTCGGCGTCGAGGGCGAGTTGGGCGGCCAGGCGCAGGTGCCGGGGGCCGCGGGGACCTGGAAGGACCTGACCGATTCCGTCAACACGGCGTTCCGCAACCTCACCGGCCAGGTGCGCAATATCGCTCAGGTGACGACGGCGGTGGCCAACGGCGATCTGTCGCAGAAGGTCACCGTGGATGTGTCCGGTGAGATGCTCCAGCTCAAGAACACCGTGAACACCATGGTGGACCAGCTCTCCAGCTTCGCCGACCAGGTGACGCGGATGGCGCGGGACGTGGGCACCGAGGGCCGCCTCGGCGGTCAGGCCCGGGTGGACGGGGTGAGCGGCACCTGGCGGGAGTTGACCGATTCGGTCAACTTCATGGCGGGGAACCTGACTTCGCAGGTGCGGCAGATCGCCCAGGTGACGACGGCGGTGGCGCGCGGTGACCTGTCGCAGAAGATCGATGTGGACGCGCGCGGCGAGATCCTGGAGCTGAAGAACACCATCAACACGATGGTCGACCAGCTCTCCGCGTTCGCGGACCAGGTGACCCGGGTGGCCCGCGAGGTGGGTACCGAGGGCCGGCTCGGCGGTCAGGCGCAGGTGCCGGGTGTGGCCGGGGTGTGGCGTGATTTGACCGACTCGGTGAACGGTATGGCGGGGAATCTGACCGCCCAGGTGCGCAATATCGCCCAGGTGGCCACGGCGGTGGCGCGGGGTGACCTGTCGCAGAAGATCGATGTGGATGCCCGGGGCGAGATCCTGGAGTTGAAGAACACCCTCAACACGATGGTGGATCAGCTCTCCGACTTCGCCGAGCAGGTGACGCGGGTGGCCCGTGAGGTGGGCACCGAGGGAATGCTCGGCGGCCAGGCCGAGGTGAAGGGCGTCTCCGGCACCTGGAAGGACCTCACCCAGTCCGTCAACTTCATGGCGAACAACCTCACCATGCAGGTGCGGAACATCGCCGAGGTGACGACGGCGGTGGCCAACGGCGACCTGTCGAAGAAGATCACCGTCGACGCCAAGGGCGAGATCCTCGAACTGGTCACCACCGTCAACACGATGGTGGACCAGCTCTCCAACTTCGCCGAGCAGGTCACCCGGGTCGCCCGGGAGGTGGGCACCGAGGGCAATCTGGGCGGTCAGGCGCGGGTGCCGGGTGTCACCGGCATCTGGAAGGACCTCAGCGACAACGTCAACCTGATGGCGAACAACCTGACCAGCCAGGTGCGGAACATCTCGCAGGTCGCCACGGCGGTCGCCAACGGCGATCTGACGAAGAAGGTCACCGTGGAGGCGCGGGGCGAGGTGGCGCAGCTCGCGGACACTGTCAACACCATGGTGAAGACGCTGTCCTCGTTCGCGGACCAGGTGACGCGGGTGGCCCGGGAGGTGGGCACGGATGGCATCCTCGGCGGTCAGGCGCGGGTGCCGGGGGTGTCCGGCACCTGGAAGGACCTCACCGAGTCGGTGAACGGGATGGCGTCCAATCTGACCGGTCAGGTGCGCAATATCGCCATGGTCACCACGGCCATCGCCAAGGGCGATCTCACCAAGAAGATCGACATCGATGCGCGGGGCGAGATCCTGGAGCTGAAGACCACCATCAACACCATGGTGGACCAGCTCTCCAGCTTCGCCGAGCAGGTGACCCGGGTGGCCCGCGAGGTGGGCACCGAGGGGCAGTTGGGCGGCCAGGCCCGGGTGCGGGACGTGGACGGCACCTGGCGGGATCTGACCGAGTCGGTGAACGAGATGGCGGGGAACCTCACCCGGCAGGTGCGGGCCATCGCCGCCGTCGCCACCGCGGTGACCCGCGGGGACCTCAACCTCAAGATCGATGTGGACGCCGCGGGCGAGATCCAGGTCCTCCAGGACAACATCAACACGATGATCGCCAACCTCCGCGACACCACCATCGCCAACAAGGAGCAGGACTGGCTCAAGGGCAATCTGGCCCGGATCTCCGGCCTGATGCAGGGCCGCCGGGACCTGGACGACGTGGCCTCGCTGATCATGAGCGAGCTGACGCCGGTGGTCTCCGCGCAGCACGGCGCGTTCTTCGTCGCCCAGTCCACCGACGACGCCCAGGACCAGGTGACGGCCGGCGACGACCGGTACGAGCTGCGGATGCTCGGCTCGTACGGGTACTCGATGGGGTCGATGCCGACGTCGTTCCGGCCGGGGGAGACGCTGATCGGGACGGCGGCGATGGAGAAGCGGACCATCCTGGTGGAGAACGTGCCGCCGGGCTATCTCAAGATCGCCTCCGGGCTGGGTGAGGCGCCGCCCGCACATGTCATCGTGCTGCCGGTGATCTTCGACGGCACGGTGCTGGGGGTGATCGAACTGGCCTCGTTCCAGCCGTTCACGGACATCCAGAAGGACTTCCTGAGCCAGATCGCGGAGATGATCGCCACCAGCGTCAACACCATCAGCGTCAACACCAAGACCGAGGTGCTGCTGAAGCAGTCGCAGGAGCTGACCGAGCAACTGCGGGAGCGGTCAGCGGAGTTGGAGAGCCGGCAGAAGGCGCTCCAGGACTCCAACGCCGAACTGGAGGAGAAGGCCGAGCTGTTGGCCCGGCAGAACCGCGACATCGAGGTGAAGAACACCGAGATCGAGGAGGCCCGGCAGGTCCTGGAGGAGCGCGCCGAGCAACTCGCGGTGTCCATGCGGTACAAGAGCGAGTTCCTGGCGAACATGTCGCACGAGCTGCGCACGCCGCTCAACTCACTGCTGATCCTGGCCAAGTTGCTCGCCGACAACGCGGAGGGCAATCTCTCGCCCAAGCAGGTCGAGTTCGCCGAGACCATCCACGGCGCGGGCTCCGACCTGCTCCAACTCATCAACGACATCCTCGACTTGACGAAGGTCGAGGCCGGCAAGATGGACGTCTCGCCGACCCGGATCTCGCTGGTGCAGCTCGTGGACTACGTGGAGGCCACCTTCCGCCCGCTGACCGCGGAGAAGGGCCTGGACTTCTCGGTACGGGTCTCGCCGGAGCTGCCCGCCACCCTGCACACCGACGAGCAGCGGCTGCTCCAGGTCCTGCGCAATCTGCTGTCCAACGCGGTGAAGTTCACCGACTCCGGCGCCGTGGAACTCGTCATCCGTACCGCGGGATCCGAGGTGCCGGTCGGCATCAGGGAGCAACTGCTGGAGACCGGCGCGCTCAGCGACCCGGACGCGGACCTGGTCGCGTTCTCCGTCACCGACACCGGGATCGGGATCGCGGCCAGCAAGATGCGCGTCATCTTCGAGGCGTTCAAGCAGGCCGACGGCACCACCAGCCGCAAGTACGGCGGTACCGGCCTCGGGCTGTCCATCAGCCGGGAGATCGCCCGGCTGCTCGGCGGCGAGATCCACGCGGCGAGCGAGACGGGCCGCGGTTCCACCTTCACGCTCTACCTCCCGCTGCACCCGGGCCCGATGCCCGGCGAGGGCTACCCGCAGCTCGCGTCCGCCGAATCGGGCGACGCCCAGGCCGAGTCCGCCCCGCGGGAGCGGACCCCGGACACCCCGGCCGAGGTGAAGTCGTACCAGGAGACGCAGACCGGTGCCGCGGCGCTGTTCCGGCGGCGCCGGCGGGCCGTGGCGCCGCCGCCCGAGCAGCCGGCGCTGCCCGCGCGGAGCAGCGAGGAAGCGCCCGCAGAGGCCGCGCCGCCCACCGTGCGGGAGGGCGAGCGGGCCGGCAGCGGGGAGCAGCCCCGGGCGGAGTTCGACGGTGAGAAGGTCCTCATCGTCGACGACGACATCCGCAATGTCTTCGCCCTCACCAGCGTCCTGGAGCAGCACGGACTGTCCGTGCTGTACGCGGAGAACGGCCGGGAGGGGATCGAGGTGCTGGAGCAGCACGACGATGTGGCCGTGGTGCTGATGGACATCATGATGCCGGAGATGGACGGCTATGCCACGACCAGTGCGATCCGGCGGATGCCGCAGTTCGCCGGGCTGCCCATCGTGGCGCTGACCGCGAAGGCGATGAAGGGGGACCGGGAGAAGGCCATCGAGTCCGGCGCCTCCGACTACGTCACCAAGCCCGTCGACCCCGATCATCTGCTCGTGGTCATGGCCCAGTGGATGCGCGGCCGGTGAGCGGCGTACGTTGGACGGGCGTGGTCGCGCCGCCGGCCGCCCCGCGCCCCGTCCCGTACGGCCCGGACCGACCTTCCGGAGTCGGCCGCTGACCGGGGAACCTTCACGGTTCCCGGCACGTCTGTGGTAAGTGCACAGTGACATCGCGGTGACAGGGTGTGGTGACGGGCGGGGTACGGCTACGATGACCGGCACAAGGACGGGCGGCGTAAGGGAGCCGTCCATCGGGGCGGATCCGACCACCGTCCCGCGTCCTTCGAAAAGGGGAGGCCCCACGCCGGGGCGAGGAGGGCGGGCCATGGTGCAGAAGGCCAAGATCCTCCTGGTCGATGACCGGCCGGAGAATCTGCTGGCGCTGGAGGCCATCCTCTCCGCGCTCGATCAGACGCTGGTGCGGGCATCGTCCGGGGAGGAAGCGCTGAAGGCGCTGCTGACGGACGACTTCGCGGTGATCCTGCTTGATGTGCAGATGCCGGGTATGGACGGGTTCGAGACGGCCGCGCACATCAAGCGGCGGGAGCGGACCCGGGACATCCCGATCATCTTCCTCACCGCCATCAACCACGGTCCCCACCACACCTTCCGCGGTTATGCGGCGGGCGCGGTGGACTACATCTCCAAGCCCTTCGACCCGTGGGTGCTGCGCGCCAAGGTCACCGTCTTCGTCGAGCTGTATATGAAGAACTGCAAACTCCGTGAGCAGGCTTCGTTGTTGCGGCTCCAGTTGGAGGGCGGCGGCAAGTCGCCGGTGGGCGGGGCCAGGGAGCCCGCGGGGCTGCTGGCCGAGCTGTCGGCGCGTCTGGCGGCGGTGGAGGAGCAGGCGGAGGCGCTTTCCAAGCAGCTCGACGACGACCAGGCGGACACCTCGGCGCTGGCCACCGCGGCCCATCTGGAGCGGAAGCTGACCGGTCTGCGCAAGGCGCTCGACGCCCTGGAGCCCGGCACCCCCCAGGTCCCCTCACAGAACTGACCGGCACCGACCTCCGTACCGGACCACCACCCCGGTCCCACTTCGGGGTGGCTGTCCCGTACGGAGGTTGACGGGTCGTCAGTTTCGGTCCGCGGGAGGGCGACACAGTCGGGTGAAGCGGTGGGCGCACGTGTCCGCCGTGCCCCACGACGGTAACCTCACCCCCATGGCCTCACGTCAGTCCGCAGCCAAGAAGACGCCCGCGAAGAAGGCGGCCTCGCCGGCGAAGGGCACCGCGAAGAAGGCCGCATCGCCCAAGCCGCCCGCCAAGAAGACCCCCGCCAAGAAGACCCCCGCCAAGAAGACCCCCGCCAAGAAGGCACCGGCCAAGAAGGCGGCCGCGAAGAAGTCCGCGCCGCGGCCCGCGCCCAGCCCGACGAACGGCGTCTACCGCCTGGCCCGCGCCCTCTGGCTGGGCACCGCACACACCGTTGGCGCCCTCTTCCGCGGTATAGGGCGCGGTGCCAAGGGCCTCGACCCGGCCCACCGCAAGGACGGCCTGGCCCTGCTGCTGCTCGGTGTCGCCCTGGTGGTCGCCGCCGGTACCTGGTCCAATCTGCACGGCCCCGTCGGTGACCTGGTCGAGATGCTGGTCACCGGCGCCTTCGGCCGGCTCGACCTGCTGGTGCCGATCCTCGTCGCGGCGGTCGCCGTCCGCCTCATCCGCCACCCCGAGCAGCCCGACGCCAACGGACGGATCGTCATCGGCCTGTCCGCGCTGGTCATCGGGATCCTCGGGCAGGTCCACCTGGCGTGCGGCGCGCCCGCCCGCAGCGACGGAATGCAGGCCATAAGGGACGCAGGCGGCCTCATCGGCTGGGCCGCCGCCACCCCCCTCACCTTCACCATGGGCGCGGTGCTCGCGGTGCCGCTGCTCCTGCTGCTCACCGTCTTCGGGCTGCTGGTGGTCACCGCCACCCCGGTCAACGCCATCCCGCAGCGGCTGCGGCTGCTCGGCACCCGCCTCGGCGTCGTCCAGCCCCCCGAGGACACCACCGAGGACGAGGCCATCGAGGCCACCGAGGACGACGAGCGGTACGAGGAGCAGTGGCGACAGGCGCTGCCCGCCCGCGGCAGGCGGCGCGGCCGCGCGGACGCCGTCGACCCCGAGGCCGCGGAGGCCGACGCCCTGAGCCGGCGCAGGAGCCGCCGCGGCAGCGGTCAGGAGGCCGCCGCGGCCCGCTCCATGGACGCCGTCGATGTGGCCGCCGCGGCCGCCGCCGATCTCGACGGCGCCGTACTGCACGGCCTGCCGCCGTCGCCGCTCGTCGCCGATCTCACCCAGGGCGTCAGTACCGACCCGAGGCCCGAGCAGACCACCCCGGTCCCTGCCGCCCGCGGCAGCCGGCCCGCCCCGGCCGACGCGGACTCCGCGCCGGTACCCGACCTCACCAAGGCCTCGCCCGACGCGCCCCGCGATCTGCCGCCGCGGGCAGAACAGCTCCAGCTCTCCGGGGACATCACCTACTCGCTGCCCTCGCTGGACCTGCTGGAGCGCGGCGGCCCCGGCAAGGCGCGCAGCGCCGCCAACGACGCCATAGTGGCCTCCCTGACCACCGTGTTCTCCGAGTTCAAGGTCGACGCGGCGGTCACCGGCTTCACCCGCGGCCCCACCGTCACCCGCTACGAGGTCGAACTCGGCCCCGCCGTCAAGGTCGAGCGGATCACCGCCCTCACCAAGAACATCGCCTACGCGGTCGCCAGCCCCGATGTGCGGATCATCAGCCCCATCCCCGGCAAGTCCGCCGTCGGCATCGAAATCCCCAACACCGACCGGGAGATGGTCAATCTCGGCGATGTGCTGCGGCTGGCCGACGCCGCGGAGGACGACCACCCCATGCTGGTGGCGCTCGGCAAGGACGTCGAGGGCGGCTACGTCATGGCCAACATGGCGAAGATGCCGCACATCCTGGTCGCCGGCGCCACCGGATCCGGCAAGTCCTCCTGCATCAACTGCCTGATCACCTCGATCATGGTGCGGGCCACCCCGGAGGACGTCCGGATGGTGCTGGTCGACCCCAAGCGGGTCGAACTCACCGCCTACGAAGGCATTCCGCACCTCATCACACCGATCATCACCAACCCCAAGCGCGCCGCGGAGGCCCTCCAGTGGGTCGTCCGCGAGATGGACCTGCGCTACGACGACCTCGCCGCCTACGGCTACCGCCATATCGACGACTTCAACGAGGCCGTCCGCAACGGGAAGGTGAAGCTCCCCGAGGGCAGCGAACGCGAACTCCAGCCCTATCCCTATCTGTTGGTGATCGTGGACGAGCTGGCCGACCTGATGATGGTCGCCCCCCGCGACGTCGAGGACGCCATCGTCCGCATCACCCAGCTCGCCCGCGCCGCCGGTATCCACCTGGTCCTCGCCACCCAGCGGCCCTCGGTGGACGTGGTCACCGGCCTGATCAAGGCCAACGTGCCCTCGCGGCTGGCCTTCGCGACCTCCTCGCTCGCCGACAGCCGCGTCATCCTCGACCAGCCCGGCGCCGAGAAGCTCATCGGCAAGGGCGACGGCCTCTTCCTGCCGATGGGCGCCAACAAACCGGTCCGTATGCAGGGCGCCTTCGTCACCGAGGCCGAGGTCGCCCAGGTCGTGCAGCACTGCAAGGACCAGATGGCGCCCGTCTTCCGTGACGACGTCACCGTCGGCGGCAAGCAGAAGAAGGAGATCGACGAGGAGATCGGCGACGACCTCGACCTGCTGTGCCAGGCCGCCGAACTCGTCGTCTCCACCCAGTTCGGCTCCACCTCGATGCTCCAGCGCAAGCTGCGCGTCGGCTTCGCGAAAGCGGGCCGCCTGATGGACCTGATGGAGTCGCGGAACATCGTCGGCCCCAGCGAGGGATCCAAGGCACGTGACGTTCTGGTGAAGGCCGACGAACTCGATGGAGTGCTCGCCGTGATCCGCGGGGAGGCTCAACTCTGAGGAAGCGCGCGGCCCGGCTCGGCAGAACCACCCGAACGAGACCTTGAGGCAACCGTTTCCCGTTGGCATACGTCAAGTTGAGGGGAGGGGCAGAACGTTTCCCCCTCCCCGCAGGCCGGGTGGCCATACCGATGGCGTACAAAGTCGGACCGCCCGGTTGCCCCGCACTTTCGCACCCCCCCTAGACTGAACCTCCAGCAGGTGGCTACACGCTCGAAAGGCGCCCCCGTGTCCATCGGCAACTCCCCTGAAGACGACCGCCCCCAGGCCGGCGACGAGCCCGGAGCGCACACGTCCGATGCGGACGACCGCCCCGCGCACACCGAGTCCGTCGGCCACACCCTGCGACAGGCCAGAATCGCCTCCGGCCGCACCGTCGACGACCTCAGCACCGTGACCCGGGTGCGGATCCCGATCGTGCACGCCATCGAGGACGACGACTTCAGCCGCTGCGGCGGCGATGTCTACGCCCGCGGGCACATCCGGTCCCTGGCGAACGCCCTCGGCCTGGACCCCGCGCCGCTGATCGCCCGCTTCGACGCCGAGCACGGCGGCCGCACCAACACCTCCCCGGCCACGCCCATGTTCGAGGCCGAGCGCATCCGGCCCGACCGCCGCCGGCCCAACTGGACCGCCGCCATGGTCGCCGCGATCGTCGCCGTCATCGGCTTCGTCGGCTTCACCCTGCTCAAGGGCAGCGACTCCGGCGGGTCCGACGACACCCAGGTCGCCGAGGGCTCCACCCCCGCCACCAGCAAACCGGCCGGCACCAAGCACGGCAGCCACAAGCCCGAGACGCCCAGGCCCGACCCCACCGACAGCGCCATCGCCGCCGCCCCGCGGGACAAGGTCACCGTCATGGTCAACGCCACCGACGGGCGCAGTTGGATCTCCGCCAAGGACCACAACGGCCGCCTGCTCTTCGATGGACTGCTGGAGCAGGGCCAGACCAAGACCTTCCAGGACAACCAGAAGATCGACCTGGTCCTCGGCGACGCCGGCTCCATCAAGCTCTTCGTCAACGGCAAGAAGATCGATGACGCCTTCCGCCCCGGTCAGGTCGAGCGCCTCTCGTACACCAAGGGCGATCCCCAAGCGGGTTGAGCCGTTTCGGCGCGTGGGTGAGCAGCGGATCTCCGCCCCGCGGGGAACCCTCGCGGGCCGGGCGGCCCGCACGACAAAGTAGTCTTGAGCCCATGCCTGAACGCCGCACCGTCGCTCTCGTCACACTCGGCTGCGCCCGTAACGAGGTGGACTCGGAGGAGCTCGCAGGCCGCTTGGAGGCGGACGGCTGGCAGCTCGTCGAGGACGCCCAGGAAGCGGACGTCGCCGTCGTCAACACCTGCGGTTTCGTGGAGGCCGCGAAGAAGGACTCCGTCGACGCCCTCCTCGAAGCCAACGACCTGAAGGGGCACGGCAGAACGCAGGCCGTGGTCGCCGTCGGCTGCATGGCCGAGCGCTACGGCAAGGAACTCGCCGACGCCCTCCCCGAAGCTGACGGAGTCCTCGGCTTCGACGACTACGCGGACATCTCCGACCGTCTCGGCACCATCCTCGGCGGCGGCGTCCACGCCCCCCACACTCCTCGCGACCGCCGCAAGCTGCTGCCGATCAGCCCGGCGGAACGCCAGCAGGCCGGCGAGCAGGTCGCCCTCCCCGGCCACGCCCCCGCGGCCGAGGCCCCCGCCGATCTGCCGGACGGTCTGGCGCCCGCCTCCGGCCCGCGCGCTCCGCTGCGCCGCCGCCTCGGCAGCTCGCCCGTCGCCTCGGTGAAGCTGGCCTCCGGCTGCGACCGGCGCTGCTCGTTCTGCGCCATCCCGTCCTTCCGCGGCTCCTTCATCTCCCGCCGCCCCTCCGACGTCCTGGGCGAGACCCGCTGGCTCGCCGAGCAGGGCGTCAAGGAGATCATGCTGGTCTCCGAGAACAACACCTCCTACGGCAAGGACCTCGGCGACATCCGGCTGCTGGAGACGCTGCTGCCCGAACTGGCCGCCGTCGACGGCATCGAGCGCGTCCGCGTCAGCTACCTCCAGCCCGCCGAGATGCGCCCCGGCCTGATCGACGTCCTGACCTCCACCGAGAAGGTCGCCCCCTACTTCGACCTGTCGTTCCAGCACTCGGCGTCCGACGTACTGCGCGCCATGCGCCGCTTCGGCGACACCGACCGCTTCCTCGGCCTGCTGGACGAGATCCGCACCCGCGCCCCCCAGGCCGGGGTGCGCTCCAACTTCATCGTCGGCTTCCCCGGCGAGAGCGAGGCCGACCTGGCCGAGTTGGAACGCTTCCTCACCCACGCCCGCCTCGACGCGATCGGTGTCTTCGGCTACTCCGACGAAGAGGGCACCGAGGCCGCCGGCTACCGGACCAAGGTCGACCAGGACGTGGTCGCCGAACGCCTGGCGCACATCTCCCGGTTGGCCGACGAACTCACCTCGCAGCGCGCCGAGGAGCGCGTCGGGGAACGCCTGGAGGTGCTGGTGGAATCGCCCGGCGACGGCGAGGAGCCGGCCGTGGGCCGCGCCGCCCACCAGGCGCCGGAGACCGACGGGCAGGTGCTCTTCACCGACGCGAGCGGACTGGCCGCCGGCGACATGGTGGGGGCCAAGGCCATCGGCACCGAGGGCGTCGACCTGGTCGCGGAGACCGCGGAGATCCTGGACGCGGCCGCCCCGGCCGACCGGCCCGGATGTTCCGAGGGGGCGGCCAGATGACCCCGGTGCCGGCGCCCGCCGCAGGTGCCTCCGGCCGGCCCGCGCCCGGTGGCAAGCTCGGCGCCGCCGCGGTCAACCAGGCGAGCATCTGGAACATCGCCAATCTGCTCACCATGTTCCGCCTCGCGCTGGTCCCCGCCTTCGTCGCGCTGATGCTGGCCGACGGCGGCTATGACCCGGCCTGGCGCTCGGTGGCCTGGGCGGCCTTCGCCGTCGCCATGATCACCGACCTGTTCGACGGGCATCTGGCCCGTACGTACAACCTGGTCACCGACTTCGGGAAGATCGCGGACCCGATCGCGGACAAGGCGATCATGGGGGCCGCGCTGATCTGCCTGTCCGCGCTCGGCGATCTGCCCTGGTGGGTCACGACCGTCATCCTCGGCCGGGAACTCGGCATCACCCTGCTGCGGTTCCTGGTGATCCGCTACGGCGTCATCCCGGCCAGCCGCGGCGGCAAACTCAAGACCCTCACCCAGGGCACCGCCGTCGGCATGTACGTCCTGGCGCTGACCGGGCCGCTGGCCACGCTGCGGTTCTGGGTGATGGCGGTGGCGGTGGTACTGACCGTGGTGACCGGACTCGACTATGTGAAACAGGCCATAGTGCTGCGGCGCCAGGGCCTGGCCGAGCGCCGGGCCGCGGCCGGGAGCGGTGAGGAGCCCGCCTCGTGAACGGTCCGGCCGCCGAGGCACTGAGACTGCTGGTGGAACGGGGTGAGACCCTCGCCGTCGCCGAGTCGCTCACCGGAGGACTGGTCGCCGCAGAGATCACCGCGACCCCCGGCGCCTCCCGCGCCTTCCGCGGCTCGGTCACCGCCTACGCCACCGAACTCAAAACGCGCCTGCTGGGTGTGGACGGGGCGCTGCTGGCGGCCCGGGGCGCGGTGGACGGGCAGGTCGCAGGGCAGATGGCGGCCGGAGTACGGGCCGCGCTCGGCGCCGACTGGGGCGCGGCCACCACCGGAGTCGCCGGACCCGAACCCCAGGACGGGCAGCCGGTGGGCACCGTTTTCGTGGCCGTGGAAGGACCTTCGGGCCGGGGGAAAACCGCCGCATTGCGATTGAACGGCGATCGTGCGGAAATCCGTAGGGAGAGTGTGCGCGGCGTACTGGGGCTGCTGCTGGAGCAGTTGTCAGGCGAACACCCGGACAATGAACGGCCACAGGACAGGGAAGAGAACGGGGGGACTTGATGTTTGCAGCCCTGAGTGAACACGACATCGCTCCCCGCACGGCCGCGGCACGAGGCGGTACGGTGGGGCGTGAAGGATGCGGCTACACGGTCCGAGGAGGGAGCCACCGATGATTCTGCTCCGTCGCCTGCTGGGTGACGTGCTGCGTCGGCAGCGCCAGCGCCAGGGCCGTACTCTGCGCGAAGTCTCCTCGTCCGCCCGGGTCTCGCTCGGTTATCTCTCCGAGGTGGAGCGGGGGCAGAAGGAGGCTTCCTCCGAGCTGCTCTCCGCGATCTGCGTCGCGCTTGACGTACGGATGTCCGAGCTCATGCGTGAGGTGAGTGACGAGCTCTCCCTAGCCGAGCTCGCCGAGTCGGCAGCCGCCGACCCGGTACCCGCGCCGGTCCGTCCGATGCTCAACCCCGTCTCCGTGACCGGTGTGCCACCGGAACGTGTCACCATCAAGGCCCCCGCCGAGGCGGTGGACGTGGTGGCCGCCTGACGGCACCCCACAGAGCACCTGCGAGCCCCGGTCGGGGCGGGCCCGGGAGATCCTCCCGGGGCCGCCGTTTCGACCGGGGCTTCGCTGTGGGCCGAGAGCCGAGCGGGGTTATATGCCGGTTTGCGGCTCTGGTTCAGGGTTGGCATCGTGGCCGGTGTCGCCGGGCGGGCACCGGCCGGCGGCAGGACTAGGCAGGACGAGACCGGAGGAATCTGATGTACGTCGTGAAGAGTCCGCTGCCCGATGCCGACCAGAAGATCGTCGCGGAGGCACTCCAGGGTGCCCTGGTGGACCTGGTCGACCTGTCGCTGGTGGCGAAGCAGGTGCACTGGAACGTCATCGGTCCCCGCTTCCGCACCGTCCACCTGCAGTTGGACGATGTGGTCGCCACCGCCCGCCAGTACTCCGACACCGTCGCGGAACGCACCTCCGCACTGGGCGTCCCGCCGGACGCGCGTGCGTCCACGGTGGCCGCGCAGAGCGGGATCGACCAGGTCACCGACGGTTGGATCAAGGACGCGGAGGCGGTGGAGGTGCTGGTGCACGCGCTGTCCGCCGTGATCACGCGGATGCGGGAACGCATCCAGGCCACGGACAAGCCGGACCCCGTGACCCAGGACATCTTCATCGGGCTGACCGCGGACCTGGAGAAGCACCACTGGATGTTCCAGGCGGAGCACGGCTGAGCGGATCCGAGCGGCCCGGGGCGCAGGCCGACGCGCCCCGGGCCGAACCGCGCAACGGTGCGCCCTGCCGCCGCCCCGGCCCGGCGCCTACCGTCGGCACAGGTCACCTGGCGGGCGGTGGGAGGTGACGGGCGTGACACGGCGAACGGCGCCCCACCCGCACGGTGCGAGGGGCGGGCGGTGGCGGAGGCGGAGGCAGAGGAGGGGGAGGCGGGGCATGGGGGAGGCGCACGGCGGTGCGGTGCGGATGGTCCGTGTCCTGGTCGGGCTGGCGCTGGGGGCGCTCTGGTGGTGGGCCGTGCTGCGGCTCGCGTTCAGCCCGCGGGCCGGAGTCGTGGAGGGCGCGGTGGCGGCGGGCGGCTGGGGGCTGAGCCTGCTGCCGGTGCACTGCGTACCGAAGTCGCAGGCTGCGGGCGCCGTCGGATCCGACCAGTGGCGCCCCCGGATCCAGGCCTGGCTACGCACCCAGCGGGCACGCCGCCGCCCCCGACCACCCGCCCCCGACCCACATCGGCCGATCTGAGCGCGGGCTGCTTCCACGGCGACCGGTCCGGATGGGCGCCTTGCGCTCGCGGCCGCGCCTCTGGGGGGCGGCCGCTCCGGGATGCCGCCGGGTCTCAACACCATGCTGTGCCCTGGGCGTTCAGTGCCGCGGCGGCCGTCCCACGGGGTGCTCCTCGCCCGGTACAGGAGGCTGCGGCGCGGGGCCGTGCTGGCAGACCGGGCACCAGTAGGTGGACCGCTGGCGGGAGCCGTCGCCCTGCTCCGAGTGCTGGACCGGGGTGCCGCAGCGCAGGCAGGGGCGCGGCGCCCGCCCGTAGACGAAGAGGCGCTGGTCGCCGCGGCCGGTGGTGGAGCGGGTCGGGTTCTCCCGGTTGGCCCGCAGCAGGCGGTGGGCCAGTGCCACCAGGCGCTCCAGGGCCTGCTGCGGGACCTCGCCCACCGGGGTCCACGGGGTGGTGTGCGCCAGGAAGCACAGCTCCGACTTGTAGACATTGCCGATCCCGGCGAGATTGCGCTGGTCCAGCAGCGCCTCGCCCAACTCCCGTCCCGGATCGGACAGTAGCCGCCGCAGCGCCGACTCGGCGTTCCAGTCCGGGCCGAGCAGATCGGGGCCGAGATGGCCCACGACCCGGTCCTCGTTCTCGGTGCGCAGCAGATCGAGTACGGGCAGCCGGTACCCGACGGCGGTGGACTCGTCGGTGCCGAGGATCGCCCGGATCTGGTGCCCCGGGCCGCCCCGCCAAGCCGCGCCCACTGGATACACCTTCCACACACCGTCCATCTGCAGATGGGAGTGCAGAGTGAGGCCGCCCTCGACGCGGGCCAGCAGATGCTTGCCGCGGGGGGTGACGTTCAGCAGGCGGCGCCCGGTGAGGTCCTTGGTGGCCAGCTTGGGCACCCGCAGGTCGCTGCGGACGAGCAGCCGGTCCGCGAGGGCGCGGTCCAGCCGCCGTGCTGTCCACCACACGGTGTCACCTTCGGGCATGTCCCCAGCCTGTCACGGCCCGCGGGGCACGGCACCCACTCCGCCGCCGGTCAGGGCCGGATGCGCAGCCCCCTCGGGGTGGCATGGAAACCGGCGGTCTCCAGCAGCGGGCCCAAGGGCGAGGTGAGAGCGGGGGAGCCGTTGATCCGCTCCACTGTGACCGTGCCCAGGGCACCGGCCGCGGCCGCCGCACCCAGGGACTCCACGGCCAGCGCCAACCGGGCGTCGTCCGCGGCCTCCGCTCCGGCCGTCTCCGCCGCCGTGGCGCCCGGTATGTCCTGCGCCCGGCCGGCGGGCTGCCCCGGCCAGGCGAGTACCGTCTTTCCGCCGCGTTCCATGTACAGCGTCAGCTCACCGTCGACCAGGACCACCAGGGAGCCCGCCTTGCGGCCCGGCTTGTGCCGCTCGCCGGGCGGCGGCTCCGGCCAGGGCAGCGCCGCGCCGTACGCGTTGGCCGGATCGGCCGCCGCCAGCACCACCGCCCGCGGCGCCCCGCCGTCCCGGCCCCGCTGCGGACGGGGCGCCGCCGTCCAGGGATCCGCCCCGGCCCGCGTCAGATCCTCACCGGCGCGCTCCCGGGCGGTGGCCGCGGCACGGAGCCGGTCCACCGCCCCGTCCATGGCGAACTGCGCCGCGCCCAGCCCCTCCACCACATAGCCCCGGCGGGCCTGACCGCTCTCCTCGAACACCGACAGCACCCGGTACGCCGCGGCGAAGCCGCCCTCCACGCCCTCCGCCGCGACCGCGCCCCGGGTCACCACACCGTGCCGGTCCAGCAGGGCGCGGGCCAGGGCGTGGGCCCGCACCGTCGGATCGGGCTCCCGCTCCGGCAGCAGCGACCAGCGTCCGGCGACCGTCGGCGGCCCGCTGCGGGAGACCGGGCGGGCGCCGCCCATACCGCCGTACCGGCCGCGGGGGACCGCACGCCGGGCCCGGTGCGCGGTGGCGCCCGCGGTACGGCCCGAACCGAGCAGGGCCCGCATCGGGGCGAGGGTGTCGTTGGTGAGGCGGCCCGACCAGGCCAGGTCCCAGACGGCGTCGGCCAGCTCCGGATCGCCGGCGTCCGGGTGTGTGGTGGCTCTGATCTGGTCCGCGATCTGCCGGAAGAACAGCCCGTATCCGCCGGACAGGGTGTCCAGCACCGACTGGTGGAGCGCGGTCAGCTCCAGGGGCATCGGCGGCGGGAGGAGCAGGGGCGCGGCGTCGGCGAGGTAGAGGCTCACCCAGCCGTCCTTGCCGGGCAGGGCACCCGCGCCCGCCCACACCACCTCACCCGCGGCCGTCAACTCGTCGAGCAGTGTGGGCACATAGCCCGTGACGCGGGACGGCAGGACCAGCTTCTCCAGCGCCGAGGCGGGCACCGAAGCGCCCTGCAACTGCTCCACTGCGCGCACCAGACCGTCCACCCCGCGCAGTCCGCCCCCGCCGCCCAGATGCTGCCAGCGCGGCAGGAACTGGGCGAGCGCCGCCGGGGGGACCGGCTCCAACTCCTGGCGCAGTGCCGCCAGCGACCGCCGCCGCAGCCGCCGCAGCACCGTCGCATCGCACCACTCCTGGCCGCCGCCCGGATCCGCGGACGCCGCCCGCAGCGCATCCGCCCCGGGATCGGTCCCCGGTGGACGGAACTCGCCCTGCACCAGCTTCCCGGAAGCCGCGAGCCGGAGCAGCGCCCCCTCCGTGACAGCCCGCCCCAGACCGAAGTGCGCCGCAGCCCAGGCCGAGGTGAACGGGCCGTGCGTACGGGCATATCGGGCCAGGAGATCGCCGAGGGGGTCCCTCACCGGCTCGGTGAACGCCTCCGGAACGCCCACCGGCAGAGCGGTGCCCAGGGCGTCCCGCAGCCGGCCCGCGTCCTCCACCGCGGCCCAGTGCTCGGTGCCCGCGATCCGTATCCGGATGGCGCGGCGGGTGGCCGCAAGCTCTCCGGCCCAGGCGGGCTCGGCGCCCCGCTCGGCCAACTCGGCCTCGGTGAGCGGGCCGAGCAGCCGCAGCAGATCCGCCACGCCCTCCGCGTCCTTCACCCGCCGGTCCTCGGTGAGCCATTGCAGCTCGCGCTCCAGCTCCGTCAGGACCTCCGGGTCGAGCAGCTCGCGCAACTCGGCCTGGCCCAGCAGCTCCGACAGCAGCCGCGAGTCCAGCGACAGGGCGGCGGCCCGCCGCTCCGCCAGCGGTGAGTCCCCCTCGTACAGGAACTGCGCCACATAGCCGAAGAGGAGGGAGCGGGCGAAGGGAGAGGGCTCGGGGGTGGTGACCTCCACCAGGCGCACCCGGCGGGACTCGATATCGCCCATCAGCTCGATCAGACCCGGTACGTCGAACACGTCCTGGAGGCACTCGCGTACCGCTTCGAGCACGATCGGGAAGGAGCCGAACTCGCTTGCCACCTCCAGCAGTTGGGCCGCGCGCTGGCGCTGCTGCCAGAGCGGGGTGCGGCGGCCGGGGCTGCGCCGCGGCAGCAGCAGCGCCCGCGCCGCGCACTCCCGGAACCGGGACGCGAACAGGGCGCTGCCGCCCACCTGGTCGGTGACGACGCGATCCACCTCGCCCTGGTCGAGGACGACGTCGGCGGCGCCGACGGGGGCCTGCTCCCCGTCGTACTCGGTGCCCGCACGGGACGGGTCCTGGTCGAGCAGATCCAGGCCCATCAGATCGGCGTCGGGCAGGCGGAGCACGATGCCGTCGTCGGCGTGCATCACCTGGGCGTCCATGCCGTACCGCTCGGTGAGCCGGGCGCCCAGCGCCAGCGCCCACGGGGCGTGCACCTGGGCGCCGAACGGCGAGTGGATCACCACCCGCCAGTCGCCCAGCTCGTCCCGGAAGCGCTCCACCAGCACCGTACGGTCGTCCGGGACATGGCCGCAGGCCTCCCGCTGCTCCGCGAGATAGGCCAGCACATTGCCCGCCGCCCAGGTGTCCAGGCCCGCCGCGTACAGCCGGGCGCGGGCCGCCTCCTCGTCCAGCGCCCCGACCTCGCGCAGGAACGCGCCCACCGCACGGCCCAACTCCAGCGGGCGGCCCAGCTGGTCGCCCTTCCAGAACGGCAGCCGGCCCGGCACTCCCGGGGCCGGAGACACCAGCACCCGGTCCCGGGTGATGTCCTCGATCCGCCAGGAGCTGGTGCCCAGGGTGAACACATCGCCCACCCGCGACTCGTACACCATCTCCTCGTCCAGCTCGCCGACCCGGCCGCCGCCCTTCTTCGGATCTGCGCCGGCGAGGAACACACCGAACAGGCCGCGGTCCGGGATGGTGCCGCCGGAGGTCACCGCCAGCCGCTGCGCCCCCGGCCGGCCGGTGACCGTGCCCGCCACCCGGTCCCACACCACCCGCGGCCGCAGCTCGGCGAAGGCGTCCGAGGGATAGCGGCCCGCCAGCATGTCCAGCACCGCGGCGAACGCCGACTCGGGCAGCGAGGCGAACGGCGCCGCCCGCCGCACCACCGACAGCATCTCGTCCACCCGCCACTCGTCCAGCGCGACCATCGCCACCAACTGCTGGGCCAGCACATCCAGCGGATTCGTCGGCACCCGCAGCGCCTCGATCGCCCCCGACCGCATCCGCTCCGTGACCACCGCGGACTGCACCAGATCGCCCCGGTACTTGGGGAACACCACCCCCCGCGACACGGCCCCCACCTGGTGCCCGGCCCGGCCCACCCGCTGGAGCCCGGACGCCACCGACGGCGGCGACTCCACCTGCACCACCAGATCGACCGCGCCCATGTCGATCCCCAGCTCCAGGCTGGACGTGGCCACCACCGCGGGCAGCCTGCCCGCCTTCAGATCCTCCTCGACCTGGGCGCGCTGCTCCTTGGACACCGAGCCGTGGTGGGCCCGCGCCAGCACCGGCGGCGCCCCCTGCGCCCCACCGGAACCGCCCATCAGCTCGGCCGGCGCATGAGCATCGGGCAGTGCCTCACCGGTGGCCCGCTCGTAGGCGATCTCGTTCAGCCGGTTGCACAGGCGCTCGGCGAGGCGGCGGGAGTTGGCGAAGACGATGGTCGAGCGGTGCGCCTGCACCAGGTCGGTGATGCGCTCCTCGACATGCGGCCAGATCGACGGCCGCTCCCCGGGCTGCCCCGGATCCGCTGCGGGCGAGCCGCCCAACTCGCCCATGTCCTCCACCGGCACCACCACCGACAGGTCGAACTCCTTGCCCGCCGCGGGCTGTACGACCTCCACCTGCCGCCGCGGCGACAGATAGCGGGCGATCTCGTCCACCGGGCGGACCGTGGCCGAGAGGCCGATCCGGCGGGCCGGCCGCGGCAGCAGCTCGTCCAGCCGCTCCAGACTCAGCGCCAGATGGGCGCCGCGCTTGGTGCCCGCCACCGCGTGCACCTCGTCCATGATCACCGTCTGCACCCCGGCCAGCGCCTCCCTGGTGGCGCTGGTCAGCATCAGGAACAGCGACTCGGGTGTGGTGATCAGGATGTCGGGCGGGCGGGTGGCCAGCGCACGGCGCTCCCCGGCCGGGGTGTCACCGGAGCGGATGCCCACCCGGACCTCCGGCTCGTCCAGCCCGAGCCGGACCGCCTCCTGCCGGATACCGGTGAGCGGGCTGCGGAGATTGCGCTCCACGTCCACCGCGAGCGCCTTCAGCGGTGACACGTACAGCACCCGGCAGCGCTGCTTCGGGTCGGCGGGCAGTGGGGTGGAGGCCAGCTCGTCCAGCGCGGCGAGGAAGGCGGCCAGCGTCTTGCCGGAACCGGTGGGCGCCACCACCAGCACGTCCGAACCCGCATCGATGGCGCGCCAGGCACCGGCCTGCGCGGCCGTCGGCGCGGAGAAGGCGCCCGTGAACCAGGCCCTGGTGGCCGCCGAGAAACCGGCCAGCGCGTCCGCTGCCCCCGCCCCGCCCGCCTGCCCCGCCGCCTGATCCGGCTGCTCCGGCATCTTCCTGGTCACCTCCCCGAGCACCTTTCCTCGCCGCCGTTCCGTCGGCCGCTTCCTGCCATGACCCCCATCCTGCACCCCACCACTGACAACGCCCTCCCGCTCGCCCGCACACCCCCTCCCACCAGCACGAACACCCGGACCCCGGATCGGCGGGCGGCGGCGCGGAATGGCCCCGTGCCCCGACCCGCACCCGCCGAACGAGCCCGGCACCGGCGGTACGAGGAACTGCCCGGCGCGGACCTGCTGCGCGCTCGCTACATCCGGTGCGCACCACGGGCGCACGGCTGGCGGCGCGCGCCCGCACCGTGCTGGAGGAGACGATGAGCGAGCCGCCGTCCCTGGAACGGCTCGCCACCGACCTCGGCACCTGCCCCTTCGCACTGCTCCGTGCCTTCCGCGACAGCTACGGGATGCCGCCGCACACCTGCCTCACCGACGCCCGGGTGCGCCGCGCCCGCCGCCTGCTCGACACCGACACGGCCACCCTCGTCGGCTTCACCGACCAGCCCCGCCTCAACCGCCACTTCACCCGCATCGTCGGCGCACCTCCCGGCGCCTACCAGCGCGAACGCCGCACCCCGGGTAGTCGGCGCTTCCGCGGGCCGGCGCAGGTCAGCCGGGGCGGTGGGCGCAAGAACGTACAAGACCGGGGTCCGGTGGTGTCCGTAGGGTGCGGGGTGTGGCAGAGCGAACCGGAATCCGGCGGTCGGACGAGCCGGCGGACAGCAGGGGCCCGGATGAGGCCCGTGGGCAGGAACATGACCAGGAGCCCGGCAGCGGCGGGAACGTTGTGAGCGGGAAGCCCGACCGCGCCGTGGTCCGGGACGCACTCGGCGTGGGGGTCGCCGTCGGACTCTCCGGCTTCGCCTTCGGCGTGACCTCCGCCGGGAGCGGCCTCACCGTCGCCCAGACCTGTGCCCTGAGCCTGCTGGTCTTCACCGGCGCCTCGCAGTTCGCCCTGGTCGGGGCGGTGGCCGCGGGCGGCAACCCGCTCACCGCCGCGGCCGGTGCCTTCTTCCTCGGTGTCCGCAACGCCTTCTACGGGCTGCGGCTGTCCCAACTCCTCGCGCTGCCACGCGCGTTGCGCCCGCTCGCCGCGCACTGGGTGATCGACGAGACCACCGCGGTCACCCTCGCCCAGCCCGGCAGGCGCGCCGCCCGGATCGGCTTCGGCGTCACCGGGCTCACCCTCTATGTGCTGTGGAACCTCACCACTCTGCTCGGCGCCCTGGGCGCGGAGGCGATCGGCGACACCGACGCCTGGGGCCTGGACGCGGCCGGGCCCGCTGTCTTCCTCGCCCTCCTCGCCCCGATGCTGCGGACCGCCACCGAGCGCGCCACCGCCGGTCTCGCCGTCCTGCTCGGCCTCGGACTGCTGCCCGTCCTGCCCGCCGGGGTCCCCGTCCTGGTCGCCGCGCTCGCCGCTCCGGCCGTGCTGTGGGCCCGCGGCCGCGCCCGGGGTGCCCGCCCCGACGACCCGAAGGAGTGCCGGTGACCCTCTGGATCGCCGTCGCCGCCACCGCGGTCGGCTGCTACGCGGTGAAGCTCGCCGGGCTCCTCGTCCCGGCCGGTGTCCTGGAGAAGCCGCTGGTGAAACGGCTCGCCGCACTCGTCCCGGTGGCGCTGCTCGCCGCGCTCACCGCGCAGCAGACCTTCGCCGACGGCCGACTGCCGGTGCTGGACGCGCGGGCCGCCGGCCTCGCCGCCGCAGCCCTCGCCCTCCTGCTCCGCGCCCCGTTCCTGATCGTGGTCGCCGCCGCCGTGGCCGTCACCGCGGCGGTACGAGCCGTCACGGGCTGAACACCTCGATTCCCCTGTCCTCTCAGTCCACCGGCCGCCCGTACGCCGCCAGGGTCCGCAGCGCCTCGACCGTGAGCAGCGGGCGCCGCTCCCAGCGCTCCACCGCCGCCGCCCCGTCACCGGGCTGGGGTCCGGCCGGGCGCCGCCCGCCCGTAGACGGCCGCACCGTCAGCGGCCAGCCGCCGTCCTGCTGCTGACTCCCCGCCAGGAAGTCCAGCGCCCGCCCCATCTCCTCGTCCGTGAACCACGCCCGAGCCACCGAACCGGGCCAGCCCGCGTACTGGTACGGCAGCCGCACCTCGCCCGGCTCCACCCCGCGCGGCACCGGCCACATCTCCAACCGCTCCGGATCCAGCACCGCCAGCCGCTGCTCCCGCACCCGCCGCCCCAGCCGGTCCGCCGCCGCCTGCGCCCGCGCCCGGTCCGGCACCCCGTCCAGGAACGCGACCGCGGCCTCCACCTCGCGCGGCCCCGGCGCATACAGGGCGTCCACCGCTGCCCAGCAGAAGTCCGTGGCCCGGAACAGCCAGGCGTGCCACACCTCGTTGCGGTGCAGCAGCCCCACCACCGGGCCGGTGGTCAGCAGATCGCCGCGCGGCCGCACCATCGGCGGGCGCCCCACCGGCGCGGGCAGCGCCCCGTCCGCGGTGGCCAGCGTCGTCAGGCAGCGGCCCACCCGCTCCACCCGCCGGCCCCCGCATCGGTGGATACCGTCCAGCACCCGCAGTGCGTGGAGCACATGCTGCGGCCGGGTCTCCGCCCCGCGCAGCCCCGGCTCCAGACCGTGCCCGAACCCCTCGTCCTCATTGCGGTACGCCATCAGCGCCGTCTCCACGGCGTCCGCGTCCGCCGCCGTCCCCCCGAGGAAGTGGAACGCGAACCGCCGCTGCTCCAGCACTCGGCCGCTGCCCCGGACGAAGTGCTGGGCCCGGCGCAGCGCGGAGGCCTGCGGGGCCCCGGCCGTGGGTGGATGCAACGAGAGCGCGGCCCGACCGCCACGGGACGGATGGGGCAACCGCGAGGACTGAGCCGCAGCCGCGTCCTGCGGGGAACGCGGCGACGGCGGACGGGGATTCGATCCGGATTCGGCCATGCGCCAGACGTTAGGTCGGAATCCGGCGGCCGTGGGCCGCGGCGGCCCGCTGCCCTCCGAGGGCGGGATACTGAACTCATGCGGTTGACGGTCTTCTGGGGGCGGAAGATCTGCCGACCTGCGGAGATTTTGTGGACTAGTGCTATGACCTGCACTGTTGTGCGGAATCGAAGACCTTCCGCGTCCCGGGCCGTCCCGCGCTGAAACTCCCTGAAAACTCCCTGGATTCGCACTCAAACTCCCTGGAAATCCCCTGTGGGAGGATGCGGCCGGGGAGTTTTCGTGCCGCTGGAGTAGCCCGACGGCGAGCACTCTCGGTGACCGGTCTCGACTGGTGGGCTCGCACCCGATCCGACTCTCGACACGGTCGCGTGTTGAGGTGCTGTCCCCCTCGCAGGGGCGATGAGGTCTCTGCGAGGCTTTACGACGAACGTGGAGTTCGGCCTGTTGCTACCCCTCACGGGGCGATGAGGACTGAGCAGGTGGGGAAGCCACCCCTGGGCAACCGGGCCGTCGCGCTCCCCCCACAAGGGCCATAAGGACCCGCCGCACAGGCCGAGATTAGCCGCGGATGCGAGGCGTTGCGACCCTCCACAGGGGCGATGAGGACACACGGCGCTTGCCACGATGGATCGGACTGTCTCACGTTGTGACCCCTGCAGGGGCGATGAGTAGGGTCCAGGGCCTGCACCCGCGCCCCCGGGTCACCCTGTTGCGCCCCCCTGCAGGGGCGATGACGGACTGCGAGGGCCAGTGGGCACTCCCCGGAGGTCATGTGTTGCTACCCGTCGCAGGGGCGATGAGGACTCGCCGGTAGTCGGCGTACACGCCGAACCCCGAGTGTTGCTACCCCTCGCAGGGGCGATGAGGACTGGAGAAGGTCGAGCCCCGGCCGTCCGGCTGGGGAATGTTGCTACCCCTCGCAGGGGCGATGAGGACACTCCAGGTCCTGCCTGACGGGAAGCAGATCGCCATGTTGCTACCCCTCGCAGGGGCGATGAGGACTGGTTCCGAAGGGAGTGCTGCGTGATGTCCCGCAGCGAGTTGCTACCCCTCGCAGGGGCGATGAGGACGGGCAAGCTGCCTGGCCTGGACGGTGCGATCTTCGCGTTGCTACCCCTCTGTTTTTACCGGGCTGTTTCGGTGCCGGTGATCCGGTGAGTTCGGGTACCGGTGGATCTCCGGTGAGTTTGGGAGCCACTTGGTCTGATGGTGT
>NZ_JBHVRR010000061.1:0-29507 GCF_042885635.1 Streptomyces sp. NPDC058045 | reverse complement strand
ACATCCTCCCCCGGGGAATCTTGCTCGCCAACCCGGGGCCGGGGAGGCGGCCCCCCCCCAGGGGCGCCCCGGCCGCGGGGCCCCGGGGCCCCCGGCCTAGGGGGGGCAGGGGGCCCGCGGCGGTCACAGTGCCTCGGCGGAGGGCTTGACCATCCCGCGCACGGTGCGCGCCTTCACAAAGGTGCCGAGGGCGGTCATCTCCCACTCGCCGGAGAACTGGCGGACCAGCTTGCACATCATCACGCCGGTCTGCGGCTCGGCGTTGGTGAGGTCGAAGCGGACCAGCTCCTCGCCGGTGGCCGCGTCCAGCAGCCGGCAGTACGCCTTGGCGACCTCGTTGAACTTCTGGCCGGAGAAGCTGTTCACGGTGAAGACGAGGCCGGTGGCCTCCTGGGGGAGGCGGCCCAGGTCGACGGTGATCGCCTCGTCGTCGCCCGCGCCCTCACCGGTGAGGTTGTCCCCGGAGTGCTTGACGGCGCCCTGGAGGATGCTGAGCTTGCCGAAGTAGCAGCTGTCCAGGTGGTTGCGCTGCGGGCCGTAGGCGATGACGGAGGCGTCCAGGTCGATGCTCCTGCCGCGGTGGGCGGGCTCCCAGCCGAGGCCCATCCGGACCTGGCTGAGCAGCGGACGGCCGCCCTTGACCAGGGACACCGACTGGTTCTTCTGCAGGCTGACCCGGCCCTTGTCCAGATTGACCGGCCCGGCCCCGGGCATCCCGGGCGCACCCTGCTGCGGCACCGGGGGCATACCCGGCTGCGGTGCGGCAGGCATGGCGGGCATCGGGGCCTGGGGTGCCGGCGGCATCCCCGGTTGCGGCAGGGCGGGCATCCCGGGCTGCGGTGCCGCGGGCATCCCCGGCGGAGGCGCGGCCGGCATCCCCGGCGGAGGTGCGGCGGGCATGGCGCCGGGCGGGGGCGGGGGCTGGAACCCGGCGGGCGGGGCGGCGGGCGGCGCGGGCGGCATCTGCGGTGCGGCGACCCGCGGATCGGCCGGGGGCGTAGGCGGGGCCTGGGGCGCGGCGGGGGCGGCCGGCTCCTCGACGCTGACGCCGAAGTCGGTGGCGATACCGGCCAGGCCGTCGGCGTAGCCCTGGCCGACGGCGCGGGCCTTCCAGGCGCCGCCGCGCCGGTAGATCTCCATGACGACCAGCGCCGTCTCGTTGCCGAGCTGCGGTGGGGTGAAGGTGGCCAGCGGCGCCGTGTCCTCGCCGCGGAGGGTGGCCGTCGGCTCCACGCCCTGGAAGGTCTGGCCCGCCGCGTCCGGGCTGGCGGTGACCACGATCCGGTCCACCTCGGGCGGTACGGCGGCGGTGTCCACCACGATGGCGTCGGGGGACGTGCCGCCGCCGGAACGGTAGGTCACACCCGGGCCGCTGGGCTGGTTGTAGAAGATGAAGTCGTCGTCGGAGCGCACCTTGCCGTCGGCGGTGAGCAGCAGGCCCGACACGTCGAGCCGCACCGGGGCGGAGACGTCCACCGTGACACGGGCGGTGGCCAGAGGGATGTTCGAGCCTGGGGTCATAGCTGTCATGCCGGACCTAACGAACGACCTTGCTTTGCCGTTCCCTTACCGGACCCGTTCGGCCGTGGGGAGGGGGAGCGGGGCGGGCGTCAGCGGCGGTTGCGGGGGTGGGAGCGGGCGGTGCGTTCGTTGCCGTGTTTGTAGGCGCCGGTCCAGCGGGCCATCACCAACTGGGGGTCGCCCGCGGTGACTTCGGCCAGGAACCGGGCGGCCCGACCACCGCGCAGGGTGCCCGCCGCCCGGCCGTGGTGGGTGATCAGCACGGTCCCGTCGGCGCGTTCCTGGTACCGGAATCCGGAGGGTGGAGGCACGGCGGCGACCCTAGCCGCCCACCGCACCCCCCGGCCACGGAATTTCCCGCCGCCCACCCCTCATGGCACCACCACGATCTTCCGTCCGGTGCCGGAGGCGAAGCGGTCCAGGGCGGCCGGGTAGTCCGCCAGCGGCAGCCGGTCGCTGATGAAGACGTCCGGGTCGAGCACCCCGCCCGCGAACAGCTCCGCTGCCCGCTCGTAGCTGTGCAGCACCGCCATCGAGCCGGTGATGGTGATCTCCTGGTTGTAGATGCGGTACGGGTCGATGGTGACCCGGGTCGCGTAGTCGGCCACCCCGAACTGGAGGAAGGTCCCGGCCTTGGCGACCCGGTCCAGGCCGTCCTGGATGGCGGCCGCGTTGCCGGTGGCGTCCACCACCAGGTCCCAGCCCTGCGGACGGTCCAGTTCGTCGGGGGTGGCGGCGGCGCCGGAGACGCCCAACTGCCGTGCCGTGGCGAGCCGGTTCGGGTTCAGATCGACCATGTCGACACTGGCGGCGCCGGTCCGCTTGGCCAGCTCCAGCATCATCAGGCCCATGGTGCCGGACCCGTAGATCAGGACATGCGCGCCCAGCCGGGACCGGAGGACGTCGTAGCCGCGGACCGCGCAGGACAGCGGTTCGATGAGCGCGGCATCCTGGGTGCGGACGTGTTCGGGGAGGCGGACGCAGTTGGCGGCGGGCGCCACCGCGTACTGGGCGGCGCCGCCCGCGGTGGTGACGCCGATCGCGTTCCACCGCTCGCAGAGGTTGTTGCGGCCGGTGCGGCAGTAGCGGCACTCGTAGCAGTACAGCGAGGGGTCGACGGCGACCCGGTCGCCGACGGTGAGGCCGGTGACCTCGCCGCCGAGGCCGACGACCTCCCCGGCGAACTCGTGCCCCGGCACCACCGGCAGGGTGGGGGCGAACTCGCCCTGGAGGATGTGCAGATCGGTGCCGCACAGCCCGCAGGCGGCGACCCGCACCACCACCTCGCGGGGGCCGGGCGCCGGGTCCGGTACCTCGGTGACGGTGGCCCTGCCCACGGACTCGATGACGGCGGCCTTCATTTCACGGCTCCCAGCGACAGGCCCTGGACCAGTTTGTCCTGGGCGGCGAACCCCGCGGCGAGCACCGGCAGGGAGATGACGAGCGACGCGGCGCACACCTTCGCCAGGAACAGGCCCTGGCTGGTGATGAATCCGGTCAGGAAGACGGGTGCGGTCTGGGCGGTGACCCCGGTCAGCACCCGGGCGAAGAGGAGTTCGTTCCAGCTGAAGATGAAGCAGATCAGGGAGGTGGCGGCGATACCGGGGGCGGCGATCGGGGCCACCACCCGGGCCAGCACCGTGGGCAGCCTGGCCCCGTCGAGCTGTGCCGCCTCGATGAGCGCGACCGGCACCTCGGCCAGGAAGGACTGCGTCATCCACACCGCGATCGGCAGGTTCATGGAGGTGTGCAGCACCACCAGCAGCCAGATGTTGTCCAGCAGGCCGGTGTTCTTGGCGAAGAGGTAGATCGGCAGCAGCCCGGCGACCACCGGCAGCATCTTGGTGGAGAGGAAGAAGAAGAGGACATCGGTCCACTTCCGTACCCGGCGGATGGACAGCGCGTACGCGGCGGGCAGCGCCAGCAGCAGGACGATCAGGGTGGAGACGGCGGACGCCACCACCGAGTTGACCAGTGCGGGCCAGGGGCTGGCGCCGCCGCCGACGCCGAAGAAGTCCCGGTAGCCGTCCAGGGTGAGGGCGGCGGCCAGCGACGGCGGGTTGGTGGCGGCGTCGGCCTCCGAGTGGAACGAGGTGAGCGCCATCCAGGCGATCGGCAGGAAGAACAGCACGCCGGCCAGCCAGGCGGCGATACCGAGCGCGGCCCCCCGGCGCCGCCGTGGCGCGGGCACGGCGGGCGCGGGGCGGGTGGTGACGGGGGCCGCGGTGGGCGCGGTGGCGGTCATACGCGGGACACCTCCTCGCGGAACAGGGACGAGACGACCCGCAGGGCGAGGGTCGCGATGACGAGGGAGCCGAGGACGACCAGGACGCCGGCGGCGGAGGCGAGTCCGTTCTCGTGGGCCTGGTAGAAGGACTGGTAGACGGTGTACGGCAGGTTGGCGGTGCCGAGGCCGCCGGAGGTGATGGTGAAGACGGCGTCGAAGTTCTGCACGATGTAGATCGAGCCGAGGAGGGCGCCGAGTTCGAGGTAGCGGCGCAGATGCGGCAGCGTGAGATGCCGGAAGATCTGCCAGCTTCCCGCCCCGTCCATCCGGGCCGCCTCCACCAACTGCGGGTCCCGGCTCTGTAGTCCGGCCAGCAGGATCAGCATCATGAACGGCGTCCACTGCCACACCAGCGAGGCCTCCACGGCGAGCAGCGGTGTGTCGGACACCCAGTCGGGCTGGGGTGCGCCGCTGCCGCCGAACCAGTGCAGCAGCCCGTTGAAGAGGCCGTACTCCGGGTTGTAGAGGACGTGCTTCCACAGCAGGGCGGCGGCGACCGGCACCACCAGGAAGGGGGCGATGAGCAGGGTGCGTACGGCGCCGCGGCCGCGGAATCCGCGGTCCAGCAGCAGCGCCAGCAGCAGCCCCAGTACCAGGCTGGCCAGGACCACGGTGACGGTGAGCAGCACCGTCGTCCACACCGACTTGCGCAGCGCCGGGTCGGTGAGGACCTCCGAGTAGTTGCCGAGGCCGGTGAAGGAGCGGGCCTCGGGGTAGAGGGCGTTCCAGTCGAAGAAGGAGATCACCAGCGTTGCCACGAAGGGCAGTTGGGTCACGGCGATCATGAAGATCAGGGCGGGCAGCAGTGGCGCCCGGGTGGCCCAGGCGCGCAGTCTCCCGGCGGGGGCCGCGGGGTGCGGGGGCGCGGTGGCGGCGGGGGTGGTGGCGGTCATCGTCCCTCGTACTCCTTCGAGATCTGCTCGGCGAGTTGCTGGGACTTCCTCAGAGCGGTGCCGACGGACTGGCGGCCGGCGATGGCGGCGCTGATCTCCTGGGACACCTTGGTGCCGAGGTCGGTGAACTCGGGGATGCCGACGAACTGGATGCCGGGCGCGGGCCGCGGCTGCACGCCCGGGTCGCGGGGGCGGGCGCCCGCGATGGCGGCGCGGGTGACCTCCTCGAAGGCGGCGGCCTCCTTGCGGTACTGCGGGATCTCATAGGTGGAGGCGCGCTTGCCGGCGGGTACGTCGGCCCAGCCGCTCCGGTGGCCGACGAGATGCTCGTACTTCTTGCCGGACGCCCAGGAGATGAACTTCCAGGCCTTGTCCGGGTTGGGCGAGGCGTGCTGCATCCCCCAGGCCCAGGTGTAGAGCCAGCCGGAGGACTTCGTCTTCTCGACCGGGGCCGGTACATAGCCGAGCTTGCCCTTGACCGGGGAGCCCTTCGCCTCCAGCAGGCCGGCCGCGGAGGTGGCGTCGTACCACATGGCGGTCTTGCTCTGGGTGAGGGTGTTGAGGCACTCGGCGAAGCCGGACTGGGCGGCGCCGGACTCGCCGTGCTCGCGCACCAGGCCGACATAGAACTCCACGGCCCGGGTGAACTCGGGGGAGTCCAGGCGGGCCTTCCAGTCCTGGTCGAACCAGGTGCCGCCGAAGGTGTTGACGACGGTGGTGAGCGGGGCGGCGACCTCACCCCAGCCGGGCAGGCCGCGCAGGCAGATCCCGCGCATCCCGGGCCTGGCGCCGTCCACCGCGGCGGCGATCTTCGCGACCTGCCGCCAGGTGGGGTGCGCGGGCATCTTCAGGCCCTTCGCGGCGAGTACGTCCTTGCGGTACATCAGCATCGAGGACTCGCCGTAGAAGGGCTGCCCGTACGTCTTGCCGTCGTCGCCGGTGAGGGACTGGCGCATCGGCCGGAGGATGTCCCGCGCGTCGTAGCCGGGGTCCTTCGCCACATAGGAGTCCATCTCGTGCAGCCAGCCGTTCCTGGCGTAGATGGGGATCTCGTAGTTGCTGAGGGTGGCGACGTCGTACTGGCCGGCCTGGTTGGCGAAGTCCTGGCTGATCTTGTCGCGGACGTCGTTCTCCGGCAGCACGGTGAAGTTGACCTTGATGCCGGTCTCACGGGTGAAGTGGGCGGCGGTGAGCTTCTGCAGTTCCGTCATCTGCGGGTTGTTCACCATCAGTACGTTGATGGCGTCGCCGCCGGAACCGGTCCCGCCGGCTCCGGTCCAGCAGCCGGAGAGCAACGGGGCGAGCAGCGCACCTGCGGCGGCCACGGCGAGAACGCGCGGCCTCCGTCGGCTCTGGGTTCGCATGACAGCTCCTGGAAGAGTGAACAGAGGGGTGGGCGGGGGGAGTTGAGGGCGTGCGGGGGCGCGGAAGGTGCCGTACGGGGGTCGGAGTGGGTGGCGGGGGAGTGGGGGTGGGGTGGGGTGCCGGTCAGACGCGGATGACCTGCGGGCCCAGCAGTGAGTACCGGTGTGCCTCGGACGCCGGCAGCAGACTGCTGGTGACGATCGCCTCGACCTCGGTGACCTGGGCGAACCGGCAGAAGCTGACCGCCCCGAACTTGCTGTGCACCCCGGCGAAGACGGTCCGCCGGGAGGCCCGCACCGCCTGCGACTTGACCTCCGCGACGGCCGGATCGGGAGTGGTCATACCGTGCTCGCGGGTGATGCCGTTGGCCCCGATGAACGCCAGGTCGAGGACGAACCCGGACAGCATCCTCGTCGTCCAGTGGTCCACCGTGGCAAGGGTGCCGGGGCGCACCCGGCCGCCGAGCAGCAGCACACTGGTGTGCGGCGCCCCGGCGAGCACGCCCGCGGTGGCCAGTGAGGCGGTGACCACGGTGAGCGGCCGGTCCCGGGGGAGGGCCTCGGCGATCAGTTGCGGGGTGAAGCCCTCGTCGACGAAGACGGTCTCCGCGTCCCCGAGCAGCCCGGCCGCGGCGGCCGCGATCCGCCGCTTCTCCGGGACCTGCACGGTGGTGCGGAAGGCGAGCGTCGTCTCGAAGCCGGCACTCTCCACCGGGTACGCCCCGCCGTGCGTGCGGCGCACCAGGCCGTGGTCCTCCAGGGCCCGCAGATCGCGGCGGACGGTCTCCTTGGCGACGCCCAACTCCTCGGCGAGCACCGCCACTTCGACCGAGCCGGCGCGGCGTGCCGTACGGACGATGCGCCGCTGCCGTTCCTCCGCGTCCACCGTTGGCCCACCTCGCGCCGCCGCTCTGCCCGTTCGGGCCTTGTGGGGAAGTTCTACAGCGGGGTGCCGGTGGTGACCAGGGCCGACGTGGGCCGGTGTGTGCCCGGCTCTGCCCGCGTACCGGGGGCGGGGGCGGCGACGACCAGGCAGGGGCGGCGGGAAACGGGCAGGCCGATGCCCGCGACGGCCCCACGGCTGCCCGTTTCCCGCCCGCTTGCCCGCCAGGGCGCTTCAACCGGCCTGCCCGGGTGGGGAGTTCGGTTCCGGGACCGCGGGCCGCGACGGGCGGAACAGGGGCAGCGCGAGCAGCAGGCGCAGTACGGCCAGGGTGAGCAGCAGCAGGCGGTGGTCGACCGTCTCGACCAGGGCCGCGCCCGCCGCGACACCCACCGCGGTCGGGGTGAACAGCAGCGTGTTGGCGGTGGCCGCCACCCGCCCCAGCCACTCCCGCGGGGTGTGCGTCTGCACCGCGGTGAGCGCCGCGATCAGCACCGCGGGCAGCCCCAGCCCGTTCGCCACCGCCCCCGCCAGCACCGCCCCTTCGTACGGCACGGACTGCAGCGCCGCGGAGAGCGCCGTCAGCGCGATCCCGCAGGCCGCGAAGCGCCGCCCGCCGAGCCGCCGCATCAGCGTCCCCGAGGCCACCCCCACCACCACCGAACCGGCACCCTGCGCCACATACACCACCCCGGCGAACGCGGGCGGGCGGCCGAGCGCCTCGACCACCGGGTAGACGGCGGCGCCGCTCACCCCGGACAGCAACATGCCCGCGCCGCCCGCCGTGACCAGTGGCCGCAGCAGCGGATGCCGCCAGAGCCGGCGGGCGCCCTCCGCGGTCTGCTTCCGCCAGTCCGCCGCGGGCGGTTCCGGCGCCGGCTCCCGTACCCGCAGCAGGGCGTACAGCACCGCGGCGCAGACGAAGGTCGCCGCGTCCAGCAGCGCCACCCGGGGCCCGCCGTAGGCGGCGAGCAGGCCCGCCCCGGCGAGCGGCGCCACCAGCTTCATGCCCTCGGTGGCGGCCATCCGCAGCCCGTTGAAGTCGCCCAGCAGCTCCGGCCGGACGGCGGCCGGGACGAGCGCCGCCTCGGCCGCGTCGTGCACCACACCGACCGTCCCGTACAGCACCAGGACGGTGAAGAGGAGCCACAGCCGGTCCGGGGTGTCCACCGCGAAGAGGGCGAGCAGGGCCGCGGCCAGCACCAGATTGGCGGTCACGAGCAGCGGGCGGCGGCGGGTGCGGTCGGCGAGGGTGCCCAGCGCCGGGCCCGCCAGGGTGGGCGCCCACAGTGCGAAGGTGCACAGCGCGGCCAGCCCGTCCGAGCCGGTCAGGTCCTTCACCCAGATCCCGCAGGCCAGCCACATCGCCGAGGTGCCGAAACCGGAGACCACCACTCCGCCCAGATAGAGCGCCGCGTTCCGGTCCCGCAGCAGCCGCCCCGTACCCCGGGTCTTCTCCTGCCCCGCACCGCTCTCGCCCTGCTCGTCCTCACTCATGCCTGTCATGCCTGTCATGTCTGCCGATGGTGTGGCTAAGGCCCCTGGTCCCGGATCGGGCGATTGCCTTAGCCGGGGGTGCGGGACGGGGTGGCCGGGGCCGCGGCGATGAGTTCCGGGCGGCCGGACGGTCCACCCTTCGTGGCCGTCCGCCGGCCGCGCACCGATCCGATCTGATCCGATCCGCCAGGGAGAGACGATGACCGAGACCACAGGCAACGGGCCTACCCCCGCCGAGTTGCTGGACCTGCGTCCGCAGGCCGCCGAGGTGGCCCGCCTCGCCCGTGCGGTGGGCGAGGACCGGCTCACCGCGCCCACCTGCTGCCCCGGGATGTCCGTCGGCACCCTCCTCGCCCACCTGGAGGGGCTCGCCACCGCCTTCCGGGACGCGGCACACAAGGACCTGGGCCCCACCACCGACACTCCGCCCGACTCCGCCACCCCCGAGCTGGGTCCCGACTGGCGCCGCACCCTCCCCGAGCGGCTGGAGGAACTGGCGCTGGCCTGGCGCGCCCCCGAGGCCTGGACCGGGCAGACCCGGGCCGGCGGGGTGCCGCTGCCGGGACAGGTAGCCGGTCTGGTCGCCGCCGACGAACTGGTCGTGCACGGCTGGGACTTGGCCCGCGCCACCGGTCAGCCGTACACCCCGGACGAGGCGGCGCTGGCGGCCGCGCACGGGCTGCTGGCCGGTGCCGCGGAGGACGGCGGCTCCCTCTTCGGCCCGCCCGTCCCGGTACCGGACGGGGCACCGCTGCTGGACCGCGCCATCGGCCTCAGCGGCCGCGACCCGCACTGGACCCCGACGGACGGCTGACCAGCGGCCGTCCTCCCCCGGTATTCAGGCCCCGTCGGCCTCCTCGCGGATGAAGCCCGCCTCGTACGCGGCGATCACCGCGCCGGTGCGGTCCCGTGCGCCGGTCTTCGAAAGGACCGCGGCCACATGGGACTTCACCGTGGCCGGGCCCACCTGGAGCCGGGCCGCGATCTCCGCGTTGGTCAGCCCCCGCGCCATCAGCCGCAGTACGTCGCGCTCGCGGCCGGTGAGCCGGGGCAGCCAGGCCGGGGGAGCGGTGGCGGGGCGGGCGTGCCGGTCGGCGAGGGCGCGTACCGCCGCCGGGAAGAGCAGGGTGTCGCTGCACGCCACCAGCCGCACCGCCTGCACCAGGGTGTCCGCGTCGGCCCGCTTCAGCAGGAAACCGGCGGCGCCCGCGCGCAGCGCCTCGTACACGGAGGAGTCGTTCTCGAAGGTGGTGACGACGATGACGCGCGGGGCGTCGCCGGGGGTGGCGAGGATCTGCTCGGTGGCGCGGATGCCGTCGATATGCGGCATCCGTACGTCCATCAGCACCACGTCCGGCCGCAGCCGCCGTACCTCGGACACCGCCTCGGCGCCGTCGCCCGCCTCGCCCACCACGGTCAGGCCGTCCTCGGCGTCGAGGATGGCGCGCAGGGCGGTACGCACCATGCGCTCGTCGTCCGCGAGCACGATCCGGACCGTGCTGCCCCTGCTCATCCCGCACTCTTCCCTTCGCTCTTTCCCACGTCTGTCACCGCGTCTGTCACCGCGCTGCCGGTGCCCGGGGCGAGGGGCAGGCGGGCGCGCAGGCACCAGTCGCCGCCGTCCGGGCCCGCCGTGGTGGTGCCGCCCAGCAGCCGCACCCGGTCCGCCACCCCCGCGATCCCATGCCCGCCCCCCGGCCGCGAACCCGGCTCCGCCGGCAGCGGATTGGCCGCCGTGATCTCCAGCCCGGCCGCCTCCACCGCCACCCGCAACCGCACCCGGGCCCCCGCCCCCGCATGACGCAGTGCGTTGCCCAAGGCCTCCTGCACGATCCGGTACGCCTCCCGCGACACCATCCCCGGCAACCCCGCCCACCCGCCCGCCCCCGGCACCAGCTCCGCGTCCACCCGCACCCCCGCCGCCCGGGTACGCCGCAGCAGCCCCGCCAGATCGGAGTCCAGCGTGGGCGCCGGAGCGGTCGGCCCCGAAGTGTCGCCGTCCCTCAACACCCCTAGTACGGCGTCGAGTTCGCCCACCGTACGGCGGGTGGTCTCCTCGATCGCGGCCAGTGCCTCCCGGACGAAGGCGGGGTCGCTGTCCAGGACCCGGCGGGCGGCACCCGCCTGGAGGGTGACCGCGCTCAGCGCGTGCCCCACCGAGTCGTGCAGCTCCCGCGCGAGCCGCCCGCGCACCGCCAGATCCGCCGCCCGCCGCTCCGCCTCCGCCAGCCGGTCCGCGGGGGTCGGCCCCAGCAGGGCGGGCGCGCACCGGGCCAGCAGCCCGGAGGCGGCGGTGGCGCAACCGGCCAGCGCCAGCAGGATCAGCAGCCCGATCGGCGGTGCCACCGCCAGCCCCCACAACCCGTCCCCTGCGGGCAGCATCCCCGCGAACCTCCCTTGCGGGGTGGAGAACGGCGCCGCCAGCAGCAGCAGGGCGTACGGCGGCACCGCCAGGCTGATCCCGCTGAGCACCCCGCCCACCCCGAGGTGCAGCGTGAACCAGCCGACCGTCCGCAGCCGGGCGGAGGCACTCTGCGGCGGGCCCTCCGCGAGCTGGTCCGCGGGCACCGCGCAGAGGGCGCGTACCGCCGCCGCGGACATCGGCCGGGTCAGCGGGAACAGCGCGGTGACCGCGGCCAGCAGCAACCCCACGGCGAACGCGATCAGTTGGCCCTGGACCGAGTTGGGCATGTTCTCGTCCCCGCCGGAGACCACCCCCACCAGCACCGTCCCCACCAGGAAGTACGGCATGGCGAGGGCGCCGCCCAGGATCAGATGTATCCAGCGGCGCCGCGCCCGCCGCCCCACCAGCACCCGGGCCAGGCCCCGCACCCGGCGCCCCTCGTACCGCGCGCCCCTCATACCGTGCCCGGCCTAACGGGTGGCCGCGGCGCGTTCCGCGCAGTGGTGGGCGCCGAGGGTCAGGACCAGCAGGCCGGCGATCATCTGGCCAGCGTAGGTGAGGTTCATCAGCGGGGTGGGCCGCTCCGCCAGGTCGGACATCCCGGCCAGTGAGGTGATCGAGAGCCAGGCGCCCCAGCAGGCCACCGAACCGGAACCCAGCCAGCCCAGCATCAGCGGCACCGCCAGCGGGAGCCGCCGCCACCCGCGGAAGGCGAGGACCGGACCGGCCGCGGCGGTCACCGCGAGCAGCAGCACCCACATCACGTCCAGCACCCGGGAGTCCGCACCGCTGCCGTCGGCCAGGCCCGGGGTCAGCCCCGTCGTCGAACCGGACGCCCACAGCAGATGCACGGCGATCGGGAACAGCGCCACCACCGCGGCCGCCACCGCCAGCGGACGCTGCGCCGCGGCCAGCGCGCTCGGCGGTAGTTGCCCGACGGTGCCCTGCCACAGCCGCCCCCACCGGTTGCGGGCGTAGCGGACGAAGAGGGCGCCGAGGGCGAGGCCCTGCACGATGAAACCGGTGTAGACGACGCCGAACACCCACTCGTCCAGGAAGGGTTCGGACGAGGAGCCGTCCGCGGGGGCGCCGCCGCCGGAGAGCCCCACCAGCAACTGGAGCGGATATCCGGCCATGATCGGGGTGAGCAGCCCGGTCGCCGCCCACAGCGGAAGCAGCAGCAGCCACGCGGGCGCCCGCCCGCCCCAGGGCCGGGTCAGCAGCAGCGCCAGCACGATCACCGAGGCGTCCATCAGGACGGTGGCGCTGTTGGCACCCGCCATCAGACCGCGGTGCTCCAGCAGCACACTGCCGTCCGGCACCCCGACCCTGCTCCCCGCGATCCACGCCACCTTGAGCGCCAGATACGGCAGACAGCCGGCGACGGCCACCACCCGCAGCGCCCGCACGAACGGGCCTGGTGGCGGGACGGGTGGGGGGCCGGTTTCACGGGCGGCAGGGGCGGCGGTGTGCTCGACGGTATCGGAGGCGGAGGTGGTGTGTGCCATGCCTCCACCGTGCCGCCGCCCGCCCGGCCACCGCGTCCTGCCCACCGACGATCCACCTCCGCCGCCGGGGGGAGACCCGGCCGCCCGGCTCCGCACGGTGCGGCGAGGCCGTCGCCTACATGAGCCCGTATCTCACCTCAACTCCCCACCAGCGCACGGGATTTCGGAGCACCACGGCCACCGGCACCCAGCGCGGGCAGTATCGTCTCGGCCACCCGGTAGGCCTCCTCCAGGAGCGGGTTGCCGGAGAGGATGAAGGTGTCGACGCCCAACTCCAGGAATTCCTGGAGGCGTTCGACGACCTGGGCGGTCGATCCGACGACCGCCGTGCCGGGGCCCGGACGGAACAGGCTCATACCGGGCCACAGATTCGGGTGGGTCTCCAGTTCCCGGGCCCGCGCGGGAACCCTCCCGCCGTGCTGGCGGAACTGGCGCTGCCAGCCGACCCCGTCCTCGCCCTCCTTCAGGCCGAGTTGGCGCTCGTAGGTGGCTCGGCTGGTGACATCGAGGAGGTGGTCGGCGGCAGCCCACGCCGCGTCCTCGGTGTCCCGGACGATGAGGTGCAGACGCAGACCGATGCGCAGGGTGCGGCCGTACGCGGCGGCGCGCTCGCGGACGCGGTCGAGCTTCTCCCGGAGGAGGTGCGGGGGTTCGCCCCAGGTGAGATAGACGTCGACATGCTCGGCCGCCATCTCGATGCCCGGCGCCGAGGACCCGCCGAACCACAGCGGCACGTGCGGGGTCTGCACCGGTCGGAGGTCGCGGAACGAGGCGCCCGCGTTCCTCAGGTCGTAGAAGCGGCCCCGATGGTCGAACACCTCACCGGCCGTGAGGCGCTTGACGATCGACCAGTACTCGGCACTCAGTTCGTAGCGTGCGTCGTGCTCCACGTGCAGCCCGTACTCCTGGAGGGACCCGGTGGAGCCGTTGACGACGTTGAAGCGGAGCCGGCCGCCGAAGAGGGAGTCGAAGGTGAGGGCCATCTTGGCGAGCAGGGTGGGGGAGATCAGACCGGGGTGGACGGCCAGCAGCGGCTGGAAGGCCGTACTCGTCGAGGCCGCGAGCGCGCTGCCCAGCGGCCACACGTCGTAGAGGTCGGTGGCGAGCAACGCGCCCGTGTAGCCGAGGCGTTCGACGGTCCCGGCGAGCTGCTGGAGGTAGCCCAGGTCCACCGGGCGGCGCCCCTCCGGCTCCCAGGGGTAGGCACCTTCGCGGGGGACGATGTACCAGAGGACCTCGGGCGCGGCAGTCGATGTCATGAGCGGCGCTCCCCGGTGTGCGCGACGGCGTCCGCGACCGTCACGGGGTGGTCCACGAATCCGGTGCGCACGAAGATGTCCGCGGCCTGCTGCTGCTCGGCGAGGAAGGCGTCCGTCACGTCCTCGATGCGCCAGGGCAGTGCCCGCAGCGCCGTCTCCCAGTCGTCCACTTCGCCGCCCTGCTGCGCGGCGGCGATCCCGGCGGCCTCGCGGGGGTGTGCCTTCGCCCAGTCGTCCGCCCGCCGCAGGGCGCGGACCAGGGCGGTGATGATCTCCGGCCGCTGTTCGGCGAGGTCGCGGCGGCTGAAGAAGACGGAGCGGTCGGTGATGACGTCGGCCGTGCGCAGCAGCACCCGGACCCCGCCGGTGTGCAGGGCGGCGACCAGGCTTGCCCCCTGCGCCACCCAGGCGTCGATCTCCCCCGCGCGCAGCCGCTGTTCGCTGTCCTCGCCGGACCGTGCGGCCGTGATGTCGGTGGAGTAGGAGAGCCCCACGTCGTCCAGGGCCTTGGCGACGAGGTGGGTCTGCCAGGAGCCGACCGCGAGGTGCACGGTGGCGCCCTTGAGGTCGGCCGCGGTGTGGAGCGCGCTGCCGTCGAGGACCAGCAGCGCGCCGTGGTCGGGGCGTGGCGCGGACACGGCGGTGTAGACGATGTCGTGGCCGGCGGCCTGGGCGGTGACCGGCGGTGTGGAGCCGGTGCCGCCGAAGTCGATGACGCCCCCGGCCAGGAGTTCACCGGTACGCACACCGTCGGTGTACCGGTGGAAGGCGGGGGTCTCCCCGACGGTGGCCAACTCCTCCTGGGCGTAGTCGAGTCGGGAGAGGTGGAGGAGGGTCGGATTACTGGCGTGGACGCCGATGGTGATGGTCATTCAGCTGACTCCTGTCGGGAGGGGGGTGCGGGTGGCGGGGTGGACGCCGAGGTCGGCGAGGAGGCGGCGGCGCAGCTCCGCGGACCCGGGGTCGCCGGGGTCGCGGGGGCGTTCGACGGCCACGTGTGTGTCGGTGACGAGCCGCCCGTCGCGCAGGACGCAGACGCGGTCGGCGAGGCGGACGGCCTCGTCCACGTCGTGGGTGACGAGCAGTACGGCGGGGCGGTGGGCCCGGCACAGTTCGCCGACCAGGTCCTGCGTCCGGAGCCGGGTGAGGGCGTCCAGCGCGGCGAACGGCTCGTCCAGGAGGAGGAGTTGGGGTTCGCGGACCAGGGCGCGGGCGAGGGCGACCCGCTGGGCCTCGCCGCCGGAGAGGGTGGCGGGCCAGGCGTCGGCGTGCCCGCCGAGGCCGACCTCGGTGAGCGCGGCACGGGCCCGTTCCCGGGTGGCGCGGCCGGGCGGCAGGGCGACGGTGACGTTGGCGAGCACCTTCTTGGAGGGGATGAGACGTGGCTCCTGGAAGACGATGGTGCGGGCCCGCGGGACGAGGATCTCGCCTTCGTCGGCTCCGTCCAGCGCGCCGAGGATCCGCAGCAGGGTCGTCTTGCCGCTGCCGCTGGCACCGAGCAGCGCGACGAACTCCCCACGCCGCACGGTGAGTTCGATCCCGTCGAGCACCGTGCGGTCACCGAAGGCGCGGCGCAGGCCCGTGATACGGACGGCGGTGTCGGCGGTGTCGGCGGTGTCGCCGGTGGGGCCGGTCATCGCCCCGCCCCCTGTCCTGCCCCGCGCCACGGCATGAGGGTGTGTTCCAGGAGCCGGACGACGGCGTCGGCGGTCAGGCCGAGCAGCCCGTAGACGAGGATGCACACCGCGAGGACGTCGGTACGGGCGTAGCTCTGGGCCTGTGCCATCAGATAGCCGATGCCGGCCGTGGCGTTGATCTCCTCGGCGGCGATCAGGGCGATCACGCTGAGCGTCATCGACAGGCGCAGACCCGCGAGCAGCGAGGGCAGCGCCCCGGGCAGGACGACCTCGCGGATGATCGCCGGGCGGCTCATACCGAAGCTGCGCATGGCCTCGACGAGTCTCCGGTCCGCGTTGCGCACACCGCCGTATGTGGAGACGTACATGGGGAAGGTGGTGGCCACGGCGATGAGGAGGACCTTCGCCGTCTCGTTGATGCCGAACCACACCATGAACAGTGGCACCAGGGCGAGGAAGGGGATGGTGCGCAGTGTCTGCATGGCGGAGTCCAGCAGTTCGTCGCCGAGCCGGGTGAAGCCGGTGACCACACCGAGGGCCAGGCCCGCCGTCAGACCGATGGCGAGGCCGAGGCCGGAGCGGGTGAGTGACGCCGCGAGCGCGTCCGGGAGCTGCCCGTTGCTCCACAACTCCCGTACCGCGACCAGGACATGGGGCGGAGAGGCCAGGACGTCGCCGGTGAGGACACCGGTCGCGGAGGCCGCCCACCACAGGGCGAGCAGTCCGAACGGACCGAGCGCCCGGATCACCACGGTGTGGCTGCGGCGGCGCGGCCGGACGAGGGGCGGGCGGGGTGCCACCAGCGCGGTGGCGGGCGCCGTCATGAGAGTTTCTCCACGTCCAGGACGTGTGCCGCGACGTCCACCGTCGTCCTGGTGACCTTCTGCTCGGCGTAGAACCGGGCCACCGTCCGGAACCGCTCGATGTCGCCGCGGGTGACGGGTCCGACGGTGCCGCCCCGCCGGCTGATGTCGATCTGCGCCGCCTTGGCGGGACCGGTCAGGGCCTGCGGGCCGGTGTCCGTGTTCACGTTCAGGTATGCGGCCGGGTCACGCTTCTCCCGGGCGCTGGCGCGGTGCAGATAGGTGTAGAGCGCGCGGACGACCTCGGGATGCCGCTCGGCGAAGGCGGTGCGGACGGCGGTGAGGCTGTAGTTGTCGGAGCCGATCTCCTTGCCGTCGGCGACGAACTCCGCCTTGCCGGTGCCCAGTTCGGCGACCGAGTACGTCGCCCAGACCGCCCAGGCGTCGACCTTGCCGCTGTTGAAGACGGCGGCCGTCTGGTCGGGCCGCAGATAGACCCGCTTCACCTCGGAGGCGGGGATGCCGTGCGCGGCGAGGGCCTTCAGCAGGAGGTACTCGCCGGTCCCGCCCTGGTTGACGGCGACCTTCCGGCCGACCAGGTCCTTGACGGAGTGGATGCCGGACCCCTTCCTGACCAGGATGCCCTCGCCCGCGCCGTCGGGGGCGGTCGCGGTGAAGAACTTGAAGCCGGGGGCCTGGGTCAGGGAGGTGATGGCGGAGGTGACGGAACCGACGGCGATGTCGAGCTGGTCCGCGCTCATGGCCTGGGCGGCGGGCGCGAACGGCCCCGCACTGCCGGTCCACCGCACCTTCGCGTGGACCTTGGAGAGTGCCTTGTCGAGACTGCCGTCCTTCTTGCCGACCGCGAGGGCACCGGAGTTGCCGGGATCGGGGATGCGGACGGTGATCTGCTCGCCGTCCGCCTGCCCGCCGCCGGCCTCCGAGTTGCCGCACCCGGTGGCGAGAGCGGTGAGCGCCGCGGCTGCGGCGAGGGCGGAGACGGATTTCGGTATGCGCATGGTGGATGTCCTCAGAGCGTTCCGGAGGCGGAAGGGAGCAGTCGGGCGCGGCGCAGGGGCTCCGGATCGGCCCACTGCCGTACGTCGACGGGGGTGGGCAGGAAGCCGTGCGCGCGCAGTCCTCGTTCCTGCTCGGCGAGCAGGTCGAGGAGGTTCGCGGACAGGTCGGGGCGGAGGGCGCGGTGGGTGCCGGGGCGGTAGGCACCGGCGACGCCCTCGGCACCGGCCCCGGTCTCGGCGCCGAGGATGCGGGCGAGGCCGTCGGGGTGGTCCGCGGCCCAGTCGGCGGCGCGCAGCAGCACCGCGAGGAACCGGTCGACCAGGTCCGGACGCTCGTCCAGGAGGCGCTGGTGGACGGTGACGGGGCGCGGGGTCCCGTTGTTGATCCGGTGTGTACGGTCCGGCAACTCATCGAGTTCCACGGCGACTCGGGCCCCGGCACGGCGAGCCGCCTCCACCGCGACAGCGCCCTTGACGTACACGGCGTCGACGTCACCGCGCCGGAGTGCGGCCAGCTCCGCGGCCCACTGCCCGTGGTGTCCGGCGGCGGGTATCTCGACGAGGCGGACGTCGTCGAGGGTGAGACCCGCCGAGGCGAGAGCGCCTTCCAGGCCCCGCAGGGCCATGGCCCGCCAGAAGTCGATGGCGAGGGTGTGCCGGGGCACGGCGAGACGCAGCCCGCGCAGCGCCCCGGCCCCGCGCACCCGGCTCCCGGGCGCGACGAGGACCGTCTGCCGCTCCTCGATCCACGTCAGACCGATGAGCCGGGTCTGCTCGCCGAGTGAACGGGCCCAGAGCGCGGGCACGTTGCCGCCCTCGCGGATCAGACCGGGCAGGGCGTGCGTGTAGTGCGTCTGCCGGTCCACGTCGGGCGCGGGGTCCTGGAGGGACCGTACGGCGATGCCGTCGGCGGCGAACTCCTGGGCCAGCCAGTGCAGTTCGGCGGCGACGCCGGTGGCGGTCGGCACGGGGCAGCGGGTGAACCAGAGGGTGTCGGGAGCGGTGCGGGTGAAGACGTGCGTGGGCATGGCGGGTCCCGGGAGTCAGCGGGCAGGGGCACGCGGCTAGGCGTCAGGGCCTGCGGGCGTGTGCGAGGTCGTACGGGGAGAGCGCGCGGTGGTGTCTCAGACGCGGCGGGCGCGGAGACAGGAGGCGCTGGTCACACGGGCCAGGTCGATATGACGGCGCAGCGTGAACGCGGCCCGGACCGGAAGGACGGCGAGCGCGACACGGTCGGTGTGACGGGACATGGCGCGGCTCCCTTCTCCGGTACGGGATCGGTGGTGCGATGCCGGGCAGCCTGGCACGGTTCCCGAGACCGGGACAAGCGGCCGCCCACCATGTGGGAACCAGTGTGAACGCGGTGTTGCAACTGCCGCTTCACCTGCCCGGATTGCCGAAATCACCCCGTTTTCGCCCGTGGGGGGAGCGGCTCAGAGGCGGCGGGTGGCGAGGGTGAGGCGGTCCCGGGCGTCGAAGAGGGCGTCCTTCACCGACTGCTCGTGCGCCGGGGTCAGCCGCGCCACCGGCACCGAGCAACTGATCGCGTCCCGCGCCGGAGTCCGGTACGGCACGGCCACGCCGAAGCAGCGCAGCCCCACCGTGTTCTCCTCCCGGTCCACCGCGAAGCCCTGCTCGCGCACCTGGTGCAACTCCTCGATGAGCTGCTCGCGGTCGGTCCTGGTGTGCTCGGTCAGCGCGGGCAGGGTCGCCGGGAGCAGTGCCCGTACCTGCTCGTCGGTGTGTGTCGCCAGCAGTGCCTTGCCGAGCGAGGTGGAGTGCGCCGGGAGCCGGCGGCCGACCCGGGCGAAGGGCCGCAGATAGTGCTGGGACTGGCGGGTCGCCAGATACACCACACTGGTGCCGTCCAGGCGGGCCAGGTGGATCGTCTCCGCGGTGTCGTCGGACAGCCGGTCCAGGGCGGGCCGGGCGGCCGCCACCACCTCGTCCCCGTCGATGTACGCGGTGCCGACGAGCAGGGCCCGGACGCCGATGCCGTACCGGGTGCCGGTAGCGTCGGTCTCCACCCAGCCGAGGTCGACCAGGGTGCGAAGGAGCATGTACAGACTGGACTTGGGGTAGCCCACGGCCTCCTGCACGGCGGCCAGGGAGTGCATTCCGGGGCGTCCCGCGAAGTGTTCGAGCAACTCCACGGTCCGTACAGCGGACTTGACCTGCCCGCCGCCCGCTTCGCCTGCCGGCATCGCGCTTGACCCCTTCGTCGGCCTGGAAATATTCTCCGCACCAGGTTCATCATCAGAGACAGCGTTCAGCATATCGAACAGCCCTGGTGAGTGGCATACATCTGGAGGAATCCGCGGTGGCAGCAGCACCAGTCTGGAGTGTCGACCCCCGAACCGGGAAGGAGCGCGAGCAGGTCGCGGAGGAAGCCACCGCCGAGGAGATCGACGCGGCCGTCCGCGCCGCCCACGACGCCCGCGGCTCCCTCACCGACCGCACCGTGCGCGCCGCCTTCCTGCGCACCGCCGCCGACCGGCTGGAGTCCGCCCGCGAGCACCTGGTGGAGGCCGCCGACGCCGAGACCGCCCTCGGCCCCACCCGGCTCGCCGCCGAACTCGCCCACACCTGCTACCAGTTGCGCGCCTTCGCGGACACCGTGGACGAGGGCGCCTTCCTCGACGTGGTCATCGACCACCCGGACAGCACCGCCACCCCGCCCGTGCCGGACCTGCGCCGCTACCGGGTGCCGCTCGGCGTCATCGCCGTCTACTCGGCCTCCAACTTCCCCTTCACCTTCTCCGTGCCCGGCGGCGACACCGCCAGCGCGCTCGCCGCGGGCTGCCCCGTCGTCGTCAAGGCCCACCCCGGCCACCCCGCCACCTCCGAACTGGTCGCCGCCCTGCTCCGGCACGCCGCCGCGGCCCACGGCATCCCCGAGGCGGTACTCGGCCTGGTGCACGGCCTCGACGCGGGCGTGGCCCTGGTACGGCACCCGCTGATCGCCGGCGCCGGCTTCACCGGCTCGGTACGCGGCGGGCGCCTCCTCTTCGACGCGGCCGCCGCCCGCCCCGTCCCCATCCCGTTCCACGGCGAGCTGGGCTCCCTCAACCCGGTACTGGTCACCGAGGCCGCCGCCGAGGAGCGCGCCGAGCGGATCGGTACCGGACTCGGCGGCTCGATGACGCTCGGCGTCGGCCAGTTCTGCGTCAAGCCGGGCCTGGTCCTGGTACCCGAGGGCGCCGCCGGTGACCGCCTGCTGACCTCCCTCACCGAGGCCGTCAGCGACACCGAGGCGGGCGTACTGCTCGACCACCGGACCCGGGACACCTTCCTCACCGGAGTCACCGAACGCGCCCAACTCCCCGACGTGGAAAGCCCGGTGACCCCCGGCGCGGGCGGCGAGCACACCGTGGCCGCCGGATTCCTCACCGTGCCCGCCGCCCACCTCGCCACCCCGGACGGCGACCACGATCTGCTGCTGTCGGAGTGCTTCGGACCGGTCACCGTCGTCGCCCGCTACACCGACACCGCCGAGGCGACGGCCGTACTCTCCCGGCTGCCCGGCAACCTCACCGCCACCGTCCACCTGTCCACCGCGGAGGCCGCCGGCGAGGGCCGCGGCGCGGAGATCCTGGCCCAACTGACGCCGCTGGCGGGCCGCGTACTGGTCGACGGCTGGCCCACCGAACTGGCCGTCGCCCCCGCCCAGCACCACGGCGGCCCCTACCCGGCGACCACCTCCACCGCCACCTCCGTCGGCGGCACCGCCATCGACCGCTGGCTCCGCCCCGTCGCCTACCAGTCCACCCCCGAACCCCTCCTCCCCCCGGAACTCCACGACACCAACCCCTTGGGCCTGCCCCGCCGCATCGACGGACGACTGGAGCACTGGGAGCACTGAGGGGGGCGGCCCTGGTGATCGATATGGACGAGTACGGGCGTCAGGCCCGGATCGCGGAGGCCGCGGAATCGGTGTGGCTCAACAGGCTGGCCGACGAGGCCGAGGCGGAGGGTTCGGACGGTTCGATCTCGATCGAGGAGCTGGCCGCCGAGATCCGCGCCCGCCGGGACTGATCCGTGCGCGTCACGCGCCGCACTCCGCCTGCCCGGCGGTCCGGGAATGCCGGGGCGGAGTGTGCTGTTCCGGTGAGGGCGTGCGGAGATCGGCTCCGTGGTGTGTGGGAGGAGTCGTCGTGCGGGTGGAGATCTGGACCGATATCGCCTGCCCCTGGTGCTACGTGGGGAAGGCGCGGTTCGACAAGGCGCTGGCCGCGTTCCCGCACCGGGAGCAGGTCGAGGTCGTGCACCGGTCCTTCGAGCTGGACCCGGGGCGGGCCAAGGGCGACACCACCGAGGTCATCGCCATGCTGATGAAGAAGTACGGCATGAGCGAGGAGCAGGCCCGGGACGGCGAGCGGCGGCTCGGGGAGAACGCGGCCGCGGAGGGCCTGGAGTACCGCACCGAGGGACGGGACCACGGCAGCACCTTCGACCTGCACCGGCTGCTGCACCTGGCCCGGGAGCGGGGCCGGCAGGACGCGCTGATCGAGGCGTTCTACCGGGCGAACTTCGCCGAGGAGCGGTCCGTCTTCGGCGACGACGACCGGCTGGTGGAGCTGGCCGCCGCGGCCGGACTCGACCCGGCGGAGGCCCGTGCGGTGCTCGCCGACCCCGAGCGGTACGCGGACCGGGTACGGGCCGACGAGCAGGAGGCGGCCCAACTGGGCGCCACCGGCGTGCCGTTCTTCGTCCTGGACCGGGCGTACGGGGTGTCCGGGGCGCAGCCCACCGAGGTCTTCGCCCGCGCCCTCACCCAGGCCTGGTGCGACCGCGCCCCGCTCGACGTGGTGGGCGACGGCGGCGAGGTGTGCGGGCCCGACGGCTGTGCGGTGCCCGGCGCGGGGGCGAGCTGACCGCACGGCGACACCGCAGGTCACGGCGGGGCTATAAGGCAGGCTTCGGGGGAGTGGGCGGGACAACGCCGTGGACGTGGACGGTGGCCCCAAGGAGAGTGGGGGCATGGAGAGCTTCGAACACCGCCAGGACCCGACCGACGCCACCGCCCGCCCCGCCGCCCCCGAGGTGCTCGCCCGCACCGTGGCGGCCGAGTTCGCGCCCCGTACCACCTATCTGAACACCGCCAGTACCGGGCTGCTGCCGCGGCGGGCCGTCGACGCGATGCACACCGCCGTCGAGTCGGTGGCCGCCGGGCGGCCCGCCGATATGTTCGCCGACGTCGAAGCGGCCCGCGCCGCCTACGCCCGGCTGACCGGGGTGTCCGCGGACCGGGTGGCGGCGGGTGGCTCGGTCGCCGTCTACACGGGGCTGATCGCCCAGTCGCTGCCGGCCGGCGCCGAAGTCCTCACCGCCGAGGGCGACTTCAGCTCGGTGGTCAACCCGTTCCATGTCCGCCCCGACCTCAAGGTGCGGGCCGCGCCGCTGGAGGCGCTGGCGGACGCGGTGCGCCCCGGTACCGCGCTGGTCGCGGTGAGCGCGGCGCAGTCCGCGGACGGCCGGATCGCGGATCTGGCGGCGATCCGCGCCGCGGCCCGCGCCCACGGCGCCCGCACCTTCGTGGACACCTCGCAGGCCGGCGGCTGGTTCCCGGTGGCGGCAGGGGACGACGACTTCACCGCCTCGGTCGCCTTCAAGTGGCTGCTGTGCCCCCGCGGGGTGTCCTTCCTGACCGTGCCGGCCGACCTCGGCGGGCTCACCCCGGTCTTCGCGGGCTGGGTGGCAGGCGAGCACCCCTGGGACAGCTGCTACGGGCCGGTGGCCGAACTCGCCCGCAGCGCCCGCCGGTTCGACGAGAGCCCGAGCCTCTTCTCGTACGCGGGGGCGCGGGCCTCGCTGGGGATGCTGGAGGAGGTGGGGGTGGACGCGGTGCGGGCGCACGATCTGGCGCTCGCGGACCGCTTCCGCGCCGGGCTGGACCGGCTGGGGCTGCGGCCGGTGGCGGCGCCCGGCTCGCCCATCGTGTCGGTGCCCCGACTCGGCGCCCGGCAGCGGGAGTTGAGCCGCGCCGGGATCGAGGTGTCGGACCGCGCGGGCAGCCTGCGGGCCGCGTTCCATCTGTACAACTCGGCGGCCGACGTGGACCGGCTGCTGGACGCGCTGGACGGGTAGGGCCGTCCGGCCGGAGGGTCCGGAACGGTTCGAAGGGCCTGGCCCGCATCCTCGGGGATGCCGGCCAGACCCTTCGCGCTCGGGTGGCTACCGCTGCGGTGTGCGGCCGGCGGTCACTTCACCGGGGTGAAGTCCCGCGCCCCGATGAACTCCGGGCGCCGGACCGGCGCGGAGAAAGGTTCCACCGCCTCGTTGTGCACACTGTTGAAGACGATGAACACATTGCTGCGCGGGAACGGCGTGATGTTGTCGCCGGAGCCGTGCATGGCGTTGCAGTCGAACCAGGTTGCCGAGCCGGCGCGGCCGGTGAAGAGCCGGATGCCGTGCTCCGCCGCGAAAGCGGTCAGCGCCTCGTCGGAGGGCGTGCCCGCGTCCTGCATCTGCAGGGACTTCTTGTAGTTGTCCCTGGGCGTCTCCCCGGCGCAGCCGAGGAACGTCTTGTGCGACCCGGGCATGATCATCAGGCCGCCGTTGGTGTCGTGGTTCTCGGTGAGAGCGATCGACACCGACACGGTCCGCATGTTCGGCAGACCGTCCTCGGCGTGCCAGGTCTCGAAGTCCGAGTGCCAGTAGAAACCGGACGCTCCGAAGCCGGGCTTGACGTTGATCCTGGACTGGTGCACATAGACGTCCGAGCCGAGGATCTGCCGGGCGCGGCCGACGACCCGCTCGTCGCGGACCAGACCGGCGAAGACCTCGCTGATCCGGTGCACTTCGAACACCGACCGGATCTCCTGCGACATGGGCTCCACGATGGAGCGCTCGTCGGCACGGATCGCCGGATCGGTCACCAGCCGGTCGAGTTCACGCTTGTAGACCGCGACCTCGTCGTCGGTGAGCAGCGACTCGATGGGCAGGAAACCGTCACGCTCGAACGAGAGCAGGTCGGCCGGTTCGATCGGCCCCGGCTCGCCCGGCTCGCTCCAGACGACCGGATCCTGGCGCGGGACGGACACCTCGGCGGCGCCACGGCTCGGGTACAGGTCGGTGATCTTCTCGGGGGTGACGGTCATTGTTCAGCCCTCCTCGGTCAGCAGCGGGTACACACCGTTCTCGTCATGGTCCTCCCGTCCGGTCACCGGGGGATTGAAGACACACACGCACCGGAAGTCGGTCTTCGGGCGGAGCGTGTGGTGCTCGTGCCCGTCGAGCAGGTACATGGTGCCGGGAGCGATCCAGTGCTTCTCGCCGGTCTCCTCATTGGTCAGTTCGGCCTCGCCCTCCACGCAGAGCACGGCCTCGATGTGGTTCGCGTACCACATCCTGGTCTCGGTACCCGCGTACAGGACGGTTTCGTGCAGGGAGAAGCCGACCTTCTCCTTGGCGAGCACGATGCGCTTGCTCTCCCAGGTCCCCGACTCGGACTTGACGTGCCGGTCGGTTCCCTCGATGTCCTTGAACGATCGGACGATCACGTTGGTCGACGCCTCATCTCTGTGCTTCGTACCGCATCACGGTGCCGGACGCCAGGGGTGCCGGTCCGCGGGATGCGGTGTCTCTACTCGTCGGTGCCGTACGCACGGGAGGGGGCCACGGCCGGTCCGGCCGCGAGCCCCCTCACCGTACGGACCGTTCAGGCCGTTTCGCGTACGGCCCGGGCGAGGGTCCGCAGACCCTCGTCCAGCTCTTCGGGGGTGATCGTGAGCGCCGGGAGCAGCTTCACGACCTCGCTCTCCGGGCCCGAGGTCTCGATGAGCAGGCCCAGTTCGAACGCGCGCTGGGCGACCCGGCCCGCGCGCGTCTTGTCGGTGAACTCCACGCCCCAGACCAGACCGCGGCCCCGGAACTCCACGATGGCGCCGGGGTGCTCGTCGCGGAGCGCGCCGAGCGCCTCCTGCACCTGCTGGCCGCGGGAGAGCGTCTGCTTCTCCATGGCCGGGCCGTCGGTCCAGTACGTCTCCAGCGCGGCGGCGGCGGTGACGAAGGCCGGGTTGTTGCCGCGGAAGGTGCCGTTGTGCTCGCCGGGCTCCCAGATGTCCAGCTCCGGCTTGAACAGGCAGAGCGACATGGGCATCCCGTAGCCGCTGATCGACTTGGAGACGGTGACGATGTCGGGGGTGATGCCGGCCTCCTCGAAGGAGAAGAAGGCACCGGTGCGGCCGCAGCCCATCTGGATGTCGTCCACGATGAGCAGCATGTCACGGCGCTTGCAGAGGTCGGCCAGGGCGCGGAGCCACTCGGGCCGGGCCACGTTGATGCCGCCCTCGCCCTGCACGGTCTCCACGATGACGGCGGCCGGGGTGTTCAGGCCGGAGCCCTGGTCCTCCAGCAGCCGCTCGAACCAGAGGAAGTCCTCGACCTTGCCGTCCAGGTAGTGGTCGAACGGCATGGGTGTGCCGTGCACCAGCGGGATGCCGGCGCCGGCCCGCTTGAAGGCGTTGCCGGTCACCGCGAGGGAGCCCAGCGACATGCCGTGGAAGGCGTTGGTGAACGAGACGATGGACTCGCGGCCCTTCACCTTCCGCGCCAGCTTCAGCGCCGACTCCACGGCGTTGGTGCCGGTCGGGCCCGGGAACATGACCTTGTACGGCAGGTCCCGCGGGCGCAGCACGATGTTCTGGAAGGACTCCAGGAAGGCGCGTTTGGCGCTGGTCGACATGTCGAGGCCGTGGACGACGCCGTCCCGCTCCAGGTAGTCGATGAGGGCCCGTTTCAGTACGGCGTTGTTGTGGCCGTAGTTGAGCGAACCGGCCCCGGCGAAGAAGTCGAGGTAGGAGTGGCCGTCCTCGTCGTACATGCGGCTGCCCTGCGCGCGGTCGAAGATGGCGGGCCAGCCGCGGCAGTAGCTGCGCACCTCCGACTCCAGGGTCTCGAAGACGCTCAGGTCGGGCTGGGTGATGGTCACAGCGTGCTCCTGGTGGATTCCGGGGTGAAGGGGTGGTCAGGAGGCGTTCGGGGGTGAACCCGGGATCGCCGGGTTCAGAAGTCCAGGGGACCGATGCGGTGCAGGACCTCGGGGTCGTGCCCGCCCTCGGGGAACATCTCGGCGTCGAAGAGGACCTCGCGCTCCAGCGGCACGCCGTGCCGCTGGGCGAACGAGGCGAAGAGCCGTTCCGAGGGGGTGTTGCCGGGGGAGACCGTGGTCTCCATGCCGATCAGGCCGCGATGGTCAGAGACGCGGGCGGCCAGCCCGTCGAGGAGGGCTGCGGCCAGGCCTTTTCCGCGATGGCTCTCGTCCACCGCCACCTGCCACACCACGAGGGTGCGGGGGCGGTCGGGCCGGAGGTAGCCGGTGATGAAGGCCACCGGGTCGCCGCCCTGGTCGCGTGCCACCACGCTGGTGCCGGCGAAGTCACGGCACCACAGCAGGTAGCTGTAGGACGAGTTGAGGTCGAGGGTCTTGGAGTCCCGGGCGATCCGCCACAGGGCGGATCCGTCGGTCACCTGCGGATGGTCGAGCCGCAGGCCTTCGGGCATTTCCAGGAATTGCGGTCGCAGGTCTGCTTGTGCAGCGGTCATGTATATCGAATTTACCGAGCAATTCCTGAGATTGCATCGCCAGGGCGGGTTACGTCCCGGCGGATTGTGTGGTATCGCGCGGGCGCGATCCGGACAGTTTTTACCCGTGGGTAAGTGACGTTTTGTCTGGGATATTTGGGGCATGGCGGGCGCGTATGTTGAGTGCGTCACATGTGGGTGATCGGCTTGCGGTTGGCGGGAATTCTTCCTCGAAACCATGCCCAGAAAGGGGGGTTTAGCCTCCGGGAATCCGGGCAGGAGAATACGGGGAGTTACATCCGGATGAATTCAGAATTCTCGCGGCGGAAGTCCGTGCGGAATTCCGTATACGCCTGCCCTCAAGAATATGCGCGGCGCGTGTGCCCGATCGGACGCCCGTTCCGGCCCGTTTCCCAGGTGGCACCGCGTGCCCGGCGCCGACGCACCGCGGCCGCGGCCCCGGAGCGGGGTCGCGGCCGCAGGCGTATGCGGGCCGTCGGCTCAGCCCTGCCAGACGGCGGTGGCCGCGGCGCGGGCCGCGGCCAGGTCCACCGTTCGCCCCTCCTCGGCGAGTGCGGCGCCCAGCGCGGCCAGGCAGGCGTGGACGGTGCCCGGAGTGGCGTCGGCGCCGTAGTGGTTGACCCGGATCATCTCCGTGGCGAGGGCGCCGCCGCCCGCCACCAGCGGCAGTCCCGGATCCGCCGCCCGCGCCCGGGCGACCAGCGCCGAGGCGTGCACCCCGGCGGGCGCCCGCAGGGTGGTGGCCACCGGCGCCGCGTCCACGGCCCGGACCACATACGGGGCGAGGCCCCCGCCGAGCGCTTCCGCCCCGGCCCGGGTGGCGGCCGCCGCGGTGGCGTGCCGGGCCCGTACCGCGTCCGCGCCGTCGGCCTCGATCCGCGCCAGGCAGGCCCCCAGCGCCAGCATCTCCAACTGGGCCGGGGCGTGCGGCAGTACGGTGCGCCCGGCGTCGGTCCAGCGGTCCTTCCAGTCCAGCAGCGACAGGTACGAGTGGCGCGGGGCGCGGGGATTGGCCGCCATCCGCCGCCAGGCGCGCTCGCTGACCGACACCGCGGAGACGCCCGCCGGTCCGCCCATCGCCTTCTGCGCGCCGATGACACACAGGTCGACGCCCCAGTCGTCCGGCAGCAGCGGCTCCGCGGCCACCGAGGCCACCGCGTCCACCATGAACAGCGCGCCGTGCGCCCGGACCACCTCGCCGATCTCCGCCACCGGGTTGGTGTTGCCGGTGGCGGCCTCCGCGTGCACCAGCGAGACGAAGTCGGTCTCCGGGTGCGCCTGGAGTGCCTCGGCGACCTGGTCGGCGGTCACCGCGGTGTGGAACGGGACCGGCAGATCGTGCACGGTGGCGCCGCAGTCCCGCAGCCAGTCGCCGAAGGTCCGGCCGTAGGGGCCGGTGATCACGTTCAGGGCGGTGGTGCCGGGCCCGGCGGCGCCGCGGATGCAGGCCTCCAGCGGCAGCAGCGCCTCGCCCTGCATGACCACCACGTCCTGCGCGGTGCCCAGCAGCTTCGCCACCTGATCTTCGACCGCGGCGAACTGCGCCGGGCTCAACGGGGCCAGATCCAGAAGGGGATGCGTCACGGTGCTGCTCACTTCGCTGGTGGGTGCGGCCTGGGGGCGCCGGGGACGGGCCCGAGCGTAGTCCCCCTCGACGGCAGCCCCGCCGCGCCTCCTAAGCTGCCGGTATGAGCGCTTCAGCGGCGGGCGGGGACCCGGTACTGCATGTGACGGGGCGGGTCCTGGTGGGCCCCGACGAGGTACGGGACGAACTCTGGGTGGTGGACGGCCGGATCAGCTACGACCGGCCCCGGACCGCCCGCGACATCCGCACCGTCACCGGCTGGGCGCTGCCCGGGCTGGTCGACGCGCACTGCCATGTCGGGCTGGACTCGCACGGTGCGGTGCCCGCCGAGACCGCGGAGAAGCAGGCGCTCACCGAACGGGAGGTGGGCGCCCTGCTGCTGCGGGACGCCGGTTCCCCCTCCGACACCCGCTGGATCGACGACCGGGACGACCTGCCCAGGATCATCAGGGCCGGCCGGCACATCGCCCGCACCCGCCGCTACATCCGCAACTACGCCTACGAGATCGAGCCGGAGGAACTCGTCGCCTACGTCGGGCAGGAGGCGCGGCTCAGCGACGGCTGGGTGAAGCTGGTCGGGGACTGGATCGACCGGGACGCGGGCGACCTCACCGCCTGCTGGCCCAGGGACGCCCTGGAGGCGGCCATCGCCGAGGCGCACCGGCACGGCGCCCGGGTCACCGCGCACTGCTTCGCCGAGGACTCGCTCCGCGATCTGGTGGAGGCGGGCATCGACTGCGTCGAGCACGCCACCGGGCTCACCGAGGACACCATCCCGCTCTTCGCCGAACGCGGTGTGGCGATCGTGCCCACCCTGGTCAACATCGCCACCTTCCCCGAGCTGGCGGCGGGCGGCGAGCGCCGGTTCCCGCAGTGGTCGGCCCATATGCGCCGGCTCCACGAGCGCCGCTACGACACGGTGCGCGCCGCCCATGACGCCGGTATCGCGGTGTACGCGGGCACCGACGCGGGCGGCGGTCTCGCCCACGGCCTGGTGGCCGCGGAGGTCGCCGAACTGGTCACCGCCGGTATCCCCGCGGTGCAGGCGCTCTCCGCGGCCACCTGGGGCGCCCGCTCCTGGCTCGGCCGGCCGGGCCTGGCGGAGGGCGCCCCCGCCGATCTCGTCGTCTACGAGTCGGACCCGAGGGCCGATGTACGGGTGCTGGCCGATCCGAGCCGGGTGGTGCTGGCCGGGCGCGTGGTCGGCTAGGCCGTGTCGTTTGGATCTCCGTGGAACAAGGAGCGGGGTCTGGTGCGTGCTCTCGGTGTGCCGGCCGGACGCCCTCGTACTGGACGTACTT
>NZ_JBHVRR010000060.1:0-30703 GCF_042885635.1 Streptomyces sp. NPDC058045 | reverse complement strand
CCACCACCCTGCACCGGTCCATCCCCACCACGAACGGACCAACCCGGCTCCGAAACCCGACGAAGAAGCGGCCCTCAAACAGCCCGGTAAAAACACGGTGTGAGTGCCGCGGTCCGGAGGGCAAGCTGCTCGGCAAGGCGTGCCCGCAGTTGTCGAAGAAGAATCACGGTGCCGTCCAGCTCCGGCAGGAGCTGCCGCTCGATGCCGAGGGGAAGCGCCGACCGTTTCGCCGCACCGGCTATGCCAGCGTGACGGACGCGCAGGCCGATCTCGCGAAACTACAGGCGATCCTCGCCCTGCCCGGAGACGACGAGGATGCCGCCCGTCGTGTCGGCGACCTTCTGCAGAACGTGATGCGAGACCGCCTCGAGATACCCGACGCGGCCGAGGTGTCCCGTCGGATCGGCGTGGGCGTGCCCCTCGACGGGGCGATGACGGTCGGCGAGTGGCTGGATATGTGGGTTGCGTCGAAGAAGACGAAGACGACTACCTCGAACGGCTACCGCTCGCACATCCGCGTGCACCTCAAGCCCGGCGTCGGGCACTACCGCCTGGACCGCTTCAACGTCGGCCATGTGCAGGAGTTCTTCGACGGCATCGACGCCGCCAACGAGGTCGTCGCCGCGGAGAACGAGGCCCGCCGTGAGCAGGAGGCGCGGGCGAAGTGGGGCAAGGCATCCCGGCCGCCCGCGGCCGAGTCGGCCCGGCTTGCGGTCGAGAGGGAGAAACTGGCCGCGATGCCGCCGTACCGGCTCATCACGGGGCCGGCCACGAAGCAGCGGATACGGGCGACGCTGCGTACCGCCCTCAACGGGGCGATCCGGCGGCAGCTCATCACCTTCAACCCGGCCGCGCATGTGGAACTCGCCTCGGGTAAGCGGCCGAAGGCCGTGCTGTGGACCGACCAGCACGTAGCGCACTGGCGGAAGACCGGGCAGAAGCCGTCCGCCGTCATGGTGTGGACGCCGCCGCAGATCGGCGCCTTCCTCGACGAGGCGGAGGCCTCCCGGCTGTATGCGTTCTTCCACCTGATCGCGTTCCGTGGGCTGCGCCGGGGTGAGGGCGTGGGCCAGGACTGGGTGAACGTGGACCTCGATGGTCAGGCCATCACCATCGCCAAGGAGATCGTGGTGGACGGCTGGACGCCGTTCGAGGACGACCCGAAGACGGATGGGTCCGCGGCGACGATCGGCCTCGACACGGTCAATGTGGCCGTCCTGCGCGCCCACCGCGAGCGCCAGGCCGCGGAGCGTGCCGAGTGGAACCGGTACGCCGCGGCCGAGCGGGCCAAGGGGAAGGACGTCGCGGACTGGGTGGACACCGGCAAGGTGTTCACGGACACCGACGGCGCGTGGCTGCACCCGGAGAAGGTGAGTGACGAGTTCCGCCGGATCTGCGTTCGCGCGGACCTGCCGCCGATCAACCTCCGGGACTTGCGGCACTGCGCGGCCACGCTCATCCATGCCGGCGGTGGGGACCTTCATGCGATCAAGGAGACGTTGCGGCACTCCACGATCAAGCTGGCGTCGGACACCTACACCTCCCTGTTGAAGGAGGTCGACCTGGAGATCGCGGAGAAGGCGGCGGCCCTGGTGCCTCGGGCGCGGAGGCCGCGCGATGATGCTGCCTTGGAGGACGTGTAGCGCGTATCCTGGGGGCGGACAACAGGGCTCCCGTTATCGCAGGTGACGGGGGCCTTCTTGCTGGCCCGCTGCTGGCCCGAACGCACTGGAACAAGCCGATACGGAACGGAACGAGGCGGCATGAGACAGGGGTTAACCGCTCCGATAAATCGCCCTGACCAGCAGCGTTCGGGATGTGCCGTCACGGGGCGGCACACTCCGAAACTGGGCGTATTGACGCACCCGGAGACTCATAATCCGTCGGTCCTGGGTTCGAGTCCCAGCCGCCCCACCCTGCGGATCTCCCAGAGGCCGTTCCCAGCTGCGGAAACGCGAGAGCGGGCGTCATCACTCCAGAGTGGTGGCGCCCGCTCACGCGTTCAGATCGCGATCCGGTGGGCAGACAGTGGAGGCGGGGCGAGTCAATCGTGCGCGGGCGGCGCCGAGTTGGCGGTGTGGGGGCTTCAAGTCCCGTGTCTTTTGCCCGGGTTGGGGTGTGGTGTGCCGATGGGGCCGATGGTCGGTGCGGGGCTGTGCAAATGGCGGATTTCCGCAGTTGCACAGACTTAAAATTTTGGAAAGTAAATTCTTGAGGCTGCTGGGTTCGTACCATCGAGATCCCATCTGGTCTGTAGGGGGACGCACTGAATGGCTGCGGCGGGAGAGTGCTGCGAGGTCGGTCTCGGCGACGGGGGCGAATGGGCCGGTGAGCAGGGGACGAATTGGTCGACTCTGGGCGGGATGGCGAGATTGTCCGAGGTGTGGCGGGTGCCGCTGGCCTCGCTGCGGCCTGCTGATTCCCCGCGCCGCGAACCGGAAGATGCTCATCATGTGCGTTTGCTTGCAAATTCCGGCATGTCGCTGATGCCGATCATTGTGCACCGTTCCACCATGCGCGTCGTGGACGGTACGCACCGGGTGCGGGCCGCCGCCCTGCGGGGAGACGAGGACATCGATGTCTGCTTTTTCGACGGATGCGAGCAGGATGCCTTTGTTTTCGCCGTTGCGTCCAATATCCGGCATGGGCTGCCGCTTTCCCTTTCGGAGCGTACGGCCGCGGCGGTGCGCATATTAGGTTCACATCCCGAGTGGTCCGACCGGGCCATCGCCTCGGTCACCGGACTGTCGCCCAAGACCGTGGGGGCGCAGCGTCAGAAAGCGGGTGGGATCAGCGAGGTCACCACCCGTATCGGCCGGGACGGCAGGGCGCGTCCGCTGAACAGTGCGGAAAGGCGCCGGGCCGCCGGGAAACTGATCCTTGAATTCCCCGAGGCCTCGCTGCGGGAAATCGCCAAGCAGGCGGGGATATCGCCCGGCACCGTCCGGGATGTCCGCGACCGGTTGAGCCGCGGTGAGGATGTGGTGCCGTCGCGCCAGCGGGGCGGCGGGGCCGGGGCGGCCGCTGATCCGGCCGGGATGTCGGAACGTCCGCTGGGTGAGGCCGGGGAGCAGTCCGTCGACCAGGCCGTCGGGGAGGCCATGGACGCCGCCGACATCTTCCGAAGTCTGTGCCGTGACCCTTCGCTGCGGTTGACCGAGAACGGGCGGCAGTTGCTGAGGATGGTGGAGGCGCAACTGCTGGATTCGCAGGTGTGGGACCGGGTGGCGCAGTCGGTGCCGCCGCACCGCGCGCAGAGCGTCTCGGCGCTGGCCCTGGAGTGCGCCCAGCAGTGGCAGCGCTTCGCCTCCCGTATCGAGGGCGAGCCGGCGTCGCCCGTGGCATGAACGGGCGGAGGGTCCGGGGGAGCCGGTCGTCGTGGTGTCAACTGCGGTGTTCGACTGTGTACTTGCCGCGCTTGCTCACCGTTGACGCCTGGTTTCCCGGCTGTTTGTCTGGCGCCTTGTGTATGCCGGACGAGCCTTCTGCGACACCGGGGAGTGCCGGAGAAAAGCCGTCGGCGGAGCGACCTGAATGGAGTGTGCGCCGATGCCCGACAACGCAGTGGATGCGGTTCCGTTCAATCCGAACGATCCCGGATTCCAGGCCGATCCCTATCCCGCGTACCGCAGGCTGCGTGATGAATTCCCATTGCTGCGCGGGCCGTTGGGAGCCTATCTCGTCAGCCGTTACGAGGACTGCGAATCGCTGCTCCGGGACCGGCGGATGGGCAAGGACTTCGCCAATTCGAAATTCTTCGAGCAGGTCATGGGGGAGGCGGGGGACGAGCCGCCGCCCTTCCTGGGGCTGGGGCTGGACGACTGGGACGCCAAGCTCTTCATGCTGACCGACCCACCGGAGCACACCCGGCTCCGGGGACTGGTCGCGCAGGCGTTCACCCCGGGCGTGATCAGCGGTCTGCGCCCCTCCGTCGCGGAGACGGTGGATGAATTGCTGGGTGAACTGCCCGAGGAATTCGACCTGATGGAGCGTCTGGCCACGCCCATGCCGATCCGGGTCCTGGGCCGAATGCTGGGTATTCCGGTCGAGGACCAGGACCGTTTCACCGCGTGGTCGTCGGAGATCGCCGGGCTGCTGGATCTGGACGTCGAATTGTCGGCGGAGGCCGCCGCGGCCCGCCGTAAGGCCGTCGCGGAATGCACTGGATACTTCCTGGAACTGGCCGGCCGGCGTTCCGGCGGTGCGGGGGACGACCTCATCTCCCATTTGGTCCGTGCCCGTGAGGAGGGCAGCGCGCTCACCCCGCAGGAGATCGCCGCCACCTGTGTGCTGCTGGTCGTCGCCGCGCAGGAGACCTTCTCCAACCTGCTGGGGAACGCGGCCATCGTGTTCGCGCGGCAGCCCGGTGCGTTCGCCCGGCTCGCCGCGGAGCCGGATGTGATGGACGCCATGCTGGACGAGATCATGCGTCTGGAGCCGCCAGCCCACCAGGTCGGGCGGATCGCCCTGGAGCCGATCGAACTGCACGGCCAGACCATTCAGCCCGGCGACGCGGTGATCCTGCTGGTGGCCTCGGGGAACCGGGACGAGCGGGCCTTCACCGACCCCGAGGTCCTGGACATCGACCGCAAGGGGCCCGCCCATCTGTCCTTCGGCCGCGGCATCCACTACTGCCTGGGCGCACCCCTCGCCACCATGATGGCCAGGGAGGCGCTGCTCGGCCTCACGGGGCGGATCTCCTCCGTGTCGCTGGTCGGTGAGGAGATCGCCTACAAGCCGGGTATGGGGCTGCGCGGCCCGGCGCGGCTCCCGGTCCGGGTCCAGAAGCGGGTGGGGTGAGGTGGGCCTCTCGGCGGCGGCCGGGCCGGAGGCGGCGCGGCCGTCCGCCGGCCGGGCCGTCCTGCTCCTGTTACGCAGTTGCAGCATCCGCTTCACCGCCTACTACTGGATCGGCTACGCGGCCGGTCTGGCCGCCAACGACCGGCTCGACCTCGGGTGGGCCCTGCTCGGCGTCCCCCTGTGGGCCGCGTACTGCGTGGGCACCGAGGCGGTGAACCGGCTGGCGGACCGTGCGGCGGACGCCATCAACCGTCCCGAACGGACCGGTCTGTGCGAGGAGTTCGGCTGGTCGCGGCTGACCGCGGTGGCCGTCGCCTCCTGGGTGGTCTTCGCCCTGGCCGGGGCCGGGCTGGTGTGGGCCCACCCCGGCTATGCGCTCCCGGCCGTCCTGCTGGTGGACATCGGTGTCGCGGTCGGCTACTCGATCGGTCCCGCGTTCAAGCGGCACCGGGTGCTGGCGCCGATCGCCCTCACCGCACCGCTGGTCACCCCCCTGCTCACGGGGTGGGCGATCCACGGCGGCACGGACACCCTGCTGTCACCGGTCCTCCCGGCCGCGGCCGTGCTCGCAGCGTTCAGCCTGGGTCTGTCGGGGATCAAGGACATCACCGATGTGGAGGGCGACAAGGAACTGGACTACGCCAGCCTGTGGCCGGTCCTCGTCCGGCTCTGGCGCGGCGCCGCCGTGTACGCCCTGACCGGTGCGCCGTTCGTCCTGCTGGTGCTCTTCGTGGTGCTGGGCGCGCTGCCGCCGGCCGCCCTGGCGGTCGTCCCGCTGGTGGTGCTCTCGGTGCTGGTGGTCGCCGCCGCGTCCCGGGCCGAGGAGCCCGCGGACCGCTCGGTGGCGCGCGAGGTGATGCACCAGTACACCTTCTACTTCCTCGTGCTGTGCCAGGCGGTGTGTGTGCCCGGACGGGCCGTGCTGCCGGCCGCCGTGCTGAGCATCGCCTACTGGCAACTGGCTTCCAAGTCCCTGCACTGGTCTGGCAGTCTGACGGTGTCACACCTGCGCCGCTGGACCCGCATCCTCCTCCCGCCGCCCACCGTGAAGAAGGCCCCGTGAAGCACAACGACATCGTGACCGTGGTCCGTGACGTCGTCGCCCGCATCCTGATCATGCCGAGCGAGCAAGTGTCTCCGAGCGCCCTCTTCTACGAGGATCTCGGCGGTGACTCCTTGCAGAAGCTGGAGGTCATAGCGAGCGTGGAGGCCCGGTTCGACTGCCGGCTCACCAACGAGGAGGCGGCCACCAGCAATTCCGTCGAGGACCTCGCCCGCCATGTCGCGCAGCATGTCGCGTGACGCCGCCGGGCGGCACCGAGTCGTGGTGACGGGCATGGGGCTGGCCACTCCGCTGGGAACGGAGATCGGCGAGTTCTGGCGCAATCTCACCGGCGGCGTGGTCGGCACCGGCCCGGTGACCCGCTTCGACACCGACCGCTACCCCACGCACCGGGCCGCCGAGGTGGCGGACCCCGAGTTGACCGCGCCCGACGCCACGGCGGACCCGGGCGCACCCCGGTCCGTCCGCTACCTGCGGCACTCGGTCGGGGCCGCGCTGGACCACGCCGGGCTGCCCGCGCACGACGGCCACCGGCGCGCGGGGATCGTCGTGGGAACGGTGATGGGGACCCGTCCGCATGTCGAGGAGCTCCGCCGCCAGGGCGTTCCGGAGGGCGCGGACCTCTCCTGGGACTCGCCCCAGACGCTCGCCGGCACCCCGGCACGGGACTTCGGCCTCCGCGGACCCCGGCATGTGGTCGCGGCGGGATGCGCGGCCGGCAACACCGCCATCGCCATGGCGGCGGACTGCATCCGCTCCGGCCAGGCCGACGCCATGGTCACCGGGGGAGTGGACGAACTCTCCGAAACCGTCTTCCAGTTGTTCACCACGCTCCGCGCCCTCGCCCCCGACCAGGTGCGCCCCTTCGACCGCAACCGTTCCGGAATGCTGCCCTCCGAAGGCGCCGGCGTCCTGGTCCTGGAGTCCTGGGAGCACGCCGCCCGCCGCGGCGCACCGGTACTGGCGGAGCTGAGCGGGTACGCCGTCGCCGCCGACGCCCACCACATGACGGCCCCGCACCCAGAGGGCGTCGGCATGGTCCGGTGTATGCGGGACAGCCTGGAGCAGGCCGGGTTCGAGCCGGGCGACGTGGACTACGTCAGCGCGCACGGGACCGGTACACCGGCCAACGACTCGCTGGAAGGGGCGTGCCTGGCCGGGTACTTCGGCGACCGTCCGGCCGTCTCCTCCGTCAAGGGAATGCTCGGCCACTCCCAGGGCGGTGCCAGCGCCATCGAGGCGATCGCCTGTGTGCTGGCCGTCCGGCACGGCCGCGTGCCGGGCAATCCCACCCTGCTGGACGTCGACGAGAGCTGCGCGGGCCTGGACCTGGTCCGCGGGCCCGCGCGCGACATGCCCGTACGGGTGGCGCTCAGCAACGCCTTCGGGTTCGGCGGGAACACCTCCGCGGTGGTCTTCGCCCGGGCCTAGGTCGTGCGCAAGCCTTGAGGCCGCGCCGCGGCCCGGACCGTCCCGTTCCACACGCTCTGGGGGTTGATGTGCGTAGAACGAACCTGCCGCCGCCGGCAGGAGTGGCCGTCACCGCGGTCGGTGCGGTGACCGCCTCCGGCACCACCGTCGCCGAACTCTTCGAGGACCTGCTGAACGGCCGGCGGCCCTTAACGACCCGGCGCGTCCCTCCCGTCGCCAACGCCCTGGTGGACGCCGCCGAAGCCGAGGACCGCGAAGTCCTCGCCGCCCATGTCACCGACCCGCTCGATCTGACCGAGGTGGTCGGGGCCAGGGCGGCGCGGGCGCTCAGCCGGGACAGCCGTCTGCTGATCCTCGCCGTGCACACCAGCGGGGCCGAGTGGGGCGCGGACGCGGACCGGACCGGTGTCGTTTTGGGCACCCTGCGGGCGGGCCGCAACGAGTACCTCGCCATCCATGACGCCGCCCGCGGCGGGGCGGGCCGGGTCAATCCGGTGTGGGGCCCGCAGGCCGGGTACAACGCGCCCGCCGCCCAACTCTCCATCCACCTCACGGCCCGCGGTCCCAATCTGACGCTCTCCTCCGGTACGACCGCCGGACTGGACGCGCTCGCCGTCGGCGCCGGGCAGGTGCTCGGGGGGACCTGCGACGCGGTGGTGGCCGCGGGACTCGACACCCTGTCGGGGGCCGTCGACGGTACGGGGGACGCGGCGCCGCTCCCGCCGGGGGAGGCCGCGGCCGTCCTCGTGCTGGAGGACGACCGGGCCGCCGCGGGACGGGCCCTGGCCCGGGTGCTCGGCACCGGCCAGGCCACCGCCGAAGCCGCCGACGGGATGGCAAGGGTGCGGCAGGAGGCGCTGGCCGGGGCCGCGGCGGAAGCGGTCCGGGCCGCGCTGCGGCAGGCCGGGCGGCTGCCGACCGAGGTGGCCCTGGCGGTGGCCGCCTCCGGTGCCGACCCGGTCGCGGAGGCGGCCCAACTGGCCGCCCTGGCCTTGGTGTTCGACACCAAGCTGCCGCTCTGCGTGCCCACCGCCACGACCGGTGGCACCGGCGGGGCGGATGGGGCCCTGGCCGCGGTGGTGGCCGTCGAGGCCCTCACCCGCGGTGTCGTACCGCCCGCGCCCGGGGACGGTCCGGTGGACGGGGGCGCGGTGCCGCTGACGGGTCCGCTCGGGATCTGTCTGGCCGTCGACCCCGGTGGGAGTGCCACCGCGGTCCTGCTGAGCAGTACCGACATGAAGACATGAAGGGGGACACCGCGGTATGAGTCTGCGAGAGGTGACATCGAACGCCGGCTGGTGGTATCTGGACCGGCACCTGGGCGGCCCGGCCGCCGACGCCCCGTGTCTGATCACCGAGGACGGTGAACTGACGTACCGCGCACTGCACTTGAGTGTCTGCCGGGCGGCCCGGGTGCTGACCGAGGCGGGTGTCGGGGCCGGTGAGCGGGTCGTGCTGGTGCTGAACGACTCGGCCACGTTCGTGGCGGGGGTGCTGGCGGCGATGCGGGTGGGGGCGGTGCCCGTCCCGGTCAGTCCGATGCTGACGCCGGCCGAGCAGCGCCATGTGGTGGCGGACAGCGGGGCCCGCGCGGTCGTCGTGGAGGACGCGGCGAGCGAGTCGGCCCGGGCGCTGGCCGATGGCTTCCCGGACGTGCTGATGTGGAGCGCGGGGCCCGCCGGCGGGACGGTCCGCGGCCTCACCGAGGACATGGCGCACAGCACTCCGCTGGAGTCGGTGGCCGCGCGGGCCCCGGAGGATCCCGCGGTCATCCAGTACACCTCCGGGAGCACCGGCCTGCCCAAGGGCGTCGTCCATCGGCACGGGGCGCTGCTGGCCTTCCCGGAGGGCTTCGGCGGCCATCTGCGGATCACCCCGCAGGACCGCTTCCTCTCCACGGCCAAACTGCCCTTCGGCTACGGCTTCGGGAACTCGCTGCTGCTGCCGTTCTCCGTCGGCGCCAGCGCCGTGCTCTTCCGCGGGCGCGCCGAACCGCACGCCGTGGCCGCGCTGATCGCGCGCACCCGTCCGACGCTGCTGTTCGCGGTGCCCACGCTCTACGCCGCGCTGCTGTCGCTGGCCGAGGCCGCGGAGCGCCCGGACTTCTCGACGGTGCGGCTCGCCGTGTCGGCGGGAGAGCATCTCGGCGCCCGGCTCAGCACCCGGCTCACCGAGGTCTTCGGCCTCACCGTGGTGAACGGCCTGGGCGCCACCGAGTGCCTGCACATCGTGCTGGCGTCCGAGCCCGGAGTCTCCCCGCCCGGCGCCACTGGCGTCCCGGTGCCCGGCGTCGAGGCCGAGGTGTGCGACGACGAGGGGCGGGTGCTGGACGACGGCGGCACCGGGCGGCTGAGGGTACGCGGCCCCGGCGTCGCGGACTGCTACTGGAACGCGCCCGACCTGAGCGCCGGGACCTTCCAGGACGGCTGGGTGTACACCGGCGACACCATGCGGCACGACCCCGAGCAGGGCTGGCTCTACCTCGGCCGCACCGACAACATCCTCAACGTGGGCGGGATGAAGATCCTGCCCTCGGAGGTGGAGGACGCCATCCTGGGCGTTCCGGGGGTCGACGCCTGCGCGGTGGTCGGGGTGCCCGACGAGGACGACATCGTCCGCATCGTCGCCCATGTGGTGCCGGCGGCACACACGGCGGACACCGCAGACGCGGCGGACGGGCTGACCGGGCGGATCCTGGCCGCCCTCAGAACGGAACTCCAGCCGTTCAAGCGGCCCCGGACGATCCGGCTGGTCGACGCGCTGCCCACCACGTCCACCGGGAAGACGGCCCGTTTTGTCATCCGGCAGCGGGAGCAGCGGGAGAGGGAGCGGCAGCCATGAGATCGGGTCCCCAGCGGGTCGTACTGAAGCAGGGCACCGGATTCCGGCTCATCTGCCTGCCGTTCGCGGGCGGTTCGGCGCGGTCGTTCGTCAAGCTGGCCCGGCACACCCCGGACGACTGGGAGGTCGTCGCCGTGCAGCCGCCGCCCCTGTCCGAGGGCGGCGCGCTGGACCTGGACGGGCTGGCGGAGTTCTACCTCGGGCTGCTCGCCGGTGAACTGCACGGGCCGGGGCTGCTGTTCGGGCACAGCCTGGGTGCCGCGGTGGCCCACCGCATGGCCCGGCTGCGCGCCCCCGACCCGTCCGAGGACCTGCATCTGGTGCTGTCGGCCCCGCCGGCGCCGGTGGCCCCGGCGAGTGACCTGGTGGACCTGGACGACGCCGGGCTGTTCGCGTTGGCCACCCGCCGCGGATTCCTCCCCGAGTGGGGTGTCTCCCAGGACTTCGCGATGCGGTTCCTCCTGCCGAATCTGCGGGCGGATCTCGCCGTCCTGGGGAAGCGGGGATGGGTACCGGAGCCGGTCGCCATGCCGGTGCACCTGCTCGGCGGAAGCCACGACATCGCCGCCCCGCCGGCCTCGCTCGCCGCGCTGGACGTCCTCGCCCCGCGCTCGACGCACCTGGTGGACGGCGGACATCTGTACGTCACCGAGCAGCCGGAGGAGACCGCGCGGGCCCTGGTCCGCATCGGCCGCGAGGCGGGGGCGCCCGGTCCCTCGGAGGCGGACCAGACCGTGGCCTGAACACGCGGGCGCCAACTGCCGTGCGGAGCAGGTGCTTTGTAGGGTGCGTGATCATGAATTGTCCGTACCGGACGCACTGCGCGGCGCCACCGCAGCCGAACCCGCCGAAGCGCGCCGAAGCCATCTGAAGCCCGCTGAAGCTCGATGAGGAGAACCGAAATGAGCAGCAAGGACGCATCAACCGAGTTCTTAGTGCTGGCACTTGACGACCCCGGGGCGCTGGACCGCTCCGTGGTCGGGGCCAAGGCCGCCGTGCTGGCCCAGATGAAGCGTGCGGGCTTCCCCGTGCCCGACGGCTGTGTGTTCACCGCGCGGGCCATGGTCCGGCATGTGTCGGGGCTGGAGTCCGCGACCGCCGAAGCGGTGCGCGAGCGCCCGCTCGACGACGAGGTGCGCGCCGCCGTGGCGGAGGTGGCCGGCCGCCTCACCGGCCCGCTCGCGGTCCGCTCCTCGGGCGTGGACGAGGACGGTGCGCACGCCTCCCACGCCGGGCAGTACACGACGATCCTCGGCGTCGAGGGCGAGAAGGCGCTCGACGAGGCCCTCCGCGGCTGCTGGGCCTCCGGCTTCGGCTCGGTGGTGCGCGAGTACCGCAGTACGGCCGGTGCGGCGGGCGACGCCCCGCTCGCCGTACTGGTGCAGCGGATGGTCCCGGCCGACACCGCCGGAGTCGCCTTCACCGTCAACCCGGTGACCGGAGCCCGCGACGAGGTCCTCGTCAGCGCGGTGCCCGGGGTGGGCGAGCGGTTGGTGTCGGGTGAGGTCTCGCCCGACGAGTGGACGGTGCCCGCGGGCGGCGGCGAACCGGTCAACACCGAGGGCCGGCACGGTGCCCTCACCGCGGACCAGGCCCGGGAGATCGCCGCCCTGGCCGAGCGGGTCGCCGAGGTCATGGGCGGCCCCACCGACATCGAGTGGGCGCGCGCGGACGGCCGGCTCCACCTCCTCCAGGCCCGGCCGATCACCGCCATCGCCGACCCCGCTCCGGAACCGGTCGCCATCCCGATCACGCCCCCGCGGGGCTTCTGGGTGAAGGACAGCACCCACGCCCCGCTCCCGCTGCTGCCGATGAGCCGGGACCTGCTGGCGTACAACAACACCGTTCTGCAGCAGGTGTGCGCGGAGTTCGGCCTGCTGCTCAAGGGGATGTTCTTCGAGACGATCGGCGGCTGGCGCTATATGGCCACCGTGCCGCTGCCGCCGGCCGAGGCGCCGGAACGCATCGCCGTCTGCGCCGAGGCCCTGCGTACCGACGCCGCGGGCCGGGCGATCGGCGAGTGGACCGACACGGTCCGCCCGCGGTTCGCCGACCGCATCGCGGCGTTGCGCGCGGTCGACCTGGGGTCCCTCTCCGACGAGGAACTCGCCGGGCATGTGCGGGAGGTGCACCGGCTGCACCGGGACGGCACCGAGACGCACTTCCGCCTGCTGGGCGCGGTGTCCATCGCGCTCGGCCGGTTCGGCCTGTTCGTCACGGGCGAGCTGGGCTGGGACCAGGGCCGCGCCTTCGAGCTGCTGACCGGGCTGTCCACGGAGAGCACCGGGCCCGCCCGCGCGATGGCGGACCTGGCCGGGCAGGTCGGCCGGCTGCTCGGCGGAACCCCCGACCTCGCCGCCCTCCGCGAACTCCTCGCCGACAACGAGGAGTTCGCCGCCGCCTTCGAGGACTACCGCCGCGAGTACGGCTGCCGTGCGTTGCAGTACGAACTGGCGAACCCGGCGCTGGGCGAGCGGCCCGAGCTGATCCTTTCCCTGCTGCGGGACCAGATCGTCCAGGACAGCGACCTGGGGCAGCAGGCCCGTTCGGCGGCCGACGCCCGCTCGGAAGCGGTGGAGAAGGCCCGCGCCCAGTTGGCGGGACGCGAGGAGGCCACCCGGTTCGACGCCCTGCTCGCCGGCGCGGAGCAGGCCTACCCGGTGCGCGAGGACAACGAGTACTGGACCGTCAGCGCGCCCGACGCACTGCTGCGCTGGGCCGTGCTGGAGATCGCCGAGCGGCTGGTGGGGCGCGGCCTGATCGACCGTGCCGACCAGGTGTTCTTCCTGGAGGTCGAGGAGGCACACCGGGCGTTCCTCGACGGCACCGACATCAAGGACGTGGTGGCGCGGCGCCGCGGGGAGCACCGCTGGGCCCTGGAGAACCCCGGCCCGGACAGCTACGGCGAGCGCCCCGGCCCGCCGCCCGCCATGGACCAACTGCCCCCCGTGGTGCGGGAGACCATGGGCGGCTTCCAGTGGACCATGCAGCACATGGGCGGGGCGCCGTCCGCCCCCGCGCGGGGCGGCGACAGCCGGATCGCCGGGGTGCCCGGTTCGGCCGGGCGCTACACCGGCCTGGTCCGCGTCGTGCTCAACGAGGGCGAGTTCGACAAGATCCGCGCCGGTGACGTGCTGGTGTGCCCCATCACCTCGCCGGTCTGGTCGGTGGTCTTCCCGAGCATCGGCGCCCTGGTCACCGACGTCGGCGGCGCCCTGTCCCACGCGGCGATCATCGCCCGGGAGTACGGCGTCCCGGCCACCCTCGCCACGGGCAACGGCACCGAGGTCCTCACGGACGGAATGCTGGTGACCGTCGACGGCGCCGCGGGCACCGTCGAGGTGCTCGAAGGGCGGTGACCGCCCCGGGCAGAGCTGCGCCCCGCCGGCCACCGCCGACGGGGCGCAGCACGGCCACCGGCCGTCACACCAGGCGGGAACGCAACTTCGCCAGGGTGGCGTCGTCGATGCCCAGCCCCTCGTGCACAAAGGCCCGGAAGGACCCGTACGAGGCCACGGCCTGGTCGAAGGAGGCCTGGAGGTAGGCCTCGCGGACGTCCAGCAACGGGGTGACGAGTTCGGGCTTCTCCATCCCGGCGTCGGTGAGCTGCTTCAGCACGGAGGCCCGCCAGCCGACCAGTTCGGTGTTGGACTGCAGGTAGTCCGCCACCACATCCGAGCGGGACACTCCCAGCGCGGTCTGCACGATCGCCACCAGCCAGGCGGTGCGGTCCCGCCCTCCGCTGCAGTGGACCAGCGTGGCGCCCTTCCCGGACCCGGCGATGTCCCGCAGCGCCTTGCCGAACTGCGCCCGCCGCTCCGGGTCGGTGACGAACTTCCGGCCGGAGTCGAGCATGATGCCCTCGGCTCCGCCGTCACCGAGCAGCTTCTCCTGCTCGGCCGGCGTCAGCGCCAGGATGTCCGCGAAGGAGCTGAGCTGGTCGCTGGCCTCGACGGGGCGGGACACGGCCTCCACCCCGGACGGCAACCGGTCCGGCGCACCGGCGAGTTCATGCGCGCTGCGGAAGTCGACGACCTTGGAGAGCCCCAGCTTCGTCAGGGTCCGCAGACCCGCGTCGGTCGTCTTCTGGAGCGCTCCGGAACGGTAGAGGACGCCGCGCTTCATCCGTCCCTGGTCGGTGGCGTAGCCGCCGGCGTCGCGGAAGTTCAGGACCCCTTCCACGGTGATGTGCCGCGGGTTGTCGGCCGTACTGCTCGCCGCGGGGGCCGTCGCGCCCGGCGCCGCGAGGGCCGGGCCGGCCGGCACCAGGAGGCCGACGACTGCCGCGGCGGTCGCTATCAGACGGCGTTTTCCGCGCGGGGCGGAAGGCTTCATGGCAGAACTCCTTCAGGTCACTCACCGGGACACGGCGCTGCGCGCACCGGCCCGCCGTACGCGCTGGCAACCGTAGAACGCCTGCCGGGCGAGGGGCAGTTGGGCAACTGGAGAAGGTCGTCAGTTACCCGGCGCGGGGGTCCTGGTCCGTAGACTGGAGAGCGTGCGGGGGTGGAAGGGTCTCGATCTCGACGGGTTCCGCTGGTGGGACCGGCTGATGATCAGGGGCGGGCTGATCCTGATCGCGCTCACCGCGCTCTCGGTGGTGGTGTGGGCCGTGTTCGCGCCGGTGGACTACCTCACCAGACGGAGCATCACCTGCACCGTGACGAAGGTCGACTCCTGGCGGCAGGACGGCTCCTCGCCCAGCCAGGCCCTGTCGATCTACAGCTCCGACTGCCCCGGGCTCCGCAAGGACGGCCTGGGAAGCAAGCGGAAGCAGGACGAGATCGCCGCCCGGTTCCAGCTCGGCAAGCCGTACACCTTCACCGTCGGCGGTCTCAGCTACTGGATTTCGCACGACCTCGGCATCGGCGGAATGGACATCACCGGCCCGCTCCCGACCGAACCGGGGTGACGGGCGCCGGGCTCAGCCCCCCAGAGGTCTGCCGACCGGGCGTACCGGATGCTTGCTGAGGATGGAGACCCGGTTGAAGGCGTTGATGGCGATCGCCGTCCAGATCACCGCGGAGGTCTCGGCCTCGGTGAACACCTCCAGGGCCCCCGCGTACGCCGACTCCTGCGCGGCGGCGTCCGAGGGGTGGGTGGTGGCCTCGGCCAGGGCCAGGGCCGCGCGCTCCCGGGCGGTGAACATCTCCGTGTCCCGCCAGCCCGGCAGCACCCCCAGCCGCTGCGCGGACTCGCCCCCCTGGAGCGCCGCCCGGGTGTGCACATTGAGGCAGTAGGCGCAGCCGTTGAGTTGGGAGACGCGCACATCGATCAGCTCCACCAGCGCGGGTTCCAGGCCGGCTTCGGCGGCTTCCGCGTGGACGGCTTCCGCGGCGCGGCGGAAGGCCAGATAGGACCGGGGGGACTGCTTGTCGATGTAGATCCGCGGGCGGCCCTGCTCGACCGCGGCCGTGACGTCGCTCACTGCTGCACCCTCCCTCGTTGAGGGCCGACCGGAGAGGTGGTGACCCTTGGCGGTCCATTGAACACCGGCCAGTCGGCGCCGCGAGTCCGGGTGCCGCCGGCGCGCGAGGTGCCGCTCGGCGGCCCGCGGGCGACGACGGTGCGGCACACCCTCCCGCAGCGCGAGCGGCACGGCACGAGCGGTGAGGCACCGGCCGGCGCGGGTGCCGCCACCGCCTCCGCCCTCCACGGCCAGCCCGAACTGCGGTGGCTCCACGCCGTGTTGGGCGTGATCGTCGCCGGAGTGGTCTGGTACCGGCCGCAACGGGCGTCCGGCGGTCGACCGGCGCCCCGACGCAATAGGGTCCATGGTCCGTAGGCGTTCCTCGGAGTGGAGGGCAGGTCGTCATGGGCGGGTTCGGGGACTACCAGTTGGAGATCTATCTGGACGGGCTGCGCGGGGTGGTGCCCTCGCTGCCGATGGACTTCGACGGGCTGGCCGAGCGGGCGCGGGCGGCGATGCCGCCGTCGGTCTGGTCCTATGTGGCGGGCGGCGCCGGGGACGAGGGGACGCAGCGGGCCAACGCGCGGGCCTTTGAAGCCTGGGGACTGGTGCCGCGGATGATGGTCGGCGCCACCGAACGCGACCTCGGTGTCGACCTGTTCGGGATGACACTGCCCTCGCCGCTCTTCCTGGCGCCGGTCGGCGTGCTCGGGATCTGCGCGCAGGACGGGCACGGGGATCTGGCGACGGCGCGGGCCGCGGCGCGTACCGGGGTGCCCATGGTGGCGTCCACCCTCTCCGAGGATCCGATGGAGGAGGTGGCGGCCCAACTCGGCGGCACCCCGGGCCTGTTCCAGCTCTACACGCCGACCGACCGGGCGCTCGCCGAGAGCCTGGTGCACCGGGCGGAGGCCGCCGGCTACCGCGGCATCGTCGTCACCCTGGACACCTGGGTCACCGGCTGGCGCCCCCGCGACCTGGCCACCGCCAACTTCCCCCAGCTACGCGGCCACGCCCTGGCCAACTACACCTCCGACCCGGTCTTCCGCCGCCTGCTGCCCGGCACCCCCGAGGAGGACCCCGAGGCCGTCGTCGCCCAGTGGGCCGGCATCTTCGGCAATCCGCTGACCTGGGACGACCTCCCGTGGCTGCGGTCCCTGACCGATCTGCCGCTGCTGCTGAAGGGCATCTGTCACCCCGAGGACGTACGGCGCGCCCGGGACGGCGGCGCGGACGGTGTGTACTGCTCCAACCACGGCGGCCGGCAGGCCAACGGCGGTCTGCCCGCGCTCGCCGCACTGCCCGCGGTGGTGGCCGCGGCGGACGGGATGCCGGTGCTCTTCGACTCGGGGGTGCGCAGCGGCGCCGACGTGGTGAAGGCCCTCGCGCTCGGCGCCACCGCGGTCGGCGTGGGCCGCCCCTATGTGTACGGGCTGGCGCTCGGTGGTGCGGACGGCGTGGTGCACGTACTGCGCTCACTGCTCGCGGAGGCCGACCTGATCATGGCGGTGGACGGCTACCCGACCCTGTCCGACCTCACCCCGAAATCCCTGATCCACCTGCCCGGCGGGGGCGCACTGCCGTAGGCGCCTCCCCTCACAGCGCGATCTCCCACACCACCCTCGTCCCCGTGCCGCCGCCCTCCGAAGTCGGCTCCTCGGGGCGGCGGGTGCCGTCATCGGTGACGGTGAGGCGGGCGGCGGGGGTGCCGTCGGGGAGGGTGGCGGTGGCGTCGACCTGTACGTCGAGCCGGGTGAGGCCGGGGCGGCGGACCGCGGCGGCCAGGGCGCGGCGCAGTGCGGCGAGCAGTGCCTCGGTGGGTTCCTCGGTGAGGCGGGCGTCGACCGGGCCGGTGAAGTGCACCGAGGGCGGGAAGCCGAGGACGGCCGCCGCGCCCGCCGTCTCCCGCAGCACCCGGCCGCGGAAGGTCGTCGGGGCCTGGGCGGGCGGCTGCTGGAGGGTGAAGATCGCGGTCCGGACCTCCTGCACGGTGGACTGGAGTTCCTCCGCGGCCCGGCCCAGCGTCGCGCCCACCGTGTCCGCCTCCTCGGGGGCCGCCCGGCGGCGGGTGGACTCCAGCATCATGCCGGTGGCGAACAGCCGTTGGACCACCAGGTCGTGCAGGTCGCGGGCGATCCGGTCGCGGTCCTCGAAGACGGCGAGCCGTTCCCGGCTCTGCCGGGCGTCGGCCAGGACCAGGGCCAGCGCGGCCTGCGAGGTGAACTGGGCGGCCAGCCGCCGGTCCACCCGCGAGTAGGGGCGCCCGCCGCGGACCCGGGGCAGCGCCAGCGTCCCGATGAGCTGGCCCTCGGCCTGGAGCGGCAGCATCATGCTGGGCCCGAAGCGGGTGCGTACCGGTGTCGTCATCCGCGGATCGGTGGCCGAGTCCTCGATGAACACGGCCTCCCCGCCGAGGAGTTGATCGAGTACGGGGCTGCCGCGGTCGATGCCGGTGCCGACGAAGCCGCTGGCGTCCCCGAGTTCGGCGGAGCCGGAGACGGTGGCGATCTCCATGCCTCCGTCGCCGGTCGGCAGCAGGATCACCCCGGCCGCCGCGTCCGCCAGGATGCGCGCCTGCTCGGCCACGGTGCGCAGCGCGTCGGTGCGTTCCTGCGAGGTGAGCAGGGTGGTGGTGACCGCGGCGGCGCCCTCGATCCAGCGTTCCCGCTGCCGGGCCGCCTCGTACAGGCGGGCGTTGCCGATGGCGATGCCGGCCTGGGCGGCGAGGACCCGCAGCAGTTGCTCGTCCTCCGCGTCGAAGGCGCCGCCGCCCTCCTTCTCGGAGAGGAAGAGGGTGCCGAAGACCTCGTCCTCGACCCGGACCGTCGCCCCGAGGAAGCTGCGGGCCGGGGTGCCGCCGGCGGGTGCGGCGGCGGCCCGCGGGTCCTCGATGATGTCGTCCAGCCGCAGCACCGCCGGCTCCCGCACCAGCCCGCCCGGCAGCCCGGACCTCGACTCGGGCCGTACGTCGGCCCCTTCGCCCTCCCCGGGGGCCACCCCGCAGGTGTACACGGCGTGGACGGCGTCCTCGCTGGGGGAGAGGACGCCGAGTGCGCCGTAGCGGGCGTGCGCCAGCCGGGTGGCGCTGTCCACCACATGCTGGAGGGTGGGCCCGAGGTCGAGTTCGGTGCCCACGTCGAGGATGGCTTCCAGGAGCCGGGGCAGCCGGTCGGGGGCGGTGTCCTTGCCGGGCACGGCGGGGCGGTTCAGCCCGCCAGCGGGTCGAGGACCAGCGGCTGGATCTCGCCCTCCAGCATGGCGCCGAGGCCCAACACCGAGCAGACGTCGGGGCGTTCGGCGATATGGACCGGCATCCCGGTGGCGTCGCGCAGCATCTCGTCCAGGCCGGGCAGCAGGGCGCTGCCGCCGACCAGCATGATGCCGCGGTCCGCCAGGTCGGCCACCAGATCGGGCGGGCAGTCCCGCAGCACGGCGCCGATACCGTCGAGGACCGAGGTGAGCGGGGTGTGCAGGGCCTCGCGGACGGCGGCGGTGTCGATCCGCACCGAGCGGGCCAGACCGGTGGCGATGTCCCGGCCGTGGATCTCGGTGACGGCGGGGCCCTGGGCGGTGAGCCCGTTGCCGGAGAGGGCGAGCTGGAGGGGGCGTACCGACTGGGAGGGGAGCATCAACTCGTGGTGGTGGCGCAGGTGTTGGACGATGGCGTAGTCGATGGCCTCGCCGCCGACCGGGACCCGCTCCGCGGTGACGATGGCGCCCAGGGACAGCACCGCGACCTGGGTGGTGGCCGCGCCGCACACAAGGATCATGGTGGCCTCGGGGTGCTCCACCGGGAGTCCGCAGCCGACGGCCGCGGCGATCAGGGTGTCGACCAGTTCCACCCGGCGGGCGCCGAGCCCCATCATCGTCTCCACGGCGGCGCGGCGGGCCAGCGGGTCCGCCTCGTGCGGGGTGCACACCGCGGCCCGCAGCCGGGGCTTGCGGCGCAGGGTGCGGCGCAGCTTCTCGCCGACCAGGTGCCGCAGCATCCGCTGCGCCATGTCGACGTCGACCACGGTGCCGCCGGACACCGGCCGCACCACCTTGATGTAGCCGGGGGTGCGGCCCGTCATCCGTTCCGCGAAGTCCCCGACCGCGATCAGCGAACCCGTCCTGGTGTTGACGGCGGCGGCGCTGGGCTGGTCGACGACCAGGCCGGAGCCCTTCACATAGACGCGGGTGCGTGCGGCGCCGAGATCGACGGCGACGTGACAGCGGCGCAGTTGTTCCAGCGCGGCACTGGTGGCCATGGCGGATCCTCCCGAGAGCGCAGACCGTGGAGACCGCGGGGGAAAGCGGCCTTCTCGCATGGTGCGACGATCGGACAAAATTCGCATCCAGGACGGGGCCGGGTGGTGCGCGGCCGGACGGGTGATCTATGTCGCGGTGCCCCCGGACGGCGCATTGTTAGCATCCGCTGTGACCAGCACGCCTCCCGAGGACGAAGAGACCCGCCCCGCCCCGGCCCCCGGCGAGCCCCCCGCGGACACCGCGATACCCGGCCCCGCGCAGGAGGCCGGAGCCGCGAGGGAGGACGGACCCCGTCGCCGTGTCCTCGCCGACCTCACGCCGCTCAGGTCCTCGCCCGACTACCGCCGCCTCTGGGTCGGCAACACCGTCTCCTGGGTCGGGCAGGCGATGACCGCGCTCGCCATCTCCCTCCAGGTGTACGACCTGACCGGGTCCAGCTTCTCCGTCGGCCTGGTCGGCCTCTTCTCCCTGGTGCCGCTGGTGGTCTTCGGCCTGTACGGCGGGGCCATCGCGGACACCGTGGACCGGCGCAGCCTCGGCCTCTGGTCCGCGGCCGGGCTCTGCGGACTGTCGGTGGCGCTGGCCGCGGGCGCCTTCGCCGGCTTCCACCAGGTGTGGTTCCTGTACGCGATCGTCGCCCTCCAGGCGGTGTGCGCGGCACTGAACGCGCCCGCCAGGTCCTCGATGATCCCGCGCCTGGTACCGCCCGAGCAGTTGCCCGCGGCGAACGCGCTGTCCTCCGTGACCACCACCTCCGGCACCATGTTCGGCCCGATGCTCGGCGGTCTGGTGGTCGGCTTCTGGGGCTACCAGGCGGCGTATCTGCTCGACGCGGTGGCGTTCAGCGCGGCCCTCTACGCGATGTGGCGGCTGCCCTCGATGCGGCCGGACCGGAAGCCGGGGGAGCGGCCGGGGCGCGCCTCCGTCCTGGACGGCCTGCGCTTCCTCGCCACCCGGCCCAACATCCGGATGACCTTCTTCTCCGACCTGTGCGCCATGGTCTTCGCCCAGCCACGCGCCCTGTTCCCCGCCGTCGCCGTCCTCTGGTACGGCGGTGACGCCCGCACCACCGGGCTGCTGGTGGCGGCGCCCGCGATCGGGGCGCTGCTCGGCTCGGTGTTCTCCGGGTGGCTGGGCCGGATCCGGCGGCACGGTCTGGCCATCCTGCTCGCGGTGGCCGGCTGGGGCGGTGCGATCGCCGTCTTCGGGCTGACCCGGCAACTCTGGCTCGGGCTGCTCTTCCTGGCCGTGGCGGGCTGCGCCGACACCATCTCCATGGTGTTCCGGCAGACCATGTTGCAGGCGGCCACCCCGGACGAGATGCGGGGCCGCCTCCAGGGCGTGTTCATCGTGGTGGTGGCGGGCGGGCCCCGGCTCGGTGACTTCCTCGCCGGTTCGGCGGGCGATCTGCTGGGGCCCGGCCTCGCGGTGGTCGGCGGTGGACTGGCGTGTGTGGCCGCGGTGTTCGGCCTCGGCCTGGTCTGGCGCGGCTTCGCCCGCTACGACTCCCGCCACCCGACGGCCTGAACGGCCCTGCGCGCGGCGGGACTTGGGGCGGTCAGGGGAACATCGGGCGTTTGCCGCAGAGTTGGCGTTCGGCGCGGGCCGGGTCGTCCGGGAAGCGGAAGACGGTGCGCTGCCAGGACCCGGTCAGGTTGTGCCAGAAGCGGGCCGGGGTGAGGGGCGCCCGGGTGGCGGCGCGCAGCTCCGGCAGCGGCCCGCAGCCGAGGGCGTGCCGGGCCGCCGCCACCCGCACCGCGTCCACCCCGGGCGCCACGGTCCCGGGCGCACCGCGGTCCGCCGCGATCCACGCCGCGGGCAGATGCTTGTCGTGGCCGACGCGACCGCCGCCCTCCCGCTGCGAGTGGGCCGCCAGCGGATAGCCGAGACCGATCGGGTCCAGCGCGGCCCCGGACAGCGGCACCGTCGCCCCGTCGAAGCCGAGCATCACATGCACGCCGGTGACCCCCGGTGCGGCGGCCGGTACCCGATGGCCGTCCAGCAGCAGGGTGGGGGTGCCGGAGCGGTCGGCGGCGCGCACCGTGCGGGCGTAGGAGGTGAGGCGGGGGGCGGCGGGGAAGTGGTGGTGCACGGGGTGGGCGGAGGCGTTCTGCCGGGCGTACACACCGCGTTCGTCGGCGATCCCGGCCGGTCCGATACGGCCCTGGTAGGCGGGGCGGAGCCAGCCCGCGCAGCAGGTCGCCCAGACGGCGAGGGCGGCCGCGGCGGCCAGGGTGCGGCGGCTGGCCGGCACCACGAAGACCGGCAGCACCAGCAGCAGCAGTCCGGGCAGCAGCATCCGCCCGTGCATGAAGTCCCCGCCGACCCGCACCACATAGAGCCAGTTGACGAGGCCGGCGACGACCGGGGCGAGGGCGGCGACCGGTACCGGGGGCAGCGGGCGGCGACGCGGCAGCAGGGCCGCCGCCAGCAGCAGGGCGGGCACCCACAGCAGATACGGCCCGGCGAAGTCGCCGAGGTAGCCGAGGCCGCGGCCCCACAGGCTGTCCGAGGCCTCCTTGGTGACGGCGGGCAGCGGCACCAGGTGCCCGTAGTACCCGGCCCGGAAGACCTCGTACGCCAGGGGCAGGGCCAGGGCGCACGCCGCGCCGGTGAGGACGGTGCGGCGCGGGGGGCGTACCCGCAGCCACTGGGCGGCCAGGAACACCGCGCTGACCAGGGCGAGATCGGGCCGCACCAGTGGGCCCAGGCCGGCCACCGCACAGGTCGCGAGCCGCTCCGGGCGGGTCACCAGCAGCAGCCAACTCCCGCCCAGCCAGCAGGTGATGAGCCCGGTCTCCAGGCCCGAGGTGGCGAAGTCCCACACCGGCGGCAGGGCCAGCGGCAGCAGGGCGCCGAGCGGTACCAGCGGCTGCCGTAGCGGGCCGGGGGTGTGGAGGCGGGCGGCCCCGGCGGCGGCGCAGAGGAAGCCCGCCGCGGTCAGCAGCAGCCCGCCGTAGACCGCGGCCGAGGCCGGATCGGTGCCGGGTAGCCCGGCGAGGACCAGCAGCCACTGCCAGAGGGTCCCGGTGGAGGCCTCGGCGCGCTCCCCGGCGTTGAAGACGGGCCCGTGCCCGGCGAGGATCTGGCGGACCGTCCGCAGATAGATATAGCCGTCGTCGGACATCCACCGACGCTGGAAGCCCGCGTACGCCACCAGCAGTGCGGGGAGCAGGCAGGCCGCGGCCCGCTGCCAGGTCAGCGGGCGGATGCGGCGCAGCCCGGTCAGCGGGGCGCGGAGCCGGGAGGGGGGCCGGCCGCGGGGGTCCTGGGTGCGGTCGGGGGCGCGGCTGGGGGAGTAGGTCGAGGTCATGATCGGTTCATCGGCGTGGCGCGGGGGCGTCTTGACGGCGCCGGGCGGCGGGCTGCGCCGAACGGGTTCCCTCACACACGGCGGCGCCGCCTCCCCGTGGGACGCGGGGAGACGGCGCCTCGGGTCCGGGAGTACCGGACGTCAGACCAGCCAGCCCACGAAGTGGACGAGACCGGCGAGGACGTTGGTGAGGATGTTCATGATGATGCCTTCTCCTGATTCCGTACCTGCATGGGACCGTCTCCCGGACGCCCAACACCTGGGCGGGCCAAGGGACTTGACCTGTCGGGAGACTGTGCGCGGTCACGGTATGCATCCCGCTGCCCGCGCTCCGTAAGCATCACCGTTCACGGTGGCCTCGGGCAGTCACTCCTGCCGCGCTCACCTGTTCCGGGGAACAACCGGGCGTCTGTTCGGGGCGGTTGCCGGCCGTCAGTCGCGCAGGGCCCGCTTCAGCAGTTTGCCCATATCGTTGCGGGGCAGCTCCTCGCGCAGGCGGAGGACGCGGGGGCGCTTGTGCGGGGCCAGGCGGGTGCCGACGTGGTCGGCCAACTCCTCTACGGTGGGCGGCTGTCGGGGATCGGCGGGGACGATCCAGGCCACCACGCGCTCCCCGAGGTCCGGGTCCGGCTCGCCGGTCACCGCCGCCTCCCGCACGCCCGGGTGATCCAGCAGCGCGTTCTCGATCTCACCGGCGCCGATCTTGAAGCCGCCGCTCTTGATCAGGTCCGTCGCCTTCCGCCCCACGATCCGCACCGCGCCGTCCGCGTCCCGTACCGCCATGTCACCGGTGCGGAACCAGCCGTCCGCGGTGAAGGCGGCCCCGGTGGCGTCGGGCCGGTTCAGATAGCCGGTGAACAGATTGGCGCCGCGCACCTGGATCTCGCCGACCTCCCGCCCCGAAGGCGCGTCCTCGTCCGGCAGCGGTGCGTCCGCCTCGTCCACCAGCCTCAACTCGACGCCGGGCAGCGGGAATCCGACCGAACCGGGGCGGGGTTCGGCGCCCGGCCGGACGCTGGTGTTCATCAGGGTCTCCGTCATGCCGTAGCGCTCCACCACCGTGCGCCCGGTGGCCGCGGTGATCCGCTCGTGGTCGTGCACCGGCAGCGCGGCCGAGCCCGACACCAGCAGCCGGGCCCGCCGCAGCGCCGCCGTCAGCTCCGGATCGCCGGGCAGCGCCTCCGCGATCCGGTGGTACATGGTCGGCACCCCGAACAGCATGGTCGCGCCGCCCGCCAACTCCCGTGCCACACCCTCGGTGGAGAACCGGCCGAGATGCCGCACCGAACCGCCCCGCCTCAGCGGCCCCAGTACCCCCAGGATCAGCCCGTGCACATGGAACAGCGGCAGCCCGTGCACCAGTACGTCGTCCCCGGTCCACCCCCACACCTCGGCCAGCGCGTCCAGGGTGTGCGCCACCGCGCGCCGCGGGATCAGCACACCCTTGGGGGGACCGGTGGTGCCGGAGGTGTAGACGACGAAAGCGGCGGCCTCCTCGTCCAGGTCCCCGCCACCCCGCCCCGCCGGCACCCCCGCGTCCGGCGCCCCGGCGTCCACCGCCACCTCGGTACGGGGCAGGGCGTGCAGCGCCTCGGGAAGTTCCTCGCCGGGCGCGGCCAGTACCAGGGAGGGGGCGCTGTCGGTGAGGATATGGGCCAACTCGGCAGAGCCGGAACGGGGGTTGAGCGGGATCACCGGCACACCCGCCCGGACCGCGGCCACCACCGCCACCGCCGTCTCCAGGGTGGGTGTCGCCCAGACCGCGACCCGCCCCGCGCCGGCCAGCGGCGCCGCCAGGGCGTCCGCCGCGGCCCGCAGCCCGGCATAGCTCAGGGCGCGGTCACCGAAGCGCAGCGCGGGCCGGTCCGCCGCCTCGGGCGACCGGACGGACAGGGCCGGAAAGAGACAGGACACGCTGGCTACTCCTCACCATCGGCGACAACCACACCCGTACCTTGCCGCACCGCACCGCGGCCGACCTACCCCCGGTCGCTCACCGGGCACCCGTCCCGGCCACCGGGGCAGGGCGGTTGCTACGCTGCGCGCGCCCCGCCCCCCCGCTCACCGCCCGGAGGCCCGTCCGATGGCATCCACCGCCGGCTCGATCGCGCTGGTCACCTGCCGCCCGCAGCCCGGTATCCACGCCGACGAGGAACTCCCGCTGCTGGTGGGCGCGTTGAGGGCGGCCGGGGCCGAGGCGAGTGTCGTGGAGTGGGACGACCCGGCCGTCGACTGGGCCCGCCACGACCTCGCGGTGATCCGCTCCACCTGGGACTACACCTGGCGCTCCGCCGAGTTCACCGCCTGGGTCGACCGCTGCGCCGCCGCGACCACCCTGGCCAACCCGCCCGAGGTGATCCGCTGGAACTGCGACAAGCGGTATCTGGGCGACCTCGCCGACGCCGGGGTGCCCGTGGTCGACACCCGCTATCTGCCACCGGACGGCGGGGCGGAACTGCCCGGCGCCGGCGCGTGGGTGGTCAAGCCGACCGCCGGGGCCGGCGCCCGCTACGCGGCCCGCTACGACCTCGGCGACCCGGCCGACGCCCGCACCGCCGCGGCACACCTGGCGCGGCTGCACGACGAGGGCCTCACCGCCATGGTCCAGCCGTATATGCGGCACATCGACGTCACCGGCGAGCGGGCGCTGCTGTTCTGCGGCGGCCGTTTCCTGCACGCCATCCGCAAGGGCGCGGTGCTCTCCCCCGGCACCGCCTACGACGTGTTCAAGACCCCCCACCCGGAACTGCGCCCCTGGCGGCCCACCGCCGCGGAGCACGAACTGGCGGAACAGGCACTGGCCGCCGTACCGGGCGACCCGCGGTTGCTGTACGCCCGGGTCGACCTGGTGGACGGGGAGGACGGTGCGCCCCGGCTGATGGAACTGGAGCTGATCGAGCCCAACCTCTTCCTCGGCATCCACCCCGCCTCCCTCCCCGCGGTGGCCGAGGCGATCACCGCGGCGGCCCGCACCTGAGCGGGGCTGTACGGGTCAGCCGTCCTCGCGCAGCCGTTGCAGCAGGCCCCAGGTGAACTCGGCCACCCAGAACCGCGGTTGACCCCCGCCGTCGTCCTGCGGCGGCCCCGCGGGGGCGGTGAAGGCGAGGCCCCAGCGGGTCGGTGCGGTGCCCTCCAGCGGGCGGGCCGGCGGGAAGGCGCGGGCCACCTCGTCCACCGTGCAGGACCAGGGGCGCAGGTCCGCCGCACTGCGCAGGACGGGTGCGGAGGCGCCGGGGGCGCGTACCAGCCAGGCGTTCCACTCGGCGCCGCCGGGGGCGAGCAGCACCTCGAAGCAGAGGTCCGGCCAGAGCGGCACCGGCCAGCGCAGCGCCGTGCAGTCCAGATCGCCGATCCGCCGTGCGGTACTGCTCTCCGGCGGGCCGAGGAACCTGCGGTAGCGGCGGCCCGCGCCACGTCCACCTGCCGCGTGCGCCATGGCCTGCCAGCGGCGGTTGGCCTCCCGCATCCGGGCGGCGGAGACCCCCAGCTCGCGGCGGGCGTCCTCGACCAACTCGCCCTGGTGGTCGGCCATGCGCCGCAGCAGCACCAGTTGGAAGTCGAGCGGGGTCGGCGGTGGCGGCTCGGCGGCACGGTCTGCGGGCATACCTCCCATCCTGCCGTGCCGTCCCTCCTCACCGCCGCCCGGTCACGGGGGCGGGCGGCACGGGGCGTACCGGACGAGGCGTGGCGTCTGCGGCGGCCGCGGCCAGAGGGGAACGAGCCGCGGATTGCCGGGCCGTAGCGGGGCGAGGCAGGGTGAGTCATGGCAAGTCGTGTGTGCGGAGGGGGAGTTGGCGCCGCGGCACGCCGTTCGGTACAGAACATTCACAGCGGTGTCCGGAATCGTGCGATTGCGCGCGGCTAGCCTCCGTGATCATGGACTACTGCCACCCCTGCGGCCGACATCTCAACGGCGCCTACGTATGCCCCGGTTGTGGCACTCCGGCCGAGGCCCTCTCCGCCCACGACGACGCGGCCGGATCGGAACCGGACACCGGGGCCGGGGCGGAGTTACCGGCGGGAGCACGCCGGAGCACCGGCGGCCGGGCCGAGCGCCGGGCACAGGCCAGACGCCGCGGCCGGGGCCGGGCGAAGGCGGGAGGCACCGGAGGCCGGGGCAGGGCCCGGGAGCGCCGGGGCCGGGCGCACCGCCGCAGGCGCCGCACCGCCTTGTGGGCGGGAGCCGGACTCCTGCTCGCCGTAGGGGTGTTGAGCCTCGCCGAACTGGCCACCGAGTCCCCCTCGTCCACCTCCGCCGCTCCCGACGAGGACGTCCCCGCCACCACCTCGACCCCGACCGGTGGCGAGTCCTCCGCGGAGCCCTCCGACACCCCGCCCGGCCCCTCCCCGTCCTCCGACCGCCCCAGCCGCACCCCGTCCTCCACCGCCCCCACCACCTCGTCCCCGCCGCCTGCCGAGTCCACCGACCCCGCGGCCACCGAGGACACGGACCCGCCGCCGGACGACCCGGACCGCGGCGACGAGAAGCCGAGCCCCACCGACGACGGTCCCGGCGACACCACCGCCCCGGACACACCGGCCACCACACCCCCCGCGCCACCCACCTCCCCGGAGCCGGACCCCACCCCGTCCGAGACCTGCAACCGCTTCCTGTGGTGGTGCACCTGAACCACCTCGGCCGCCCGAACTACCTGAAGTGTCCGGCCTGTTGGCGGGTGGGGGTGGGTGGCTCAGGTGGTCGGCGGGGCCCCGTCCGCCGGTTCGCCCAGCATCCGGCGGAGGAGGCCGCGCAGCAGCAGCCGTTCCTCCTTGCTCAGCCGGGCCAGCGGCTCGTCCGCGAAGTCCAGCGACGCACGCAGCGCGCTCGCCGTACGCCGCCCCTCCTCGGTGGGGGCCGCGACCTTGATCCGGCGGTCCTGCGGGTCGGGGCGGCGCTCCACCAGGCCGCGTGACTCCAGCCGGTCGATGATGCCGGTGACATTGGAGGGCTCGCACTTCAGCCGGAGTGCCAACTGCCGCATCGGCAGCGGCTCCTGGGACAGCAGCCCGAGTATCCGGGCCTGCGCCCCGGTCAGCGCGTGCCGGGCCGCGGCCTGCTCGTAGTCCTGGTGGTAGCGGGCCACCATGGTGCCGATGAGGTCGACCACCTCAAGGGTGACCGGGTCGGTGCGTGTGCTGCGGGACGCCATGCCTCCCAGCGTACCCACTTGCTTGACATGGTGAAATATCGATGTGCATGGTGTTTCACTATCTGAAACATTTTGCTCCGAGGAGGTCAGACAACCATGTCCGACGCCACCCCAGTCCTCCCCGCCGCCAACCGCGCCTGGCACCTGGTGCGACGGCCCGAGGGCTGGCCCGTCCCGGAGGACTTCGCGCTCCGCGAGCTGCCGGTGACCGCCCCCGCCGAGGGCGCCGTCCTGGTGCGCAACCGCTACTTCTCCGTCGACCCGTACATGCGGGGCCGGATGAACGACGTCAAGTCCTATGTGCCGCCCTTCCGGCTGGACCAGCCGATGGACGGCGGGGCGGTCGGCGAGGTGGTGGCCTCCGCGGCGGACGGCTTCGCCCCCGGGGACCTGGTGCTGCACGGACTCGGCTGGCGCGAGTACGCCGAGGTCCGGGCCGAGCACGCCGCCAGGGTCGACACCTCCCTCGCCCCGCTCCCCGCCTACCTCGGAGTGCTCGGGATGCCGGGCCTCACCGCGTACGCGGGCCTGCTGGAGGTCGCCTCCTTCCAGCCCGGCGACGCGGTCTTCGTCTCCGGGGCGGCCGGTGCCGTCGGCGGTCAGGTCGGCCAGATCGCCCGGCTGAAGGGCGCCTCCCGGGTCATCGGCTCGGCCGGCTCCGACGAGAAGGTCCGGCTGCTCACCGAGGAGTACGGCTTCGACGCCGCCTTCAACTACAAGAAGGCGCCGGTCGCCGAGCAGTTGGCGGCGGCCGCGCCGGACGGCATCGACATCTACTTCGACAATGTGGGCGGTGAGCATCTGGAGGCCGCGCTCGCCTCGCTCAAGGTGCACGGCCGGGTCACCGTCTGCGGCATGATCGCCCGGTACAACGTGACCGAGCCCCCCTCCGCCCCGCGCAATCTCGACCTGCTCATCCGCAAGCGGCTGCGGATGGAGGGCATGTTGGTCGCCGACCACCAGGCGCTCCAGCCCCGTTTCGTGGCGGAGGTCTCCGGCTGGATCCGGTCCGGCGAGCTCACCTACCGGGAGACCGTGGTGGAGGGCGTCGAGCACGGGGTGGACGCCTTCCTCGGTCTGCTCCGCGGCGAGAACACCGGCAAGATGATCGTCTCCCTGGAGTCCCCGGAGGGCTGAGCGGCCACCCGTCACCCTCGTTCGATTCCGGCATCCGATAAAATCTTTCCGAAATCATCGGTCGCCGCGATCGTGGGCGCGAGTCGCGGCACGTCACAGGAGGAATGCGCGCATGGCCATCCAGCAGTCCGACGTGCTGTACACCGCTGTCGCCACCGCCGAGAACGGCCGGGACGGCCGCGTCGCCACCGACGACGGCAAGGTCGACGTCGTCGTCAACCCGCCGAAGGAGATGGGCGGTTCGGGCGCGGGCACCAACCCGGAGCAGCTTTTCGCGGCCGGTTACAGCGCCTGCTTCCAGGGCGCCCTCGCGGTGGTGGCCCGCAAGGAGGGCGCCGACATCACCGGTTCCCGCGTCACCGCCAAGGTCGGCATAGGCAAGAACGACGAGGGCTTCGGCATCACCGTCGAGATCTCCGGCTCCATCCCCACCGTGGACGCCGCCACCGCCAAGGACCTCCTGGAGAAGGCGCACCAGGTGTGCCCCTACTCCAAGGCCACCCGCGGCAACATCGACGTCACCCTCTCGGTGGCCTGACCCGGCACCGCACCTCGCCCGGCGGCCCCGCGGCGGCCGGGCGGGGAGGGCACCGGGGCGGCCGGTAGAGTGCCCGCCATGCGTGAGTTGGGGGCGGGCTTCGGATATCTGCTGAAGGGCCAGCGGTGGATGGCCCGGCACGGCCGGAGCTACGGCTTCGCCCTGCTCCCCGGCCTGATCACCCTGCTGCTGTACACGGCGGCCCTGGTCTGCCTCGCCCTCTGGGGCACCGGCCTGGTCGCCCTCGCCACCCCCTTCGCCGACGACTGGGCCTCCCCCTGGGCCGGCCTCTTCCGCGGCCTGCTGACCGCCGTACTCTTCGCCCTCGGTCTGCTGCTGGCCGTCCTCACCTTCACCGCGGTCACCCTCCTCGTCGGCCAGCCCTTCTACGACGCGCTCTCCGAGCGGGTCGACCGCTCGGTCTCCCCGGACGGCGAGGCCGCACAGTCCCCGCTGTCCTTCTGGCGCGATCTCTGGGTCTCCGCCCGGGACAGCCTGCGGATCCTGGTACGGGCGGTGCTCTGGGGCCTGCTGCTCTTCGCCCTCGGACTGCTGCCGGTGGTCGGCCAGACCGCGGTGCCCGTCGCGGGCTTCCTGGTCACCGGCTTCTTCCTCGCCGAGGAGCTGACCTCCGTGGCACTCCAGCGCCGCGGGGTCGAACTCCGGGAGCGGCTCGCCCTGTTGAGGTCCCGCAAGCCGCTCGCCTGGGGCTTCGGGGCGCCGCTCGCGGTGGCCTTCCTGGTGCCGGTGGTCGCCGTCTTCCTGATGC
>NZ_JBHVRR010000059.1:0-31118 GCF_042885635.1 Streptomyces sp. NPDC058045 | reverse complement strand
CCCACCCTGATCCTTGAACGGCGCGCCATCGGGCGCCCGGCGCGGGGGGGCCCCCCCCCCCCCACACGGGGGGGGGCGCCAGCACCACCGGCCCCCCCCCCCCCTCGGGGGGGGCCCACTTCCGCGTACCGAGCTATGGGCCGGCGTGTGTCCGGGCCCACGTTCCGCCATCCGCGTGCCGCTGTCGCATGGCGCGTTCGGAGCGGTAATCTGGCCCCCAACTCCCTTGACAGGGAAGGGCGTAGAGGTCTGGGAGGGGCGGGGTGGCAGTGCTCGAAGAAGCCTCATCACTGCAGGACAGAGTGCCAGTTGCCCCCTGCGGAGGCGACAACTCGCCCCAGATGGCACAATCGGTGCATGGATCGCGGCGACCAACTGGAGCTCTACGAACGAGTCGCGGACCAACTCAAGGTCGCGCACGACAAGGTGCGTGCACTGCAAGTCCCGGAGAGCGTACGGGTGGCGCTGACCCGGAAGCTGCTGGTCATTACGGCCGCGGCCAAACACGATCTGGCCGCCGCGGAGCGGCGTCTGACACAACTGAACGCGGACCTCGACGAGGGCCGATTCCCTGACGGCGGTTGAACGCCCGGCGGGCCCGAGTCTGTTGCGGCACAAGGGTGATTAGCCCGTTTCGTGTTTGATTTGCGGTATATATCTGCCTAACGTGCGAAAAAGCTTGAACACATTCGTTCCGGCGATGTCTCCGAAGGGGAAGACGTGAACAAGGCGCAGCTCGTAGAAGCGATTGCCGACAAGGTCGGTGGACGCCAGCAGGCGGCGGACGCCGTGGATGCCGTCCTGGACGCCATCGTCCGCGCGACTGTCGCGGGGGACCGGGTCTCGGTGACCGGTTTCGGGTCGTTCGAAAGGGTCGACCGCCCCGCCCGCTATGCCCGTAACCCGCAGACCGGTGAGCGGGTGCGGGTCAAGAAGACCTCGGTGCCCCGCTTCCGGGCCGGGCAGGGCTTCAAGGACCTGGTGAGCGGCTCGAAGAAGCTGCCCAGGGGCGGCGAGGTCGCCGTGAAGAAGGCGCCCAAGGGCAGCCTCACCGGCGGCACCAAGGCCACCGCCAAGGCCGTCGCCAAGAAGGCCGGCGCGAAGAAGGCCGCCGCCAAGAAGGCCACTTCGCGTACGACCGTCGCCAAGAAGGCGGCCGCGAAGAAGGCCACGGCGAAGAAGGCCACCGCCAGGAAGACCGCCACCAAGGCCTCCGCGGCGAAGAAGTCCGCGGCCAAGAAGACCACCACCAAGAAGGCCACCGCGAAGAAGACCGCGCCGGCCAAGAAGGCCACCGCGAAGAAGGCGCCGGCCAAGAAGTCGACCGCCCGCAAGACCACCGCGAAGAAGGCCACCGCCCGCAAGCGCTAGACGGCGCCTCCCCGGAGCGTCTTTCCCGGAGCCGTGTGCGGCTTCAGCTTCAGGGCTTGCGGCGGGCCGTCACCGCGCCGGGCCGGACTCCCGAGTGGAGCCCGGCCCGCCGCATGTCCGGGGTGCGTCCGCGGCCGCCCGTCAGAGGGTGGCCAGCGTGACGAGGGTGATCCGCGGCCCGTTGGTGTCCTCCGCGGTCTCGATCCGCACCCGCTGCCCGGGCCGCAGCAACAGCAGCCCACCCGCGTCGAACGCCGCCGCGTCGAAGGGCACCGGAGTGCCGTCGTCAAGCAGCACACTGCCGCTGCGGGTCTCGGGGTCGTACGTGTACGCGGTGGCCTGCATGGCCGCAGCCTATGCACAGCGGCGCCGTACAGCGCGGGCGGGCGGCGGTCAGTCGGGGACGAACCGGTCGGGGATGAGGAGGCCGGCCGCGGCCGCGGCGGTGCGCGGGCCCACGCCCAGCGACAGCGCGGCGCGCAGATCGGCGCCGGTGTCCACGTCCCGGCGTACCGACTCCACCTGGTCCGGGGCGAGTTCGACCGCGCCCGAGGCCAGATGCCGGAGGCGGGAGGCGCCGCCGAAGAGGGGGCGCAGCGGGGTGCCGGGGGCCGCCGCCAGCAGGGTCGTACCGGTGCCGGCGGTGTCTGCGAGGAAGGCGCGGGGGGACGCGGCGGCGGTCAGTACGCGGCCGAGTTCCGCGGTGCGCAGTGCCGGGAGGTCCGCGTTGAGCGCGGCCACGGCCGCCGTGGGGCGTTCGCCGCGTACGGCCGCCTCCCCGTGCGAGAGCGCCGCGTTGAGACCGCGGCGGGGTGTGTCGGGGATGATCGTGGCGCCCAGGGCGCCCAGTTCGCGCCCGGCGAGGGCGTCGTCGGTGATGACCACCACATCGCGGACCGAGGAACAGGCCGTGGCCGCCGCCACCGTGTCCGCGGCGAACGCCAGCGCCAGACCGGGCCGCAGGCCGTCGCCCGCGGTGTCCGAGAGTCTGCTCTTCGCCCGCACCAGGGGTTTCAGCGGGATCAGCAGGGTCCACTGCACGGGCGCTCCGTCTCGTCGGCCGGTGTCCATTGTCCCCCGCCGGCCGCGCCGCCCGCCGTGACCTGCGCCGCGGGGCCGGGGCGGCTGTCGGAGGCCGGGCGTACGGTGTTCTCGACAGACCGGCGGCCCGGGGCGAGACTTGTGCCTCTCACACCCTGCTCGGCGAGCGGCTGAGCGCTCACGATCCCGGGCCCACTAGAGGAAGGTGCACGTGTGTCCCGCCGCAGAATCGGCTTCTGGTACCGCCTTGCGGCAGTCCTCTGCAAACCGCCGCTGATGGCTTTGCTGAAGCGGGACTGGCATGGAATGGAGAACATTCCGGCCGACGGCGGATTTATCACCGTGGTGAATCATAATTCCCACATCGACCCCGTCGCCTATGCCCACTTTCAGTACAACACCGGGCGCGTTCCGCGTTTCCTCGCCAAGCACGGTCTATTCAAGAAGGGATTCATCGGCGCCGCGATGCGCGGTACCGGTCAGATTCCCGTCTACCGCGAGAGCACGGATGCGCTCAGTGCGTTCCGGGCCGCGATCGAGGCGGTGGAGCGCGGTGAGTGCGTCGCGTTCTATCCGGAGGGCACCCTCACCCGCGACCCGGAGTTGTGGCCCATGGCGGGCAAGACGGGCGCCGCCCGCGTCGCCTTGCAGACCCGCTGCCCGGTCATCCCCGTCGCCCAGTGGGGCGCCAACCTCCTGCTGCCGCCGTACTCGACGAAGCCGTCGCTGTGGCCGCGCAAGACGCACCGGGTGCTGGCCGGGCCGCCGGTCGATCTCTCGTGCTTCTACGACCTGGAGGCGACGCCGGAGGTCCTCAAGGAGGTCACCGAGGTCATCATGGCCGCCATCACCGCCCAGCTGGAGGTGATCCGCGGCGAGAAGGCGCCCGCCGTCCGCTACGACCCGCGCCTCGTCCGGATCGAGCAGCGCCGCCGCACCGCCGCCGAACACGGCACGGACAGCGTGCCGGACGCCCCCGGTGACCCGTCCGCCCCCGGCGCGGGAGCGGGGGCGGGCACATGAGCGCAGCCGCCCACCGCCCGCCGCGCGCCGCGGTCTTCGGCACCGGATCGTGGGGCACCGCCTTCGGGATGGTGCTCGCCGACGCGGGCTGCGAGGTCACCCTCTGGGGCCGCCGCCCCGAGCTGGCCGAAGCGGTCAACTCCGGCCGCAGCAACCCGGACTACCTCCCCGGCGTGCGTCTGCCCGCCTCGCTGCGCGCCACCACCGACGCCGCGGAGGCCGCGGCCGGCGCCGACTTCACCGTGCTCGCCGTGCCCTCCCAGACACTGCGCGCCAACCTCGCCGACTGGCGCGGACTGCTCGCCCCCGACACTGTCCTCGTCTCCCTGATGAAGGGCGTCGAACTCGGCTCCGCGATGCGGATGAGCGAGGTGGCGCGGGATGTGACCGGGGTGCCGGAGAGCCGTATCGCCGTCGTCACCGGGCCGAATCTGGCGCGGGAGATCGCCGCCCGGATGCCGGCCGCGGCCGTGGTCGCCTGTACCGACGAGGACGTGGCCCGGCGGCTCCAGTCCGCCTGCCACACCCCGTACTTCCGCCCGTACACCAACACCGATGTGATCGGCTGCGAGTTGGGCGGTGCGGTGAAGAACGTGATCGGGCTGGCCGTGGGGATCGCGGACGGGATGGGGCTCGGGGACAACTCCAAGGGCTCGCTGATCACCCGGGGCCTCGCCGAGACCACCCGGCTCGGACTGGCCATGGGCGCCGACCCGATGACGTTCTCCGGTCTCGCCGGCCTCGGGGATCTGGTCGCCACCTGCTCCTCGCCGCTGTCGCGGAACCACACCTTCGGTACCAACCTCGGCAAGGGCATGACGCTGCAGGAGACCATCGCCGTCACCCGGCAGACCGCGGAGGGCGTCAAGTCCTGTGAGTCCGTGCTGGATCTGGCGCGCAGGCACGGCGTCGACATGCCCATCACGGAGACCGTCGTCGGCATCGTGCACGAGGGCAAGCCACCCGCGGTGGCGGTCAAGGAGCTGATGTCGCGCAGCGCCAAACCGGAGCGCCACTGACGTCCCGGGGCGCCACCGCGGCCCCGGCGGCGACGCTCGACCGGCCCCTCATGCGCTGACGCGGTCAGTGCCAGAAGGTACTCTCGACGCGATATGGACAGCGAGAACTCCCCCCAGAGCCCTGAGTCCCCCGCGAGCCGCAAGCCGCGTGTCGCGGTCGTCTTCGGGGGCCGCAGTTCGGAGCACGGCATCTCGGTCGTCACCGCCGGTGCCGTGCTGCGCGCCATCGACCGCGGCCGCTACGACGTGCTGCCCATCGGCATCACCACGGACGGGCGTTGGGCGCTGACCGCCGACGAGCCCGGCAAGATGGCCATCACCGACCGGCGGATGCCGAGCGTCGCCGAGCTGGCCGAGTCCGCCGAGGGCGGTGTGGTGCTGCCGCTGGCCCCCGGCGACCGCGAGGTCGTCCACACCGAACCGGGCGCCGTGCCGAAGGTCCTCGGCGAGGTCGACGTCGTCTTCCCCGTACTGCACGGCCCCTACGGCGAGGACGGCACCCTCCAGGGGCTGCTGGAGCTGTCCGGTACGCCCTATGTGGGCAGCGGGGTGCTCGCCTCGGCCGTCGGGCAGGACAAGGAGTACATGAAGCGGGTGTTCACCTCCTTCGGGCTGCCCGTCGGCCCGTATCTGGTGATCCGGCCCGGTGAGTGGGCGCGGGACGAGGCGGGGGCGCGGGCCCGGATCGCGGACTTCGCCGGGGAGCACGGCTGGCCGCTGTTCGTGAAGCCGGCCCGGGCCGGTTCGTCCTTCGGCATCACCAAGGTCGAGTCCTTCGCCGGTCTCGACGAGGCGATCGCCGAGGCGCAGCGCCACGACCCGAAGATCCTGGTGGAGTCGCTGCTGCGGGGGCGCGAGATCGAGTGCGGGGTGCTGGAGTTCGAGGACGGGCCGCGGGCCAGTGTGCCGGCCGAGATCCCGCCGGTGCAGACGCACGACTTCTACGACTTCGAGGCCAAGTACATCGACTCGGCGGCCGGGCTGGTGCCCGCGCCGCTGACCGCCGAGGAGACCGCCGAGGTGCAGCGGCTCGCGGTCGCCGCCTTCGAGGCCGTCTCCTGCGAGGGCCTGGTGCGGGCCGACTTCTTCCTCACCGACGACGGCTTCGTCATCAACGAGATCAACACCCTGCCCGGCTTCACGCCCATCTCCATGTACCCGCGGATGTGGCAGGAGAGCGGTGTGGACTATCCGGAGCTGGTGGACCGGCTGGTGCAGGCCGCGCTGCGCCGCTCCACCGGACTGCGCTGAGCCGACTCAGCGCCGAGTCAACTCGGCCCCGGGGCGCGGCGGTTGGTCGCGCCCCGGGGCCTTCGACTCAGTCGGCGACGCCCTTGGGGATGGTCTTGCGGATCGCGGGGGCCAGGTCGGTGAGCGGGCCCGCGCCGTCCTTCGCCAGTGACTTCGGCAGCGTCACCTCGACATAGGCCCGGCGCAGCGCGGTGGTGAAGCGGTGCGAGCCGTCGTCCTGTTTCTCCACCAGCCAGCCCACGCCGTTCACTTCGCCGCCCACCGAATCGTCGGCGTCCATCGCCTCGGGCCTGGGCACTCCGCAGCGCAGTATGATCGCCGGATCACCCCACCCCGCGGTCAGCGTGGAGCGCGGCTCGGGGTCGTGGCGGTCCCGCCCGTCGACCCGCTCCGGAAGCGCCCGGTCCAGGTCCCGGCAGAGCGCCGCGGTCTGCCGTCCCGGAGTGGGAACCGCAGTGTCCGCACTCCCGTCATCGGAGGAGCAGCCCGCCAGTACGGGCAGCAGGACGACAAGGCCCGACGAGGCGGCGAACAGACGGGACCGGCGGTGAGGAGAAGTCACCGGCCCAGCGTAGACGGGGGCTAGAGATGGACGACCGGGCAGGTCAGAGTACGGGTGATGCCGTCCACCTGCTGGACTTTGGCGACCACCATGCGGCCCAGCTCGTCCACCGTGTCGGCCTGCGCGCGCACGATCACGTCGTAGGGGCCGGTCACGTCCTCGGCCTGGATCACCCCCGGTACCCGGCCGATCGTCTCGGCGACGGCCGAGGCCTTGCCGACCTCGGTCTGGATCAGGATGTACGCCTGTACCACGGAACCTCCAGGGCGGCCGCCGGGATCGGGGGGATCCAGGGGATCATGGGGGGAGAAGGGACGCCACGTTACCGCGTCGCCACTGTCCGCGGGGAGACCCGCAGCAGCAGTGGTGCGGTGACGACGGTGACCCGGGCGGGTACCCGGGGCGGCCCCCGCCACACGGCACAGGCCACCATGGACCCGGCACGGCACGCACACCGCAGGCTCGACGCAGGCGACACCGGGGGACCGGCGTAGAAGGGGCAGGACCACAATGAAGGGAAGCGTGGGGGAGTTGGGGGAGTTCGGGCTCATCAGGGAGCTCACGTCCCGGCTCACCACCACCCCGGCCGTCAGGATCGGCCCGGGCGACGACGCCGCGGTGGTGACCGCACCCGACCGCAGGGTCGTGGCGAGTACCGATGTCCTGCTGGAGGGGCGGCACTTCCGCCGCGACTGGTCCACCGCCTACGACGTGGGCCGCAAGGCAGCCGCGCAGAACCTCGCCGACATCGCGGCGATGGGCGCCGTCCCCACGGCGCTGCTGCTCGGTCTGGTGGTCCCCGCCGAACTCCCCGCGGCCTGGCCCGTGGAGCTGATGGACGGCCTGCGCGACGAGTGCCAGGTGGCGGGTGCGGCCGTGGTCGGCGGCGACGTGGTGCGCGGGGACAGCATCACCGTCGCCATCACCGCCCTCGGCGACCTCCGCAACCACGAGCCGGTGACCAGGTCCGGCGCCCAGCCCGGGGACGTGGTCGCCGTCACCGGCTGGCTCGGCTGGTCGGCCGCCGGGCACGCGGTGCTGTCCCGCGGCTTCCGCTCCCCGCGCGCCTTCGTGGAGGCTCACCGCAGGCCCGAACCGCCGTACCACGCGGGCCCCGCGGCCGCCGGGCTCGGTGCCACCGCCATGACCGACGTCAGCGACGGGCTCATCGCCGACCTGGGCCATATCGCGGAGGCCAGCAAGGTCCGGATCGACATCCGCTCCGGTGCCGTGGACGTGCCGTCCCAGATGCACGACATCGGGCAGGCCACTGGCGTCGACCCGATGCAGTGGGTGCTGACCGGCGGCGAGGACCACGCCATGGTGGCGACGTTCCCGCCGGATGTGAAACTGCCCGCCCGCTGGACGGTCATCGGCGAGGTGCTGAACCCTTCGGCGCTGCCGCAGATCACCGTGGACGGGGCGCCCTGGACCAGCAAGAGCGGCTGGGACCACTTCGGCGGCATCGAGTCATGAGCCCCGCCCCGCCCCCTGTCTCCGCGCCGCCCCGGGTGCTCACCGTGGCCGGTTCCGACTCCGGGGGCGGCGCCGGGATCCAGGCCGACCTGAAGACCATGCTCGCCCTCGGGGTGCACGGGATGAGCGTGCTCACCGCCGTCACCGCGCAGAACTCCCTCGGCGTGCAAGGCACTTGGGAGCTTCCGGTGGACGCGGTTCGGGCCCAGTACCGCAGTGTGGTGGACGACATCGGGGTGCAGGCCGTCAAGACCGGGATGCTGTCCTCCGCGGTCCTGGTGGAGACCGTCGCCGGACTCCTCGCGGGGACGGCGGCGCCGGTGGTGGTCGACCCGGTCGGTGTCTCCAAGCACGGCGATCCGCTGCTCGCCGAGTCCGCCCTGGACGCGGTACGCACCGAGCTGCTGCCCACCGCGACCGTCGCCACCCCCAACCTGGACGAGGTCGCCCAACTCACCGGCGTACACGTCGAGTCCGAGGACGGGATGCTGCGGGCCGCGGACGCGGTACTCGGCTGCGGGCCCCGCTGGGCGCTGATCAAGGGCGGGCACCTCGGCGGGTCAGGACCCGAGGCGGTGGACCTGCTCACCGACGGCTCCGAGCGGCACTGGCTGCGCGCCCCGCGCCACGGCAACCGGCACACCCACGGCACCGGTTGCACCCTCGCCTCCGCCCTCGCGGCCCGGCTCGCCTCGGGCGATCAGGTACCGGAGGCGGTGGCCGCCGCCAAGGAGTACGTCACCGGGGCCATCGCCGCCGGATTCGGCCTGGGCGAGGGCATCGGACCGGTCGACCACGGCTGGCGCCTACGCCGGCCCTGAGACCCCAACAGCGGTCCGTATGCGGGCCGTTACTCTCCGGGCAGCCGGAGAGGCCCGCGGACATACGAAAGAGCCGGCCCTCCCGGAGGAGGACCGGCTCCTTGCAGCAACCGGCTGGGTGGCCGCCGCGCTAACGCGTCAGCGCGAGACCTTCCCGGCCTTGATGCACGAGGTGCAGACGTTGAGCCGCTTCGGCGTCCCACTGACCACGGCACGCACGCGCTGGATGTTCGGGTTCCAGCGGCGCGGAGTACGGCGGTGCGAGTGGGAAATGCTGTTGCCGAAGCCCGGCCCCTTGCCGCAGACGTCGCAGTTGGCAGCCACGGGTCACTCCAAAGACTTCAGATGCACGTACGGTTGATTCCCGGCAGCCGGGAATCGGATCGAGTGATCTGAGTGGCGGTGCCAGGGGAAGGCCCGAAGGTATCGGGCAACCGAAGCAGCATACAACGGCTGCCGCGGTACAACGAAACTACCACGGTCCCCGGAGACCCCTGCCCGGGTCTGGGTCTACGCTGCGTCCCAGGCCGGCAGGCGAGCAGCAGGTGAGCACAGACCACGGGGAGGCGCGGGTGCCGCAGCAGAACGAGCGGCCCGCGGGCTCCGCCGCGCACCGCCCGGCGGCGGGCGGCGTACTCGACGCCGCAGCGGTACGCGCCTGGTGCGGGCACACCCTGGACGCCCTGGGCCGGGCCCGCGAGGAACTGGACGCGATCAACGTCTACCCGGTCGCGGACGGGGACACCGGCACCAACCTCTATCTGACCGCCGAGTCCGCGGCCGCCGCGGTGGAGGCCGTCTTCGACGGGCTCGCCCCCGAACTGCCCTCGCCCGCCGAGGCGTTGGGCGCCATGGCACATGGCGCCCTGCTCGGCGCCCGCGGCAACTCCGGCACCATCCTCGCCCAACTGCTCCGCGGTATGGCCCGCGAACTCAGCGGCCCCGAGCCCGCCTCGGGCCCCGCACTGGCCCGCGCCCTGCGCCGGGCCGCGGCCGCCGGGTACGAGGCGGTGGCGCACCCCGTCGAGGGCACCGTCCTCACCGTCGCCACCGCCGCCGCGGACGCCGCGGCCGCCTCCTGCGAGGGGAGCGGCGCCGGCTGCGACGCGGTGGCGCGGGCCGCGTACGACGGGGCGCGCGCCGCGCTCGCCGGGACCACCGGGCAGCTCGCCGCACTGGGCCGGGCCGGGGTGGTGGACGCCGGGGGCCGGGGCCTGGTGGCGGTACTGGCGGCGCTGGTCACCGCCGTCACCGGCAGCCGCCCCGCCCCCGAGCCACCCGCCGCCCGGCCGCGACCGGCACCGGACGGGGACCCGGGCCGCCCCTGCCCGCCAGACGCCGGGACCGAAGCCGAGACCGGGCCCGGCTATGAGGTGATCTACCTGCTGGAGGCCGAGGACGCGGCCGTGGACCGGCTGCGGGCCCGCCTCGACCGGCTCGGGGACTCCCTGGTGGTGGTCGGCGGCGACGGGCTCTGGCACATCCATGTCCATGTCGACGACGCGGGCGCCGCCGTGGAGGCCGGGGTCGAGGCGGGCCGGCCGCACCGCATCCGCATCAGCCACTTCGGCGCCCCCGCCGCGCACGCCACCCCGGGCCGGGCACCGGAACGCGACCGGGCCGTGGTCGCCGTCGTCCCCGGCGACGGCCTGGCCGGCATGTACGGCGCGGCCGGTGCGATCACCGTCCGCAACCGGCCCGGGGAGCCGCCCGCCAGTGGAGAACTCGTGGCCGCGATCCGCCGCGCCCTCGCCACCGAGGTGGTGCTGCTGCCCAACGACACCGGGCTGCGGCACACCGCGGCCGCCGCCGCCGAGGAGGCCCGCACCGAGGGGATCCGGGTCGCCCTCATCCCCACCCGGTCCGCGGTCCAGGGCATCGCCGCGCTCGCCGTGCACGACCCGCGGCGCCGCTTCGACGAGGACGTGGTCGCCATGACCTCGGCCGCGGGCGCCACCCGCTACGCCGAGGTCACCGTCGCTGAGCAGCGCTCCTGGACCACGGCCGGCATCTGCCAGGCCGGGGACGTCCTGGGGCTGATCGAGGGCGATGTGGCGGTCATCGGCGGCGATCCGGCCGAGGTCGCCACCAGGGTCCTGGACCGGATGCTGTCGGCCGGCGGCGAGCTGGTCACCCTGGTCCTCGGCGACCAGGCCGGAGCGGGCCTCGCCGACCGGCTGGAGCGGCATGTGTCGGCGGGGCACCTGGCGGTGGACACCGTGGTCCACCAGGGCGGCCACCAGAGCGAACTGCTGCTGATCGGCGTGGAGTAGGGGCTTGCGGGGACTGGATTCGGCAAGGGACAGCGTATGTCCGCCGGGCCGGATCGGGGAGTTTTCCACAGGGGGCGGGGGTGGACCAGGGTGGTTGTCCACAGGCTGCGACGCGATGTCGGCGCCGTGGTGTGCAATGGGAGATGTGCCCGCGCTCCAAGAACCTCTCAGGAAAGTGATCGGCTCCGCCACCGCGAAGGTGATGGCCGACCACCTCGGCTTGCACACCGTCGGCGACCTGCTGCACCACTACCCGCGCCGCTACGCCGAACGCGGTGAGCTGACCCGCCTCGCCGAGCTGCCCCTCGACGAGCATGTCACCGTCGTCGCCCGGGTCGCCGACGCCAGGCTGCACACCTTCCGCGGCCGAACCGGCGGCGGCCAGCGGCTGGAGGTGACCATCACCGACGGCAGCGGCCGGCTCCAACTCGTCTTCTTCGGCCGAGGCGTCCACAAACCGCACCAGGACCTGCTGCCCGGCACCCGCGCGATGTTCGCCGGCAAGGTCTCCGTCTTCAACCGCCGTCTTCAACTCGCCCATCCCGCCTACCAGTTGCTGAACGACGAAGATCCGGAAGACGCGGCGGACGCCGCAGGATCCTGGGCGGGCGCGCTCCTCCCCATCTACCCGGCCACCGCCAAGCTGGAGTCCTGGAAGATCGCCAAGGCGGTGGACGCGGTCCTGCCGAGTGCGAGCGGCGCGGAGGACCCGCTGCCGCCCGCCCTGCGCGAGGGCCGCGGCCTGGTCCCCCTCACCGAGGCCCTGCTCAAGATCCACCGCCCGCACACCAAGGCCGATGTGGCCGACGCCCGCGCCCGCCTCAAATGGGACGAGGCCTTCGTCCTCCAGGTCGCCCTGGCCCGACGCCGGCACGCCGACACCGAGCTGGCCGCCACCCCGCGCCGCCCCGCTGCCGACGGACTGCTCACCGCCTTCGACGCCAAGCTGCCCTTCACCCTCACCGACGGCCAGCAGCACGTCTCCGCCGAGATCTTCGACGGCCTCGCCGCCGCCCACCCCATGCACCGCCTCCTCCAGGGCGAGGTCGGCTCCGGCAAGACCATGGTCGCGTTGCGCGCCATGCTCGCCGTGGTCGACGCGGGCGGGCAGGCCGCGATGCTGGCGCCGACGGAGGTCCTCGCCCAGCAGCACCACCGGTCCATCACCGAGATGATGGGCGAGCTGGCGAGCTGGGGACTCTGGCGCGAAGCACCCGAGGGCGCGACTGGCGACTTCGAGCACGCCACCAAGGTGGTGCTGCTCACCGGCTCCATGGGCGTCCCCGCCCGCCGCCAGGCCCTGCTCGACCTGGCCACCGGCGAAGCCGGCATCGTCATCGGCACCCACGCCCTGATCGAGGACAAGGTGCAGTTCCACGACCTGGGCCTGGTCGTCGTGGACGAGCAGCACCGCTTCGGCGTGGAGCAGCGCGACGCCCTCCGCGGCAAGGGCAAGCAGCCCCCGCACCTGCTGGTGATGACCGCCACCCCCATCCCGCGCACCGTGGCCATGACCGTCTTCGGCGACCTGGAGACCTCCGTCCTCGACCAGCTCCCGGCCGGGCGCTCGCCCATCGCCAGCCATGTGGTGCCCGCCCAGGACAAGCCCCACTTCCTCACCCGCGCCTGGGAACGTATCCGTGAGGAGGTCGGCAAGGGCCACCAGGCCTATGTGGTCTGCCCCCGCATCGGCGACGAGGAGGACCAGCCGGGCACCAAGCCGAAGGGCCGCGCCAAGGCGAAGGACGGGGCGGACGACGGCGCCGAGGGACCGGACGGCGGCGACAAGCGGCCCCCGCTCGCCGTCCTCGACATCGCCGAGCAGCTCGCCCGCGGCCCCCTGGACGGCCTGCGGATCGAGGCCCTGCACGGCAGGATGCCGCCGGAGGACAAGGACGCCGTGATGCGCCGCTTCGCCGCCGGCGAGACGGACGTACTGGTCGCCACCACCGTCATCGAAGTCGGGGTCAACGTCCCCAATGCCACCGCCATGGTGATCATGGACGCGGACCGGTTCGGCGTCTCCCAACTGCACCAGTTGCGCGGGCGGGTGGGCCGCGGCTCCGCCCCCGGGCTCTGCCTGCTGGTCACCGACATGCCGGAGGCGAGCGACGCCCGCGCCCGGCTGAACGCGGTCGCCGCCACCCTCGACGGCTTCGAGCTCTCCCGGATCGACCTGGAGCAGCGCCGCGAGGGCGACGTCCTGGGGCAGGCCCAGTCCGGGGTGCGGTCCTCGCTGCGGATGCTCGCCGTCATCGAGGACGAGGAGATCATCGCCGAGGCACGCGCCGAAGCCGCCGCCGTGGTCGCCGCCGACCCGGAGCTGGCCGCCCTGCCCGCCCTGCGCACCGCACTCGACGCCCTCCTCGACGAGGAACGCGAGCAGTACCTGGACAAGGGATGAGACAGCCGCCGGGCCGAGGCACCGGGCGCCCGCCGCCCGGGGAGCGGTGCACCCCGCGGCATCGGGCGCCATATCGTGGAGGGGTCCCCACCCCCGACCTTCCGAGGACCAGATGACCCGCGTGATCGCCGGCCTGGCCGGCGGACGCCGCCTGGCGGTGCCGCCGGGCCAGGGCACTCGCCCCACCTCCGACCGGGCACGCGAGGGCCTCTTCTCCACCTGGCGCTCCCTGCTCGGCACCCTCGACGGCATCCGCGTCGCCGACCTGTACGCCGGATCCGGCGCCGTCGGCCTGGAAGCCCTGTCCCGGGGCGCCGGGCACGCCCTGCTGGTGGAGGCCGACGCGCGGGCCGCCCGCACCCTCCGGGAGAACGTCCGCAGCCTCGCCCTCCCCGGAGCCGAGGCACGGTCCGGCCGCGCCGAGCAGATCCTCGCCGGGCCCGCCCCTGCCGAGCCCTACGACGTGGTCTTCCTGGACCCGCCCTACGCGGTTCCCGACGATGATCTCCGCGAGATCCTGCTCACACTCCGCGCCGGGGGCTGGCTCGCCGCCGAAGCACTCGTCACCGTGGAACGCAGCACCAGGGGCGGGGACTTCGGATGGCCGGACGGCTTCGAGGCGGTCCGCTCCCGACGGTACGGCGAGGGCACCTTTTGGTACGGTCGCGCCGCCGCCCTGTGCGACATCGCGTCATGACCGGACCGGAGGGACCTCAGTTGCGCCGCGCCGTCTGCCCGGGGTCGTTCGACCCCATCACCAACGGACACCTCGACATCATCGCCCGCGCCTCCAAGCTGTACGACGAGGTCTGGGTCGCGGTGATGATCAACCAGTCGAAGAAGGGCCTGTTCACCATCGAGGAGCGGATGGACCTGATCCGCCGGGCCACCGCCGAGTTCGGCAACGTCCGCGTCGAGTCCTTCCACGGACTGCTCGTCGACTTCTGCAAGCAGCGCGACATCCCCGCCATCGTCAAGGGCCTGCGCGCGGTGAGCGACTTCGACTACGAGCTGCAGATGGCCCAGATGAACAACGGCCTCAGCGGGGTGGAGACCCTCTTCGTCCCCACCAACCCCACCTACAGCTTCCTCTCCTCCTCGCTGGTCAAGGAGGTCGCCACCTGGGGCGGGGACGTCTCCCACCTGCTGCCGCCGGTGGTGCACGAGGCCCTCACCGAACGCCTCGGCGAGAAGTGACCCGCCCGCCCCGGAGCTGACGACCCGTCACCCGGTGCCGGCGGGCCCGGGGTGGCCGTACAGTCGTCGGTGCTGCGGCCGGTCTCGCGCGGGCCGCGCCGCCCCGCGGGGCACCCGTCAGGTACCGACAAGGCACAGAGAGTGGCGAGCACACGGTGGACGTGCAGAAGAAGCTCGATGAGATCGTCGCGGCGGTCGGCAACGCCCGCTCCATGCCCATGTCGGCCTCCTGCGTGGTGAACCGCGCCGAACTCCTCGCCCAGCTCGACGAGGTGCGGGCCGCACTGCCCGGATCCCTCGCCCAGGCCCAGGAGTTGATCGGCGGCCGGGAGCAACTCGTGGAGCAGGCACGGCAGGAGGCCGAGCGGATCATCGACTCCGCGCACGCCGAACGCGGTTCGCTGGTCTCCGGCACCGAGATCGCCCAGCACTCGCAGGCGGAGGCCGACCGCATCCTGTCCGACGCCCGCCGGGAGGCCGAGGAGATCAAGGCCGAGGCCGACGACTACGTCGACTCCAAGCTGGCCAACTTCGAGGTCGTCCTCACCAAAACCCTCGGCTCCGTCGGCCGCGGCCGGGAGAAACTCCTCGGCACCGCCCCCCAGCCCGGCGCCGACGGCTACGAGGACCCCGACTACGCCGAGGCCCCGGAACGCAGCCACGACCCGGAGACCCTGCGCCGCCGCGCCGACGACTATGTGGGCGCCCAGCTCGGCGCCTTCGAGGCGGTCCTCGCCAAGACCCTGGAAGCCGTCGGCCGAGGCCGCCAGAAGCTGCACGGCCGGATCGCCACCGACGAGCTGGGAGGCCTCGGCGAGGCCGCCGCCGGACACACCACCGACGCCGACTACCTCGCCGAACTGGCCGCCATCGGCGAAGGCCTCCAGCCCTCCGCCGCCCAGCCCCCGGCCGCCCCCGAGCCGCCCCTGATCCCCGCCCAGCAGCCCGTACCGGAGCCGTCCGCCGAGCCGCACTACGCACCGGCCGCCGCCGCCCAGCCCCCGGGCGCCTACCCGGACCAGGGCTACGGACAGGACGCGTACGGCTACCCGCAGCAGGACGCCTACGGGTACCAGCAGCCCTACCCGGGCCAGGACGGCTACGGCTACGCCCAGGACCCGTACGCCGGATACCAGCAGACACCGCAGGCCCCCGCGGAACCGCAGGCGGCCCCCGGGTACGGCGGCGCCCAGGCCGATCCGCACGCCCTCGACGAGACCAGCCTCTTCGACACCGGCATGATCACCGCCGAGCAGTTGCGCCGGTACCAGCAGGACCGCTGAGCAGCCGGCGACCACCGGATTGGGTCCTGCGCCGATGGTCAAGTATCCTGGCTCATCGGTCGCGTACGCCCGCGATCACCGCTGCCAGTCCACCGGCCAGACCGACGACGGGCCGCGGAACAAGCACCTCCACGAGCCGTACGGGCTCGCATGACCGAAGGCAGGAACGGCCCTGAACGCGCGTCTCGACCATCGCAACCCCCTCGTGTTCGACACACACGAGCTGGGGCGGCGGCCCGGTGCGCTCCAGCGGCTGACCCGCACCGTCGACGCCCCCGGCGGCGACGCGGTCCTCGGTATCAAGGGAGTCGTCGGAGTGCCCCAGGGTGCCCCGGTGGAGCTGGAGTTGCGGCTTGAGTCGGTGATGGAGGGCGTGCTCGTCACGGGGACCGCCCGTGCCGAGGCCGAAGGGGAGTGCGTAAGGTGTCTGGAGCCGCTCGGGCTCACCCTCGAAGCGGACTTCCAGGAGATGTTCTCGTACCCTGACGCCGACGACCGGGGCCGCGCCAGCGTGGATCCGGCCGATGACGCCGAGGACGACGAGGGCAGGCTCTTCCTTGAGGACGGCCTGTTCGACCTGGAACCGGTGCTGCGTGACGCGGTGGTGCTCGCACTGCCGATGCAGCCGGTGTGCCGGGAGGACTGCCCGGGCCTGTGCTCCCAGTGTGGAGTGCGGCTCGCGGACGACCCGGACCACCACCATGACGCCGTCGACATCCGTTGGGCGGCACTGCAAGGACTCGCCGGAACCGTTCAGGACGGCGAGAAGGACGAGATGGGCGGCGCCGGCGAAGCGGGCGTCGACGAGAAGCAGGAGAAGTAGCCGTGGCTGTTCCGAAGCGGAAGATGTCGCGCAGCAACACGCGCCACCGCCGGTCGCAGTGGAAGGCTGCGGTCCCCACCCTGGTTGCGTGCGAGCGCTGCCACGAGCCCAAGCAGCAGCACATCGCGTGCCCCGCTTGCGGCACCTACAACAAGCGCCAGGTCCTAGAGGTCTGAGCGGCTGGTGACAGGCACGATGCCAGACGCCAAGAAGAACAGTCCCCGCCGAGGCGGGGGCGCTCCGGCGGACACCACGGCCTCGTCCCACACGCTTCTGGAAGGGCGGCTCGGGTATCAGCTCGATGCCGCCCTTCTGGTGCGTGCGCTGACCCACCGCTCGTACGCGTACGAGAACGGCGGTCTGCCGACGAACGAGCGGCTGGAGTTCCTCGGGGACTCCGTGCTGGGGCTCGTCGTCACCGACACGCTGTTCCGCACCCACCCGGACCTGCCCGAGGGCCAACTGGCCAAGTTGCGGGCCGCGGTGGTCAATTCGCGTGCACTCGCGGAGGTCGGGCGCGGGCTCGACCTCGGTGCCTTCATCCGGCTCGGCCGGGGTGAGGAGGGCACCGGCGGGCGGGACAAGGCATCCATCCTCGCCGACACCCTGGAAGCGGTGATCGGCGCGGTCTACCTGGACCAGGGGCTGGACGCGGCGGGCGAGCTGGTGCACCGTCTCTTCGACCCGCTGATCGAGAAGTCGGCCGGCCTCGGAGCCGGACTCGACTGGAAGACCAGCCTTCAGGAGCTGACCGCCACCGAAGGCCTCGGGGTCCCCGAGTACCTGGTCACCGAGACCGGTCCGGACCACGAGAAGACCTTCACTGCTGCCGCCCGCGTCGGAGGCGTCTCGTACGGCACCGGCACCGGCCGCAGCAAGAAGGAGGCGGAGCAGCAGGCCGCCGAGGCCGCCTGGCGGGCGATCCGCGCGGCCGCCGACGAGCGCGCCAAGGCCGAGGCCGAGGCGGGCCCGGCCCAGGCCGAGGCGGGTGCGGGTCAGCCGGACCCGGCCGGTCTGGACACCGCCGGTCCGGAAGCGGAAGCCTCCGCCTCGTCCTGAGATGGGCCTGACGGTCGGGGGCGGGCGGCGACGTCCGCCCCGCACCGAGGAGGAGAACCGTGCCCGAGCTGCCCGAGGTCGAAGTGGTACGCCGCGGCCTGGACCGCTGGATCGCGCACCGCACCATCGCCGAGGCCGAGGTCCTGCACCCCCGTGCCGTCCGCCGCCACATCGCGGGCGCCGACGACTTCGCGCACCGGCTCAAGGGGCACCGCCTGGACGCCCCGCACCGCCGCGGCAAGTATCTGTGGCTGCCCGTCGAGGACACCGGTACCGCCGTCCTCGCCCACCTCGGCATGAGCGGCCAGCTCCTGGTGAAGACCGGCGACGCCGAACCGGAGAAGCACCTGCGGATCCGCATCCGCTTCGCCGACTCCGCGGGCACCGAGCTGCGCTTCGTCGACCAGCGCACCTTCGGCGGCCTCTCCCTCCATCCGACCGGCGCCGACGGCCTGCCGGACGTCATCGCCCACATCGCCCGCGACCCGCTGGACCCGGACTTCGACGAGGACGCCTTCCACGCGGCCCTGCGCCGCCGCCGCACCACCCTCAAACGCGCCCTGCTCGACCAGTCCCTGATCAGCGGCGTCGGCAACATCTACGCCGACGAGGCACTCTGGCGCTCCCGCCTCCACTACGACCGCCCCACCACCGGCTTCACCCGCCCCCGCACCCTTGAACTCCTGGGCCACGTACGGGATGTGATGAACGCCGCACTCACCGTCGGCGGCACCAGCTTCGACAGCCTCTACGTCAATGTGAACGGCGAGTCCGGCTACTTCGACCGCTCCCTGGACGCCTACGGCCGCGAGGGCGAGCCCTGCCGCCGCTGCGGTACGGCCATCCGCCGCCGCCCCTGGATGAACAGATCCAGCTACTTCTGCCCCCGCTGCCAGCGCCCGCCCCGGAGCACCGCCTAGCCCTGGTTCAGAAGCCGAAGTCCTGCGTCCACCACGGGCCGCCGGAGCCGAAGTGGACGCCGACGCCGAGGGTCTTGTAGTCGCAGTTGAGTATGTTCGCGCGGTGGCCCGGGCTGTTCATCCAGGACTTCATCACGGCCGCCGCGTCGGCCTGGCCGCGGGCGATGTTCTCCCCGCCGAGGCCCGTCACCCCGGCCTTGGCGGCACGGTCCCAGGGGCTGGCGCCGTCCGGATCGGTGTGGTCGAAGAAGCCGCGAGCCGCCATGTCCTCGCTGAAGTGCTGGGCGAGAGAGGTGAGTTGACCACTGGAGGCGACGGGGGAGCAACCGGCGCCGGCCCGCTCCTGGTTGACCAGCGAGAGCACCTTCGCCGCGGCCGCCGCCGTACCGGACACCGGGGTGGAGGGGCGCGGAGGGGCCGACCGCTCGGTACGCGGAGGAGCCGCCGGGGTGCTGCGTCGCGGTGCCGGAGCCTTCTTCGACGCGGTCGGCGCCTTCGACGGGGTCTTCGCGGAGGGCTTCTGCGAGGGCGTCCGGGAGGGCTTCGCGGACGGCTGCTTCGACGGGGGAGCGGACCGCTCGGCGCTGTGCGAGGGGCGGTCGACCCGCGCGTCCCGGCCGCCCTGCGCGTCCAGGCTCGACGGGGAGCCGCCGGCCCGCACCGTGTCCGAGGTGTCGCCACCGCCCAGCGAGAAGCCGCCACCACCGGGCAGCACCCCGGTGGCGACCGCCGCCGCACCCAGGGCGACCGCGGCGGACACCCCGAGCAGCCCGGTGCGCACCGGCACCCCGCCACGCCTGCGGTGGCGGTGCGTACCGCCGTCCGGGGCCGTCGACCCCTGCGTCTCCTGTGGACCTGCGGCCCCTGCGGCACCGGAGCGTCGATGGCGTCCCATGTCGTGGCCTTCCTCGTCTGATCCCTCACCCGAAAGAGTGAGGAGCGATGCGTCGGGACGGTACCGCATGGGTGCGGGGGCGGGGTGCTGCCGGTGGACGCGGACGGTTAGCTTGCTCACATGAACGAGGACGTACGGCTCACCGCCTGGGTACGCGGCCGTGTACAGGGAGTGGGTTTCCGCTGGTACACGCGGGCCACCGCGCTGGAGATCGGCGGCTTGAGTGGTTTTGCTCTCAATCTGGAGGACGGCCGGGTCCAGGTGGTGGCGGAAGGGGCGCGTGAGGCCTGCGAGAAACTCCTCGACTGGCTCCGCACCGGGGACACGCCGGGTCACGTCACCGGCGTCACCGAGATCTGGGCCACACCGCGCGGCGGCTACGAGGGCTTCGCCATGCGCTGACCCGGCGGGGCCGCCGGCGGTCCGCGAGGGCCGTGCCGATCATCGGGCGGCGGGTGGTCGCGGGACGAAGCCGCAGGTGGTCGCGGGGAAGTAGACGGTTGCGCGGAGGCCGGTCGCCGTGGCAGGCTCCGGGGTCAGGAATGATCGTCAAGCCCTCTGGGTCCCGGCCGAGACGCCGCGCCGAAGGTTCTACGGCCGCGAGCCCCCGGGACGCCCTTCACCGCAGGGCTTGATCGTGTTGACCGTCAAACTTTTTGGTGAGACTCTGGAAGCCCCGCGCACCTCAATTGTTTGGCATGGAGAACCACGCAAAAACTGAAGAGTGCCAAGCATCGCGGGTGCGAATCCCTCACGACCCACACCGCATAGGTCGGTCACTCATTGTGGAGGACCATCCATCATGGCAAAGGCGCTTCTCGGTTACGTCGGTGGCTCCGACCCTCGACTCCTCGCCGAGATGCGACGGCTCCAGCAGCGTGTACAGGACCTGGAATCCGAGCTCGTACGAATCCAGGCCGAGAACGACGCGCTTGCGGCTGCCGCTTCTCACGACGGCGACTCGCTCCTGGAGAGCATCGACGTATCCAAGGCTGAGCCTGCGCTGACCTGACCTCGTTCCGCCGACGGTGCCGTACCAGCGCCCCACCCGGAACGCTGAGGTGCGCGCCGCGGACGGAATCTCGCGCCATCCGAGGTCAGGCTGCATGTAAGCCGCTGTCCGCACTGCAAGGGACGCTCCGGCGTCCCTTCTTTCTTCACTCATACCCCCCGTGGGTCCCCTCGTGGCCTGCTGCGCGGTCCCGCGCGCGGTCGGCGCTCGCACCGCGTCCGCACCGTCAACTCCCCTGCTGTCAACGTCTGATGTGCCCGGCGGCCTCCCCCGTGAAACCGCTTGGTCACCGGGCGGTGGCGGACCCGGACGGTAGAGTGCGGCGGCGTGCATCTCAAGGCCATGACCCTGCGAGGTTTCAAGTCCTTCGCGTCCGCCACGACGCTGCGCTTCGAACCGGGCATCACCTGCGTCGTCGGACCCAACGGCTCCGGCAAGTCCAATGTGGTCGACGCCCTGAGCTGGGTCATGGGCGAGCAGGGCGCCAAGTCGCTGCGCGGCGGCAAGATGGAAGACGTCATCTTCGCCGGCACCACCGGACGCCCCCCGCTCGGCCGCGCCGAGGTCTCCCTCACCATCGACAACTCCGACGGCGCCCTCCCCATCGAATACGCCGAAGTCACCATCACGCGGATCATGTTCCGCAACGGCGGCAGCGAGTACCAGCTCAACGGCGACACCTGCCGGCTGCTCGACATCCAGGACCTGCTGTCCGACTCCGGTATCGGCCGCGAGATGCACGTCATCGTCGGGCAGGGCCAGCTCGACTCGGTGCTGCACGCCGACCCCACCGGCCGGCGCGCCTTCATCGAGGAGGCCGCCGGAGTCCTCAAGCACCGCAAACGCAAGGAGAAGGCGCTCCGCAAACTCGACGCGATGCAGGCCAACCTGGCCCGGGTGCAGGACCTCACCGACGAACTCCGCCGCCAGCTCAAGCCGCTCGGCCGGCAGGCCGCCGTCGCCCGCCGCGCCGCCGTCATCCAGGCCGATCTGCGGGACGCCCGGCTCCGCCTCCTCGCCGACGACCTGGTCCGCCTCACCGCCGCCCTGCGGACCGAGATCGCCGACGAGGCCGCGCTGAAGGAACGCAAGGACCGCGCCGAGGCCGATCTGAAGAGCGCCCTCGGCGAGGAGTCCGCCCTGGAGGACGCCGTCCGCCGCCTCACCCCCCGCCTCCAGGCCACCCAGCAGACCTGGTACGAGCTGAGCCGCCTCACCGAACGGGTCCGCGGCACGGTCTCCCTCGCCGACGCCCGTATCAAGGCCGCCACCTCGGCACCGCCCGAGGAGCGCCGCGGCCGCGACCCCGAGGACATGGAATGTGAGGCCGCCCGCATCCGCGAACAGGAAGCGGAACTGGAGGCCGCGCTGGAGGCCGCGGAACGCGCCCTGGACGACACCGTCGGGCACCGCGCCGAACTGGAACGCCAACTCGCCGCCGAGGAACGCCGGTTGAAGGACGCGGCCCGCGCCCTCGCCGACCGCCGCGAAGGACTCGCCCGGCTCAGCGCCCAGGCCTCCGCCGCCCGCTCCCGCGCCACCTCCGCCCAGGCCGAGATCGACCGCCTCGGCGCCGCCCGCGACGAAGCCGGCCAGCGCGCCACCGCCGCCCAGCAGGAGTACGAGCAGCTCAGAGCCGAAGTCGACGGGCTCGACGCGGACGACGCCGAACTCGCCGCCGCCCACGAGGCCGCCACCGAAGCCCTCACCGAAGCGGACCGAGCCGCCACCGCCGCCCGCGACCAGGCCACCGAGGCCGAACGCCGCCGCGCCGCCCTCGCCGCCCGCCATGAAGCCCTCGCCCTCGGACTGCGCCGCAAGGACGGCACCGGCGCCCTGCTCACCGCCCGCGACCAGCTCACCGGCCTCCTCGGCCCCGCCGCCGAACTCCTCACCGTCGACCCCGGCCACGAAGCCGCCCTCGCCGCCGCGTTCGGCGCCGCCGCGGACGCCGTCGCCGTCGCCGCGCCCGCCACCGCCGCCGAGGCCCTGCGGCTGCTGCGGAAACAGGACGCCGGACGCGCCGCCCTCCTCATCGCCACCGGCCACTTGGCCACCTCACCCGACCCCGCCACCGCCGCCGCCCTGCCCGCCGGGGCCCGGCCCGCCGCCGACCTGGTGCGCGGCCCCGAGGACCTGCTGCCCGCCGTCCGCCGCCTGCTGCACGGCATGGTCGCCGTCGCCACCCTCGAAGACGCCGAGGACCTGGTCCACGCCCACCCCGCGCTCACCGCCGTCACCGCGGAGGGCGACCTGCTCGGCGCCCACTACGCGCACGGCGGCTCGGCCGGTGCCCCGAGCCTCCTCGAAGTACAGGCCGCGGTCGACGAGGCCGCCGCCGAGATCGGCCAAGTCGCCGCCCGCTGCACCGAGTTGGCCGCCGCCCAGGAGGCCGCCGCGGAACACCGCCGGGCCTGCGCCGCCCGCGTCGAGGAACTGGCCGGCCGCCGCCGCGCCGCCGACCGGGAGAAGTCCGCCACCGCACAGCGCCTGGGCAGCCTCGCCGGGCAGGCCCGCGGCGCCGCCGGAGAGGCGGAACGCAGCACCGCCGCCGCGGCCCGCGCCCAGGAGGCCCTGGACCGGGCGACCGCGGAGGCCGAGGAACTCGCCGAACGGCTCGCCGTCGCCGAGGAGAGCACCGACGGCACCGACGAGGAACCCGACACCGCCGTACGGGACCGGCTCGCCGCGGACGGGGCCAACGCCCGCCAGACCGAGATGGAGGCCCGGCTCGCCGCCCGCACCCACGAGGAGCGAGTGAAGGCGCTCGCCGGGCGGGCCGACTCGCTGGACCGGGCGGCCCGCGCCGAACGGGAGGCCAGAGCCCGCGCCGAGCAGCGCCGGGCCCGGCTCCGCCACGAGGCCGAGGTGGCCACCGCCGTCGCCGGCGGCGCCCGCCAACTCCTCGCCCATGTCGAGGTGTCACTGGCGCGGGCCGACCGCGAACGGGGCGCCGCGGAGGCCGCGAAGGCCGAGCGGGAACGGGAGTCGGCCGCGGCCCGGGCCCGCGGCCGCGACCTCAAGGCCGAACTGGACAAGCTCACCGACTCGGTGCACCGCGGTGAGGTCCTGGGCGCCGAAAAGCGGCTGCGGATCGAGCAGTTGGAGACCAAGTCCCTGGAGGAGCACGGCGTCGAGCCCGCGGCGCTGGTCGCCGAGTACGGCCCCGAGCAGCCCGTGCCGCCGTCGCCGCCCGCCGCCGGCGAGGAGCTGCCCGAGGACCCGGAGCATCCGCGCAACCGGCCGGTGCCCTATGTCCGGGCCGAGCAGGAGAAGCGGCTGAAGGCCGCGGAACGGGCGTACCAGCAGCTCGGGAAGGTCAATCCGCTGGCGCTTGAGGAGTTCGCGGCGCTGGAGGAACGCCATCAGTTCCTCTCCGAGCAGCTGGAGGACCTGAAGAAGACCAGGGCCGATCTGCTCCAGGTGGTGAAGGAGGTCGACGAGCGCGTCGAGCAGGTCTTCACCGAGGCGTACCGGGACACGGCGCGTGAGTTCGAGGGGGTCTTCTCCCGGCTCTTCCCGGGCGGCGAGGGGCGGTTGGTACTGACCGACCCCGACAACATGCTGACCACCGGCGTCGATGTGGAGGCACGGCCGCCGGGCAAGAAGGTCAAGCGGCTGTCGCTGCTCTCCGGCGGCGAACGCTCGCTGACCGCGGTGGCCCTGCTGGTCTCCATCTTCAAGGCCCGCCCCAGCCCGTTCTATGTGATGGACGAGGTGGAGGCGGCCCTGGACGACACCAACCTCCAGCGGCTGATCCGCATCATGCAGGAGCTTCAGGAGGCCTCCCAGCTCATCGTCATCACCCACCAGAAACGCACCATGGAGGTCGCGGACGCGCTGTACGGCGTCTCCATGCAGGGCGACGGCGTGTCGAAGGTCATCAGCCAGCGACTCCGCTAGCAACCGCCTTGTGGACTACGGGAGTTGTGCGGGCTACGAGCGCGGCGCGGTCGGACCGCCCAACTCCGGCTGGTTCCCCTTCAAGTGGTGGGCGGCGGGAAGTTGTGCGCCACTGGAAGGGCTTCGGCCCCACCATGGCAGCGCTGCCGGCGAGGAGTACCCGTGACCACGACGGCATCACAGTCCGCCCGAGAGGCCCACCCCGAGCACCTCGGCCATGTCATCTTCATCGCAGCGGCCGCCGCCATGGGCGGCTTCCTCTTCGGCTACGACAGCTCCGTCATCAACGGTGCCGTCGAAGCCATCCGCAGCCGCTACGGCATCGGCTCCGCCGCCCTCGCCCAGGTCATCGCCATCGCCCTGATCGGCTGCGCGATCGGCGCCGCCACCGCGGGCCGGATCGCCGACCGCATCGGCCGCATCCGCTGTATGCAGATCGCCGCCGTCCTCTTCACCATCAGCGCCGTCGGCTCCGCCCTCCCGTTCGCCCTGTGGGACCTGGCGTTCTGGCGGATCATCGGCGGCTTCGCCATCGGTATGGCCTCCGTCATCGGCCCCGCCTACATCGCCGAGGTCGCACCCCCCGCCTACCGCGGCCGCCTCGGCTCCTTCCAGCAGGCCGCGATCGTCGTCGGCATCGCCGTCTCCCAACTCGTCAACTGGGGCATCCTGAACGCCGCCCACGGCGACCAGCGCGGCAGGCTGATGGGCCTGGAGGCCTGGCAGGTCATGCTCGGCGTCATGGTGATCCCGGCCGTCCTCTACGGCCTGCTCTCCTTCGCCATCCCCGAGTCGCCCCGCTATCTGATCTCGGCCGGCAAGGACGAGACGGCGCGGGCCGTACTCGCCGAGGTCGAGGGCGAGCACATCGACCTGAACGCCCGGGTCGCCGAGATCGAGCACGCGATGCGCAGCGAGCACAAGTCCACCTTCAAGGACCTGCTCGGCGGCGGCTTCCTCTTCCGTCCGATCGTCTGGGTCGGTATCGGACTCTCCGTGTTCCAGCAGTTCGTCGGCATCAATGTGGCGTTCTACTACTCGTCCACGCTGTGGCAGTCCGTCGGCGTCGACCCGACCGCCTCGTTCTTCTACTCGTTCACCACGTCGATCATCAACATCATCGGCACCGTGATCGCCATGATCTTCGTGGACCGGATCGGCCGCAAACCACTCGCCCTCATCGGCTCCACCGGCATGGTCGTCGGCCTCGGCCTGGAGGCCTGGGCCTTCTCCCACCCGCTGGTCGACGGCAGACTCCCCGCCACCCAGGGCTGGGTCGCGCTGGTCGCCGCCCACCTCTTCGTGCTCTTCTTCGCCCTCTCCTGGGGCGTGGTGGTCTGGGTGTTCCTCGGCGAGATGTTCCCCAACCGGATCCGCGCCGCCGCACTCGGCGTCGCCGCCTCCGCCCAGTGGATCGCCAACTGGGCCATCACCGCCAGCTTCCCGTCCCTCGCCGACTGGAACCTCTCCGGCACCTATGTCATCTACACGGTCTTCGCCGCGCTCTCCATCCCGTTCACGCTGAAGTTCGTGAAGGAGACCAAGGGCAAGGCGCTGGAGGAGATGGGGTAGGCCGGCCCCCGTGGCCGCCGGGTGAGGCGCCGGTCCGGCGCGGGTGCGGTGGCATGGCTGATACTGGGTGGCGTTATGGAAATCGTCATCCTTGCTGTAGTCATCGCCGTGGTCGTGATCGGCGCACTCGGCGGGCTGGTCGTCGGCAGCCGCAGGAAGAAGCAGCTTCCGTCACAGCAGCCCCCGACCGCCCCGCCCAGCGCACCCGACATCACCGCCCCGCCGTCCGAACCGCACGTCGGCGACGAGGCCGAAGCGCCGAGCGACGAGGAGCGGCGCACGATCGAGGAGGTGGACCTCCCGACCGCCGAGGCGGACCCGTCCGCCCCCGTCATCACGGAGCCCCCCGCTCCGCCCGTCCCCGAACTGGAGATCCCGGAACCGACCGCCGGCCGCCTGGTCCGGCTCCGCACCCGGCTCTCCCGCTCGCAGAACGCACTCGGCAAGGGCCTGCTCACCCTGCTGTCCCGCGAGCATCTGGACGAGGACACCTGGGAGGAGATCGAGGACACCCTGATCACCGCCGACGTCGGCGTCACCCCCACCCAGGAACTCGTCGAACGCCTCCGGGAACGGGTCAAGATCCTCGGCACCCGCACCCCCGAGGAACTCCGCGCGCTGCTGCGTGAGGAACTCCTCCAACTCGTCGGCACCGACCTGGACCGTGCCGTGCACACCGAGTCCGCGCTGGACACCCCGGGCATCGTGATGGTCGTCGGCGTCAACGGCACCGGCAAGACCACCACCACCGGCAAACTCGCCCGGGTCCTGGTGGCCGACGGCAAGTCCGTGGTGCTGGGCGCCGCCGACACCTTCCGCGCCGCGGCCGCCGACCAGTTGCAGACCTGGGGCGAACGTGTCGGCGCCCGCACCGTCCGCGGCCCCGAGGCCGGCGACCCGGCCTCCGTCGCCTTCGACTCCGTCAAGGAAGGGATCGACGAGGGCGCCGACGTCGTCCTCATCGACACCGCGGGCCGCCTCCACACCAAGACCGGCCTCATGGACGAGCTGGGCAAGGTGAAGCGGGTCGTGGAGAAGCACGCCCCGCTGGACGAGGTGCTGCTGGTACTCGACGCCACCACAGGCCAGAACGGACTGGTCCAGGCCCGTGTCTTCGCGGAGGTGGTCGACATCACCGGCATCGTCCTCACCAAGCTGGACGGCACCGCCAAGGGCGGCATCGTGGTAGCCGTCCAACGCGAACTGGGCGTCCCCGTCAAGCTGATCGGCCTCGGCGAAGGCCCGGACGACCTGGCCCCCTTCGAACCGGAGGCGTTCATCGACGCCCTGATCGGGGAGTAGGGCCTGGCCTTGGGCGGCGGCTGCGGGATCCGTGGGGTGGAGGGCGCGGTCGCTGTGGGTGTTGTGCCTGGACGGTGCCTGATCTGAGTTGAAGGTTGTACTGCTTGAGCGGTGCTCGTGCCTCTGGGGGAGGGGGCGGGCACCGTTCTTTTTTGGGGCGGGCGGGGGAGCGGTGCTCTGGGGTGTGAGCGGTGTTCTCGTGCGTAAGCGGTGATCTGGGGTGGAGCGGTGGCCCCGTGGTTTGGAGCGGTGCTCTTGTCTGTGAGCGGTGCTCTCGTGGGTGAGCGGCGCTCTTGATGGTGGTCGATGTTCTTGAAGGTGAGCGGTGCTCGCGGTCGTGAGCAGTGGTCTACGACGAGAGCGGTGCTCGCATCTGGGGGCGGTGCTCGCGCTTTGGGGAGGGCGGTGCTCGCAAACTGGAGCAGTGCTCACGTCCCTGAGCGCCGCCCACCTTCGAGAGCACCGCTCGCACCCCAGAGCGCCGCCCACCTTCAAGAGCACTGCTCACACCGCTCCCGCGCGGCGGGCGGGCGCGTAAGCAGGCCAGGACAGCGGGCAACGTCAACGGGCCACGAACCGGAGCGGAATCACGAGTAGGCCACCGGCGATACGGGTCACGCAGCAGGCAACGTCATCGCCTCACCAGCCGAGCAGGCAACGCCATCGGTTCACGACCGAGCAGGCAACGTCATCGGTTCACGAGCCGAGCGGGCAACGCCATCAGATCGCGAGCCGAACGGCCACCTGCCGAGCATGGGCTACGAGCTGAGCCCAGCCACCCCCGGCCCAACCCCCCAGCACAGCACATCAGTTGGTGCAGCGGTGGGCCACGTAGGCGAGGGCGCTGAGGAGGAGGCGGGCCTCTGGGGGGTGGGTGGTGGAGTCGAGGTCGGGGGAGCGGAGCCAGCGGCAGCGGCCGAGGCCGGCGCGGTCCCACGGCGGCGCGGTGATGTGGGCGCCGCTGCCGAGGGCGCGGAGGTCGAGTGCGGCGCCGTCCCAGCCGGTGCGGTAGAGGAGTTGGGGCAGTTCGGTGGCGGCGCCGGGGGCGACGAGGAACTGTGCGCGGCCGTCGGGGGTGAGGGCGACGGGGCCGAGTGGGGCGGCCATCCGCTCCAGCCGTACCAGGGCGCGGCGTCCCACGGTCTCCGCGACGTCCAGGACGTCGAAGGCGCGGCCCACCGGCAGCATCGCGGCGGCGCCCGGGAACTCGCCCCAGACACGGGTGACTTGGTCGAGGGTGGCGCCGGCTCGCACCACGGGCGCGAAGTCCAGCGGGTGGGCGCCCGGGGCGGGGCAGGGGGTGCGACCGCAGGAGCAGGCGCCGCCCGAGGCGCGTGCGCCGGGGACCACGTCCCAGCCCCACAGTCCGGTGAACTCGGCCAGTGCGGTGCAGTTGTTGGCCGCGGGGGTGCGGCCCCGGCGCCGGGTGGCCGGTGGGATGCCCGGCGCGAGGGCCGGGGTGTCACGGGTGCCGCGCATTCCGCGGATGCCGCCGATCGTGAAGCCCATGCCCCCTCCAACGGGTCCGGCGCGGCGTGGTCACGTCGCGGAATCGGATCGTGACCCTCTGTTCATGTTCTCCCGGGTGGCGGCTGGTCATGACGGCGCCCAGTGGTGACCGGGGTGGCGCGGGAGGGGGCGTGCGCCCCGTCGTACATCGCTCCGCCAGCCTCCGGTTGTCCTATGTCAAGTGAATCGTGCAGGGAGAGGGCTGTGCCGGGTGGCGGGGGTGGCGAATGGTGGCGTTTCCGGGTCCTGCCTCGCTGGGCGGGTGATCGAGGGGTTACTGTCGGTATACAAGCCGCGGGGCACCGGACCCGCGGGTATGCCAAGGGCAAGTCGGGTTCCTGTTCGACGGGTGACAAACACCGTACGGGCAACCGGAGTTGACGGCATTCTGGTAGGGCTTTACGCGCACCGCAGACAAGTGGCTTCAGGAATGGGGGCGTTCCAGTGAGCGGCAACGGCGAGAGCGCGGCACGCGCGACGCACACGGCTCACGACGCGAACCGGACCGACCACACCCTCCGCCCCCTGCACACGGCCACCGGCGACCCCTACCCGGCCCCCGGCATCCCCGCACCACCCCACCACCGGGCCGCCCCCGCGACACCGCCCCCCGCGATCCCCGCACCGGCGTTCCCCGCACCGCGCCCCCCCGCCTCCGCCACCCCGCACGCCGTCCCGTCGGACGACATCCCCTCGGACAACGTCTCCGAGGACCCCGCCCCCGTCGACGACCCCGCCCCCCGGGACGAGGTAGCTCCGCAACCGGAGAAGCGGCCCAACGCGCTGCTGAACTCCTGGTTCGTGCGCAGTGGTTGGTCCAAGGGGGAGCTGGCCCGGCAGGTGAACCGGCGGGCCCGGCGGCTCGGGGCGCACCACATCTCCACCGACACCTCCCGGGTGCGCCGCTGGCTGGACGGGGAGAATCCGCGCGAGCCCATCCCGCGCATCCTGGCCGAGCTGTTCTCGGAGCGCTTCGGCTGTGTCGTCGCCGTGGAGGACCTGGGGCTGCGCCCGGTCCACCAGTCGCCCTCCGTCTCCGGGGTCGATCTGCCGTGGACGGGGCCGCAGACGGTGGCGCTGCTCGGGGAGTTCTCCCGGAGCGACCTGATGCTGGCGCGGCGCGGGTTCCTCGGCAGTTCGCTGGCGCTGGCGGCGGGCCCGGCGCTGGTGGAGCCGATGCAGCGCTGGCTGGTGCCGAGCCCCGCCGCCCCGCAGGGCGACCCCGAGCCGAGCACCACCCGCGGCCGCGGACACCGCCTGTCCCGCCCCGAGTTGGACCTGCTGGAGTCGACCACGGTGATGTTCCGCCAGTGGGACGCGCAGTGCGGCGGCGGGCTGCGCCGCAAGGCCGTCGTCGGCCAACTCCACGAGGTGACCGACCTGTTGCAGGAGGCTCAGCCCGAGGCCACCACCCGCCGCCTCTTCAAGGTCGCCGCCGAACTCGCCGAGCTGGCCGGCTGGATGAGCTACGACGTCGGCCTCCAGCCCACCGCGCAGAAGTACTTCGTACTGGCCCTGCACGCAGCGAAGGAAGCCGGGGACAAGTCGCTCGGCGCGTACATCCTCTCCAGCATGAGCCGGCAGATGATCCACATGGGGCGCCCGGACGACGCCCTGGAGCTGGTGCACCTCGCCCAGTACGGCAGCCGCGACTGCGCCACCGCCCGCACCCAGGCCATGCTGCACGCCATGGAGGCCCGCGCCTACGCCAACATGGGGCAGCCCGGCAAGTGCAAGCGCGCGGTGCGGATGGCGGAGCACACCTTCGGCGACGCCCAGGACATCGAGGAGCCGGAGCCCGACTGGATCCGCTTCTTCTCCGAGGCCGAACTCAACGGCGAGAACGCGCACTCCTACCGCGACCTCGCCTATGTCGCCGGCCGCAGCCCCACCTACGCCTCCCTCGCCGAGCCGGTCATGGCGCGTGCCGTGGAACTCTTCCGCGAGGACGAGGAGCACCAGCGTTCCTACGCGCTCAACCTGGTCGGCATGGCCACCGTGCACCTGCTGCGCGGCGAACCGGAGCAGGGCGCCCTGCTCGCCGGGCAGGCCCTGGAGGTGGCCGGCAAGGTGCGTTCCGAACGGGTCAACACCCGTATCCGCAAGACCGTCGACACCGCTGCCCGCGACTTCGGTGACGTCGTCGAGGTCATGGACCTGACCGAGCAGCTCAGCCGTCTCCTGCCGGAGAGCGCCACCGCCGTCTGACCGCCCGCGGGCCGCCCCCCAGAACCCGGCCGCGACCCCCGTCCGCTACTGCCCGACTCGGCGCCCCCACGCCAGGTCAACCGGACGGGGGGGGGGGGGCCGGGCCCCCCCCCCCCGGGCCCCGCCCCCCCCCCCCGCCCCCGCGGGCGGCCCGGCCGCCCCCGCCGACACCGCAGGGGCAGGCGCCCCCCCCC
>NZ_JBHVRR010000058.1:0-31379 GCF_042885635.1 Streptomyces sp. NPDC058045 | reverse complement strand
TATACGCCACCCCCCGCCCCCCCCCCGGATCCGGGGCGACGCCCCTCTCCCCGCCCACCCCCCCCCGGACACCCCCCGCCCCCCCGCCCTCCGCGTGGGGTTCGGCGGGCGGCCCGTACGGCAGGAGCAATCAGCAACCCCTTATCGGCCTGCGGAGTTCCGCTCCGCTCCGATGGTGGTGTCGTCGCCGTGGCCGGTGTGCGTGATCGTCTCGTCCGGCAGGGTGAACAGCCGGTCCCTGATGGACTGTTCGATGGTGGCCGCGTCGCTGTACGAGCGGCCCGTGGCACCGGGGCCGCCCTGGAAGAGCGTGTCGCCGGTGAAGACGCGGCCGAGGTCCGGTGCGTGGAAGCAGACCGCGCCGGGGGCATGGCCGGGAGTGTGCAGGACACGGAGCGCGGTGCCGCCCACGGTGATCTCGTCGCCGTCGGACAGATCCGCGTCCCACTTCCGGTGCGGGTGGGTCAGTGCCCACAGCGGCTGGTCTGCGGGGTGCAGCAGGATCGGTGCGCCGACCCGCTCGCTCAACTCGGGCGCCACGCGGACGTGGTCGTCGTGGGCATGGGTGCAGAGGATGGCCTTCACCGTGCGCCCGGCCACGACGGCCAGGATGTCCGCGACGTTGTGCGGGGCGTCGATGACGAGGCACTCGCTGTCGTCGCCGATGACCCAGATGTTGTTGTCGACGTCGAAGGTCTGGCCGTCCAGGCTGAACGTGCCACGGCTCACGGCGTGGTCGATACGTACGGCGGAGTGCGGCGCGGTCACAGCAGTACCACCGATCGCAGGACGTCGCCGTGGTGCATCCGCGCGAAGGCCGCCTCGACCTCGTCGATGGAGATCTCCGCGGTGACGAAGGCGTCGAGGTCGAGCCGGCCCTGCTGGTAGAGGTCGACGAGCATCGGGAAGTCGCGGGAGGGCAGGCAGTCCCCGTACCAGCTCGACTTCAGCGCGCCGCCGCGGCCGAAGACGTCGATCAGCGGGATGTCGGGCACCTTCATGTCGGGCGTCGGCACGCCGACGAGGACGACGGTGCCGGCCAGGTCGCGGGCGTAGAACGCCTGCTTCCAGGTCTCCGGGCGGCCGACCGCGTCGATGACGACGTCGGCGCCGAACCCGTCGGTCAGCTTCTGGATCGCGGCGACCGGATCGCCGGCGGAGGAGTCGACGGTGTGGGTGGCGCCCATCGTCGTCGCCAACTCCAGCTTCTTCGCGTCGACGTCGACCGCGATGATGCGGCCGGCACCCGCGAGCGCGGAGCCCGCGATGGCCGACATACCGACCCCGCCGCAGCCGATGACGGCGACCGACTTGCCGCGGCCGACCCCGCCGGTGTTGATCGCGGCACCGAGGCCGGCCATCACACCGCAGCCGAGCAGCCCGACCGCGGCCGGGCGGGCGTCCGCGGCGACCTTGGTGCACTGACCCGCCGCGACCAGGGTCTTCTCGGCGAAGGCACCGATACCGAGCGCGGGCGAGAGCTCGGTGCCGTCCTCCAGGGTCATCTTCTGCACGGCGTTCCTGGTGGCGAAGCAGTACTGCTGCTCGCCCCGGCGACAGGCGCGGCAATCGCCGCACACCGCACGCCAGTTGAGGACCACGAAGTCGCCCGGTGCGACCTCTGTGACGTCCTCGCCCACGGCCTCCACGATGCCGGCGGCCTCATGGCCCAGCAGGAACGGGAACTCGTCGTTGATGCCGCCCTCGCGGTAGTGCAGATCGGTGTGGCAGACCCCGCAGGCCTGCACCTGCACCAAGGCCTCGCCCGGCCCCGGGTCCGGCACCAGGATCGTCTCCACCGTGACGGGCGCACCTTTGCTGCGGGCGACGACGCCCCGGACTGCGTGGGTCATGTGGTTTCACTTTCATGCTGGTCGATGGAGGTGCGAGCGGTGCGAGGCGGAAGCCGGGAGTCGGCACACGGTGTTCGGGGCCGAGCCGGACAGGGCAAGTGCCGCCGATCCGGAGGGTGTTGCTCAGGGGTGCCCGCCCCCGCCCCTCCATACTCCCGCCCTGTCGGGTAGGCCGCACCCAACGTTCCGGGCTGCCCACCTGCCCGTTCGGGTAGGCGGACCGGTTACCTTTCCCTCATGGCATCTCTCGCAACACATCCCGACGCGGCCGCGGTGGCCGAACGGGTGGGGGCCGTGGCGACCGCGTCGCTGCACACCGTCGCCGCCCGGCTGCACGAAGTGATCAACGACGTGCTGCCGCACCGGGCGTTGGCCGTGTTCACCGAGGACTGCACCGGACGGCCGCAGAAGAAGGCCGGCGATCCCGCCATCACCGAGCGGATCACGATCGCCGAACTCGTCTCGGTGCGCTGGCAGTTGGGCCAGGACGTACGGCCCGAGCACGCCGTCATCGCCGGAGCGGAACGCCGGATCCGCGCGTACGGCGCCCCGACCGGCGCCATCGTGGTGCTCTGCGAGCCCCGGGACCCACAGCACGCGGGTACCGAAGACGCGGGCACCGAAGCCTACGTACGCGCGATCTGGGAGACGGCCGCGACCCGCATCCGGCAGCAGGTCGCCGAGGCCCGCCCCGACTACCTGCGTGAATCACGCGCGGCCTCCAGCGAACGGCTGCGGGTCACGGCGGAACTGACGGCCCGTCATGAAACCGACCTGGAGACCCTGCTGGCCACGCTGCGCAGCCGCGACCTGGACGACCCGCGCGCCAGACTGCTGGCGACCGACATGGCGGCCTCGGCCCTGGTACGGGTCAGGACCGGCAGCAGCCTCGTCACCACCCTCACCGAAGAACCCGTCTCGCAGGCCTTCGAAAGACTGAAGGACGACCTGCGCCCCCTCGACCGCGGCAGCGAGCTCCGCATCCAGTTCATCGAGCCGCCCTGCGACGGCCGGGCACTGCCGGGCGAAGTCGCCCACGCCGCGCGCGCCATCGTCGGCAGCGCCGTGCTGCACATGCGGGACCAGGGAAGCGTGACCCGGATACGGGTGCAGTGGAACTGCGACGGGACCCACCTGCTCGCCTCGGTACGCGACGACGGCGACGGGCTGCTGACCCCCGGGCACCCCGCCCTCCGGCTGCTGACGGCCAGAGCCACCGCACTCGGCGGCCAACTCGACGTCGAGGCCGTCGCCGGCTGGGGCTCGAAGGTCGACGTACGCATCCCACTCGACCCGCCCGACACCTCCAGCACCGCGGCACACACCTGGGATCTGGGACCGCGCGAGACCGAGGTGCTGCGCCTGCTCGTCGCCGGACGGCGCAACCGCCAGATCGCCACGGAACTCGGCATCACCGAGAACACCGTCAAGTTCCACACCAGCCAGATCTACCGCAAACTGGGAGTCACCTCCCGGGCCGCCGCCGCGGCACTCGCCGCCTCGACCATCCAGTGACCTGAGCCGAAGGGGCGTGCGTGCGAGATCGAAACAGCCGGTGCGTTCTCGCGAACGCACCGGGGAAACCGCCCCGCAGCGCGCGGAACCAGCCCAGAACACCGGGCCGCTCCGCGCAGGAACACCAGGGAGCCCCGTGCCCGACGAACTCACCAGCGCCGCCGCACCGGTCATCCGTTTACGACCGGACTTCCACCCCACGGCATTCCTCTCCCGCACCGACAAGTCCCTGCTCATCGCGGGGGAGTGCGCGGACGGACCCGCCGTCGCGAAACTGCTGACGACCGGGAGCCCCTGTGGGCCGAGAAGTTCAGCACAGAGATCGACGCCTACCAGACCTTCGCCACGACACCGCCGCCCGTACTGGTCCCCGCCCTCATCGCCGCCGACAACCGGCACAAGGTGCTCCTCGTCGAACACATCCGAGGCCATTCCCCGGTCCAGAGCCGCGACCGGTTCCCGCCACAGGCACTGGACCCCGCACACCTCACCGCCATGCTGACGGCCATGACCGGCCTCGGTCGATGGAAGCCTCCCGCAGGGGCGTTCACCCGCACCCCCGACCACCCCGCTCGTCTCGACCGAGACCACCACCAAGGCCTGACCATCCCACAGGAACACCGGGCCCTGACCGACCTGTTGCACCGTGCCGGCACCGTCCTCGTACCCGCCCACGGAGACCCCCTGCCCACCAACTTCGTCGTCCGACCCGACGGGCAGGTCACAGTGATCGACTGGGAGCACGCCGGACACCACCTCCCCGGACATGACCTCGCGGTGCTATGGACCGTCCTGGCCGCCACTCCGCAAGCCCGCCCACAGATCGAGGAACTCGCGGCCGCCGAACCCCCCTCCGCCCGCGCCGCCTTCACCCTGAACCGGGCCATGCTGCTCCTACGGGAACGCCGCAACCACCGCGCGGTGCCCCCTTCCCCATGGCGGGACGAACGGCTGGCGGCCATCGACCGCGACTGGCACAACGTACGCGAGCTGCTCCACACCGAGTGACACCGAACTGCCCCCGCCTGCCCGCCCGTTCAGTGCCGACCACCTGCAGCCGAGCACGCGGGGGAACTCGATGTCTTCCTGACCGAGGCATGGCCCACCGGCCGGCATGGTCAGGAGATGGCGCCCTCGGCCCAGTTGCGCTTCAGAATCTCCTCGACGGTCTCGTCGACCGTCCGGTGGGAGGTGTCGAGCCACAGCCCGATGCGGGGCGTGCTGTCCCGGAGCACCGTGTCCAGATCCCTGGGCTGCCAGTCGGGCCCGTAACCGGTCTTGGAGCGCTTCTCCTCGCGCCGGGCCACGACGTCTGGGTCGTGCGTCGGCATGACGACGGCCAGTGGTCGGCTCCTGATCAACTGGGTGATTTCCGCGAGGTGTTCACCCAGCAGGACGTCCTGGAGGACGGCTGTGAACCCGGCCTCGGCGTAGGCGTCCGCGGACGCGGCGGCCAGCCGGTACCGCAGGCGGAGTTGTGCGACGGCCTCGGGCGGAGCCCGCGGCGGGGGCGGGTGAGGCCCGCCGCCGGGGCTTGGCCGGGGTGGTCTGTGCTGTCGGCCGCTGTCAGACGATCCAGTCCCAGGCGTCCGCGTTGATGAAGCGGCTGAAGCCGCGCCAGGAGTTGGGGCCCATCTCGCCGTCGATGGGGCCGGTGTAGCCGTAGTTGGCGGCCAGTCGCTGGACCGCCGACCAGGTCATGGGGCCGGGGATGCCGTCGATGGGGCCGGTGTAGCCCCAGTCGGCGCTCATGTTCCGCTGGAGTGCGCTGTAGGTCATGGGGCCGGGGATGCCGTCGATCGGGCCGGTGTAACCCGCCCAGATCCGCAGCCAGTTCTGGGCCCGCTTCCACATGACGGGGCCGGGGACGCCGTCCTGCTCGGTCGACGTCTTCGGCAGCGCGGTGCCGCCGCCACCGCCACCGCCGCCCAGGTAGTCCAGCGGGTTGACGCGGGTGCCGTCCGGAGTGATCAGGTGCCAGTGCACATGCGGGCCGGTGGAGCTTCCGGAGCCCGGGGCCCCGGCGGCGCCGCCGGAGAACCCGACGATGTCCCCCTGGCCGACCCAGGTGCCGTCGGAAAGGCGGAACTCCGACAGGTGCATGTACTGGGTCCGGTACCCGTCGCTGTGGGTGATGGTCACGGTGTGGCCGCCGGTGCCGTTGTACGGGATGTTGGTCACCGTCCCGGCACCCGCGGCGGGCAGACCGGTGCCGACGCCCATCGCGTAGTCGATGCCGCCCAGCGAACCGCGGCTGACGTGGTCCCACCAGCCGTCGGTCATCGTGTAGCCGCTGAACGGGTTGTAGAGGTCCGCGGCCTTGGCGGAGCCCGCCGAGAACAGCACACTGCCGGCGGCCAGACCGAGACTGGCGGCGGAGCCGCGCAGCAGCGTGCGCCGACTCATTCTGCTTTGTGCCCGGCCCTTGTGGCCGTCATCGGACCCATGGTTTCTGCACACATCAACTCCCTTGTATCCATTGCGGGTTGACCTGCCTTGACGAAGCGGAGTCAGGCTAGCCCGCAGACCGAGATTTTGATAGGAACATGACATTCCCTTGTTGTGATGCGCGCCCTCCCGGAGGACGCATGCGCAGGAGAACCCTGATCCGCGGCGCCCTGGCGACATCCCCGGCCCCCTGACCTGGTCGGCGGTCCAGCGACTGGCTGCCCAGCACGGCTACACCGGTCCCGTCGACGGCGAGATGGGCCCCAACTCCTGGCGCGGCCTCAGCCGCCTCCTCAACCAGGACCGCTGGGACTGGCAGCCCCTCTTATGCGCGGCGTCCCCACCCTCCCGTCGAGCGCAACTCGCCCATTTTTCAGCCAAGTTGACTGGGCAAATCCCCCTTGACCGTACTCGCGTACGTGTTGTGTGATGCTCACGAAAGCGACCTCGGAAGAAGGTCACGTTCATGGGCTCCCGCTGACCGTGGGTGGCCCTGTCACAGGGGGATCACGTGCGTTTCAACGCATCCAATGCACCGAAGGCTGCCCTGACCGCTGTCGCGGCGGCATCCGTCCTGATGTTTCCGACGACAGCGTCTGCGGCGGCCGTATCCGCCCCGGGCGTCGACAGCACGGGGGTATCGATCAACAGCATCGACTCGACCTGCAAGCATCACAGTCGTAACTACATCGTCCGGACCTACTACCGCGGTCCGGGCAAGTACGTACTTCGCTGTGGCACCGCCCGATGGGGCTGGAAGCACATCAAGAAGGGCCACGGCTGGAACGGCACCATGGACCGGAAAATCAGGTCGGCGATCTGGTCCGGCAGGCCCAACGGCCGTGGTGGGTACTCCACTTACACGCAAACATGCCCCAGTGTCGAGAAGTTCCGCACCATCCTCGGCACCCCCGCCGGAACGAACGACGTACTCACGGCGTACAAGGTCAACACACTCGCCGGGGCCCGGTGCTAGCCTCCGCGCACACCAGCACATCCAGCACCGGACAACGCAAGAGAGCAGGTGGCGGGCATGTCAGCCCTGACGCCGGCCGAGCGCGCCCTGGGCCGCTCATACACCGCGGGCGACGGAACGGTCACCTTCAACGTCGATGACCTGTCGGTCGTCCATCACCCCAACCGCAGTACGACGCTCACCTACTGGCTCACGGTCGTTCGACCCGGTCACGACGACGAACGCTGGGTGTTCACCCAGCCCTGGGAGGACAAATCCTTCGCGGATGTGTTCACCTCCAGCGCCCCGGACCCCGAGCGACTCGACCAGCTCGTCCATGTGGTCCGCGCTCTGCTCGAAGAATGGTGGGACACAAAGGGCTACAACCGGCTGTCGGCGAAGATGGGGCGCCGACTCGACTGAATCCCGTCCCGTGCGGAGCTGTGCCCAGGTGCCTGCCGAGCACCTGGGCACCACAGGCGGAGACCGCAAGTACGCCTGCGTTCACGGCAGTTCAAGGCAGTTCAAGGTTGTCCAAGGAAGTTCAAGGGCCGGTGATCGCTTTGATCGTGTACGGGTACGACTCCTGCTGCCATGTGGTCGTGAACACGGCCGTCGGACGCGCCGCGACCTGCGGCACGCGGCCGTCCGTCGTGAGCGTCTTCGCGCTGCCGAAGGTGCCGGAGCGGCTGATCGGCCGGGCGGTGGCCTTCGTGACGCTGTAGGGCGGCGTGGAGACGGCCGTGGTGGTCTGCGAGACCACCATGCCGTCGCCGTCGTCGTCCAGAGCGAGATCGGGGCGGTCGCCGGCGCCCAGCGAGGTGATGGCGCCGAGGGTGCCGCCGGCGGAGAGTCCGCGGCCGTACAACTCGCGCTTGCCGGCGTTGTTGCGTACCCACACGATCATCGAGTCGCCGTCCAGGTCCGTCCCTAGGGTGTGGTGGAAGTCCACGTTCTCCGTGGACGTCGAGATACGCAGCGGTTTCGACAGTGTGCCGGTGCGGCTCCAGCGGGAGGCCCAGACCTGCGAGCGGTCGCCGCCTCCGGAGTGGTAGCTGATCACCGCGTCGCCGTCCCGGTCCACGCCGACCCGGACCATGCCGAAGCCGCCGTACGCCGCGATCGGTGTGGTGAGCACCTTCGCCGCGGAGACCGAGGTCGCGGTCATCCGCTTGGCCACCACCTCGGAGCCGCGCACCCAGGCGACGACGAACTGGCCGTTGCGGTCCACGCCGATGGCCGGCGGCTCCGCCGAGCCAGAGCCGAGCGTGTGCACCGCGCCGAGCGTGCCGTCGAGCTTCAGCCGACGGGCCACCGCGTACCAACCGCCGTCGCGGATCTCCGTCCACGCCACCATCGAGCTGCCGCCGGGCGTCACGGCGACCGAGGGCGTGGACGCGGGCGATCCGGGGGTGGAGAGCGTCCGCAGCGGGCCGACGAGGCTGCCGGAGGACGCGACCCGGCGGCCGACGACGGTGCTGTCCTGCTGCCACACCACGGACGAGTCCCCGGTGTCGTCGGAGTCGGCCCGCACCCAGCTGATGGCGCGGCCGTCCGGGGACAGGGTGCGGGTCGCGCCCAAGGTGCCGTTCGCGTACTTCACCCGGGTCTGGACGCGGAAGTAGGAGCTGTTCGCGTTGTCCATGGCCGCCCAGGCGAGCAGCGCGTCGCCGGAGCGGTCGAGGGAGACCTGGGGGTCGTCCTGGCCGGACCAGCCGGACGCGGTGACATTCCACGTGGACGTCCACGCCGCGTCGGCGTTCATCGCGACCGTCGCGGTGAACGCGATTCCGGCCGCGGCCGCCGCGGCGCCCGCGCCGATGAGGCGGCGCTTCGCCGAACGCCGGTGACGTGCTATCAGAGGTGCCACTCTTGTATCCCTTCCAGGGCCGCCATGGACTCCACGGCAGCGAGGCGTCCCGTACGACTGCTCAGCAGGTACAGCGCGGCCCCGTGCGTACCCGTCACACGAGCCACACCGGCCCCTCCCTGATGACCTCGGCTACCGGGGGCGGGGTGGCAGTGCGTGCGCGCAAGGCCGTACTGTCGCCTCCAGCCTGATGGAGGTGGCCCGTTGAACCCGCTGTTGTTGCCGCTTGTCGCCGTCCAGGGATTGTGGGTGCGGCACAGGACCGAGGTACTGCCGGAGGCCGACGGCCCGCGTACCGGAACCTCCGGTGGGGACCTGCCCGGTACGCCGATGCGGGTCGCCGTCCTGGGGGATTCGACCGCGGCCGGCTGTGGTGCCGACACGCATGACGAGGGCTTCCCCGGCGGTATCGCCCGGAGTCTGTCCGCGCGGCAGGGGCGTCCGGTCGCCTGGGAGGTCGTGGGCAGCAGGGGTGCGACCAGTCGCCGGATCCGGTTCCGGTTGCTGCCGGAGCTCGGTGAGGGCTACGATCTGGCGCTGCTGCTGGCCGGTGTCAACGATGTGCTGGGGCGGCGCAGTCCCGCGGAGTGGAGCGAGGACCTGGCCGCGGTCGTCGACGAGCTGGCGCGGAGGGCCACCGCCGTCGTGGTGGCGGGTCTCCCGCCGTTCGCCGACTTCCCTTCGCTGCCGTCGGCGCTCGCCCGCTACTGCGCGGAGAAGGCCGCGGCCCTCGACCTGGCCTCGCAGCGGGTGTGCGCACAGCGGCCCGCGGCGACCTGGATGGGTTCGGCCGACATCATGCAGATCACCGGGGACTTCTTCGCCCGGGACGGGTTCCATCCCTCGGCCCACGGATACGCCCGCTGGGCCGAGGCGGTGGCCGACCGGCTGGGAGTGGGCTCCGTCGACCAGAGCCCGACGTGACCACCTCCTCCCTCGCTGAGGAACTGACGTAGGACCTCCAGCAATTCGGTCGCGCCGTGGTCGTCGGCGAGCCCACCCGCGGCGGCGCACACCCGTGCAAGGTGGCCCCGGATTCGCCGATGCCGGGGCGGCGTGCGGAGAAGTGCGGATATTTCCGGTGGGTGTGATGCGGTGCTCTGACGCCGTCAACTGCCTTGTACTGCAAGGAAGTTGACGGAATCGATAATTCCGCCATTGCGGAGTGCTGGATTCCCTTTTTCCGATTCTGTGCCATGGTCGCCCTGGTGTCTTCGTATTCCCGAAGGTGCCGCTCACGTCCCTGTTGCCGTGACGCGGGATTTCTGTACTCTGACCGGGCGTCAGTCCCGTTCGTACATCTGTCTGCTTCCTCGGCCCCTCCGTGAGCTGAGCCGAGCGTGCCCTTGTGCCGGCCGCGACCCGGCACCGTGCGCGGCGCGGTCAGGGGTGTCCTGGCGGGTGGCGAGTCACCGGACAGTCAGGGGGAATGTGTGAGCCGGGTGGGAACGTCGAGTCAACCTCCGTTGACCAGCGAGGAATTGGGCGAGGAGCTCACAGCGGATCTGGCCGGTGTCGAGGAGATCATCCAGGTGTCGATCCAGAGTGAGGTGCCTCTGCTGCACGAGGCGTCCCGGCATCTGATGGACGCGGGCGGCAAGCGACACCGTCCCCTGCTGACCCTGCTCGCCGCCCGGTTCGGGAATCCGGCCGAGCCGGACGTCCTGCGCGCCGCCGCCTCCTGCGAACTGGTGCACGCCGCCGCGCTCTGCCACGACGACGTGCTCGACAACGCCACGCTCCGGCGCGGTCGCCCCAGCGTCAACGCCCGCTGGAGCGACGAAGTCGCCATGCTCACCGGCGACTTCCTCTTCGCCCGGTCGTTCTTACTGCTGGCCCGGCTGCCGATGCTGGAGGCGCGACTGGAGGTCAACACCTTCGTACGGCTGGTCACCGGCGCGATGCAGGAGATGTCCGGCCTCGCCCCCGACCAGGACCCGGACGACTACTACGCCACCATGGTCTCGGGAAAGACCGCCTCGCTCCTGTGCTCCTGCCTGCGGCTCGGCGCACTGACCTCGGGTGCCGACGAGAAGTACGTACGGGAGCTGGGGCGGTACGGAGAGGCGTTCGGCCTGGCCTTCCAGATCACCGACGACCTGCTCGACCTGTTCGGCGAGGAGGAGAAGTCCGGCAAACGGCCCGGCACCGACCTCCTCAAGGGCGCCCCCACGCTGCCGCTGCTGTACGCGCTGCGCGGTTCCGGCGAGGACAGCGACCGGCTGCGGGACCTCCTCGGCACCGCGGAACCGGCGGGCCGCCGCTCCCGACTCACCGACGAGGAGTGCGCCGAGGCGATCGAACTGCTGCGGCACCACGATGCCGTGGGACGCACCCGCGAGCGGCTCGACGCCCACATCGCGCAGGCCCGTGCGGCGCTCGCCCCGCTTCCGGACGGCGCGGCCAAGGACACCCTCGACTTCCTGTGCACGGGCCTCGCGCACCGCGTCAGCTGAACCGTCTCGGACCCCCTGCCGACCGCGTGCCGTCTCCCCACCGCAAGAGTCGGCACGCACCGAATCGCACACCTCACTGTGGAGTTGCGCACCGTTGACCAGAACCGACGCTCTGCTGCGTGCCACGAGTGTCCGCTTCGCCGCCCTGTACTTCCTGCCCTACTACACCGCGCTCGTCGCCGAAGGCCGGGCGCGCTGGGAGTGGGTCGCGCTCGGCGCCGTGTACTGGTGCGCCCACGGCCTCGGCACCGAGTCCCTCAACCGGCTCGCGGACCGCGCCGAGGACGAGATCAACCGGCCCGAACGCACCGCGCTGTGCCACCGGGCCGGATTCCCGCTCCTGCGCCGCGCGGCGGTCGCCGCCTGGGGCGTGGTGCTGCTCCTTGACGCCGTGCTGCTCGTGCTGCACCCGGACCCGTGGCTGGCGCTGTTCCTCTTCCTCGCCGGCTTCAGCGGCGTCAACTACTCCTACGGGCTGAGACTGTGCCGTAACCGCTATCTCGCGCCGCTGCTGCTGACCTTCCACTTCGGCGGCACGTTCGTCATCGGCACCGTGCTCGCGCAGGAGCGCTGGAACACCGACGTGCTGCGGCACTTCGCCGGGTACGGGCTGCCGTTCTTCGTCGTCGGCATGGTGACGCTGCTCGCGCTCGGCGGCGCCAAGGACCTGACCGATGTGGCGGGCGACACCAGCATCGGGTACCGCAGCGCGTGGATCGACCTGCTGCGCCGCTACGGCGCCTGGATAGCGGGCGCCATGGTCGGCTCGACCTACCTCCTCGTCACGGTCTTCGTGCTCGTCGGCGCCTTCCCGGCGCGCTTCCTGCTGTGGCTGCTGATGATCCCGGTGGCGGTGGCGCTGGGCCGCTGCGTGTGGCGGGCGCACACCCCGGAGGAGCGGTTCGCGACCCGCGAGTTCTTCTACCAGTACTGGGTGCTGTCCCTGATCGTCGGCGCGCTGCTGTACGCGCCGCACTGGGCCACCCTCACCGGCATCGCGGCCGGTGCCGCCTTCTGGGCGCTCACCACGCAGTGCCTGCACTGGTCCGCCGGGATCAGTGCCGCGACCGTACGGACCGTCGCCGAACTCGCCTTCGGCGTACGGCCGGTGGGCGCGGGCGCCGCACCGGACGGTGGGCGCGACTGACGGTCTCCGCACCGGCGGAGGGCGGGCCTGCGAGACCGCGGCCGGGAACGTATCCGGAGTTCAGTGATCCACTGGACGAGCGAGTCACGTGTTGGACAGACTGTGCCACGCATGAAAGGGCACAGTCGTCCGCGACGAGGCCGCCGCCGTGACGGCAGGCCTCGGAACGAGGGGAGAACCGGTACATGGCCACACTTCGGTTAGACGGCGTGGTGCACGACTATCTGCGCGGCCGTCAGCCCGTACGCGCCCTGAACGGCGTGTCGTTGACGATCGAAGGCGGCCAGTGCGTCTCCGTCCTTGGGCCCAGCGGCTCGGGCAAGAGCACCATGCTCCACGTGATGGGGGCGCTCGACGTCCCCTCCGAGGGCCGGGTGCTCATCGATGACGTGGACCTGGCGGCACTCGACGACGACGAGCTGTCCGATCTGCGCCGCCGCCGCATCGGATTCATCTTCCAGTTCTTCAACCTCCTGCCGGCGCTGACCGCTTGGGAGAACGTCGTGGTCCCCCGGCTGCTGGACGGCACGCGGCCCGCGGCGGTACGCGACGAGGCGATGGCGCTGCTGGAACGCGTCGGTCTCGCCGACCGCGCGGAGCACCGGCCCGGCGAACTCTCCGGCGGCCAGATGCAGCGGGTCGCCGTCGCCCGCTCCCTGATCATGGACCCGGGCGTCATCCTCGCCGACGAGCCCACCGGGAACCTCGACTCGCGTACCGGGGACGAACTCCTCGACCTGCTCGCCTCCCTCGCGCACGACGGCTCGAAGCGCTCGGTGGTGATGGTGACCCACAGCATGGACGCCGCGCTGCGCAGCGACCGCGCCGTGCTGCTGGCGGACGGGGAGGTGGCCGGGGACGGCGCCCCCGAGGACGTGGTGGCCAAGTTCATCGGGGAGGGACGACGCGCGTGACCGTTGTGGGAGCCGAGGAAGAGAGCAACTCCGGCGCCGCGCAGGCCGGTTCGGGCGGCTCGGGGAAGGCGCGGCGTGGCGGCCCGGGCGCCGTCGCGGCGCGGCTGCGCCTGTTCAACCTGCGCTATCTGCGCCAGCATCCGGCCCGGACCGCGCTGTCCCTCGGGGTGCTGACGGTCGCCGCCGCGCTCATCGTCGCCGTGCTCGGCATCTACGGCTCGGTCGGCGGTTCGTCGGGGCGGCTGGCCGGCCAGGTCGCCGGAAATGCGGACATCGAGATCACCGGCCGTACGGACAACGGGATCAGCGCGCGTGACGCGCACCGCGCGGCACAGGTCGACGGCGTCAAGGCGGCCGTACCGCTGGTGCGTTCGCTCGTCCAGGTGTCGGGCGAGCGGGCGCTGCTGTTCGGCACCGACAAGTCCGCCTCCGCGCTCGGCAGCGACCTGACCGGCGTCGCCGGCGACGCCGCCCGGCAGGCCGCCGGCGGCGGGGTGCTGGCCGGGCCCGGCATCACGGGGATCAGCGGCGGCAAGGACGGCACGGGCGGCACCGTACGCGTCGCGTCCATGGCGGGCGCCTCGACCGAGGTGCCCGTCGCCGCGCGGCTCAAGGGGGAGAAGGCCGGGGACGTCAACGACGGCGTGTACCTGCTCGCGCCGCTTCCCGTGGCGCAGCGGCTCGCCGGCCTCGGCGACCGCGTCGACTCCGTGCTGGTCGTCGCCCAACCCGGTACGGACACCGGCGCGCTGCGCGACCAGTTGGCGTCGGACCTGGGGCCCGGCGTGTTCGTCGCCGACCCCTCCTTCCGCGCCGGCCAGGCCGACGACCAGGCCGCGATGGTCCGCAACATCACCCTGCTCGTCGCCTTCATGGCGCTGGTCGTCGCCGGGTTCCTGATCTTCAACAGCATGAACATGGCCGCGGCCGAGCGGCGCGGCGAGATGGCCTCGCTGCGTGCCCTGGGTTCCCGGCGCCGTCCCATCCTCCGGGACCTCCTCCTTGAGTCCCTGCTGCTGGCCCTCGTCGGAGCGGCGATCGGCAGCGCACTGGGCTACCTCATGGCGGCCGCCAGCATCAGCTCGCTGCCACCGGTGATCACCGACGCCGCGGACGCCAAGGTCGAACTGGCCATGCCCGCGAGCGCGGTGCCCTCGGCCGTCGTCGCGGCCGTCGCCGCCTCGCTGGCCGCGTCGTGGCTCGCGGCCCGCCGCGCGTCCCAGGTGCCGCCCGTGGAGGCCATGCGCACCGCGAACCCCGCGGTCGACGCGGATGACCAGGGGCGGGGCAGGGGCCGGGTGTGGGCGCTGGTCCTCGGCGTCGTGCTCATCGCGGGCGCCTTCGCCCTGGCGGCGGCCTTCGACGACGAACGCTCCTTCGGCGGCGGCTCCCTCCTGCTGCTCGGCGTGATCCTGGTGGCGTACGCCCTGATCGGGCCGTCCACCCGCGCCGTCGCGTGGCTGGCGGCACGCACGGGGCCCTCGGGCACGATCGCCGCCTCCGCCGTGCGTAGCTCCCCGCGCCGCGCGTGGGCGACGGGCATGACCGTATGCCTGGCCGTCGCGATCGGCGTCGCCACCACGGGCTCCTCGCAGAACACCGTCGACGCCGCGTCCAAGAACGTCTCCACGCTCGCCGACTCCGATCTGATCGTGCAGCGTGCCGCCAAGGACGTGCTGCCCGTACGGCCGCTGCTGCCGCGCGACACACAGCGCGCGCTGCGCGGGACCGAGGGCGTCGAGCGTGTCGTCGCAGGCCAGTTCACCTACCTCAACCAACCGGGCAAGCCCGCACTGCTGCTCGGCATCGACGGCGCGAGCAACGCGACGGCCTACCGGCTCGCGTCGCCCGAGGCCCGCAAGGCACTCCTCGCGGGCGAGGGCGCCGTGGTCTCCGGCGCGTACGCCAAGGAGAAGGGACTGAAGAAGGGCGACACGCTCACCCTGCCGACCGCGCGGGGCGAGCGGCGCATCCCCGTCGCTGACGTCGTGGACTACGTCAGCATGGGCGCCGGGCTCGTCACCCTCTCCCTCGACCGCGTCACCGAGTGGTTCGGCCCCTCCGGCGCCTCGTACTACGAGGTGCTGCTCAAGCCGGGCGCCGACAAGGCCGCGGTGCGCGCCCATGTCGAGCAGTACGCGAAGGCGCAGCCGTACCCGGTCAGGGTCCTCGACGGCAGCGAGTCCGTGGCCGCCACGGAGTCCGCCGTCAAACAGGTCGGGTCGCTCGCCCTCGCACTGCAGTGGGTGATCGCGGGCGTGGCCGGCCTCGCCCTGCTCAACACGCTGATGCTGTCGGTGGTCGAGCGCCGCCGCGAACTGGGCATCCTGCGCGCCCTCGGCGGAAGCAGACGGTATGTGCGGCGGGTGATCCTCGCCGAGGCCACGGCGGTGAGCGTGCTGGGCGGAGCCGCGGGGCTCGTCGTCGGCACGGCCCTGCACTATCTGGCGACGGACATGATGGCCACGTCCCTCGCCATGGACATCCCCTTCTCACCCGCACCGGCCGCGCTGGCCCTCGCCGTCGGTGCCGTCCTCATCGCCCTCGCGGGCTCGGTGCCCCCGGCACGCCGCGCGGGCAGGCTCAACGTGGTACAGGCGATCGGCTATGAGTAGCAGGAGGCATCTGTGAACGGGGAACCCACCAGGAACCGGCGCGGGAAACCGGCCGGCGCGCCCGGCCCCCGCCCGCACCAGATGCCCGCCCTGCTGCGGCTCGCGGTCTCCGACCCGATCCGGTCGATGTACCAGACCGTCAGCCGCTACGGCGACGTCGTGCGGCTGCCGCTCGCGCCCGGCCGCGGCATCCACCTGTTCTGCCGCCCCGAGCACGTCGAGCACGTCCTGGTGGACCGGGCGCAGCGCTACGGCAAGGCCTTCACCTACCGTCCGCTCCGCGAGTGGATCGGGCTCGGCCTGATCACCAGCGACGGCGAACTATGGGAGACCCAACGGCGGTTGATCCAGCCGCTGTTCTCGCACCGCCAGGTGGAGAACCTCCGCCCGCTCATGGTCGCCGCCGTCGACCGGATGCTCACGGAGTGGGACAGCCGGCCGGACGGAACAGTCGTGGACGCCACCGGCGTGATGAGCGGGCTGACCCTGGACATCGTCGGCGCGTCCCTGTTCGGCGCCGACCTGACCGGTGACCGCGACCACGTCTACGAGGCCGTCGAAACCCTCCAGGACGCCGTCACCCAGGTCATCAAGAACCCGCTGACCTGGGTCAACCCGCGCGCCGCACGCCGTACCAGCCCCGGCTTCCGGCGATGGGACCGGGCGAAGGACACCATCGACCAGGTGGTGGCCCGCGTCATCGCCGAACGCCGCGCCGGCAGCGGCCCCGGGCGGGAGCGGCCGGACCTGCTCGACGCGCTGCTCGGGGCCCGTTACGAGGACGGCTCGGCGATCAGCGACACCCAACTCCGCGACGAGATCGTCACGTTCTTCATGGCGGGGCACGAGACGAGCGCCACCTGCCTGGCCTGGACGCTCTATCTGCTGTCCACCGCGCCCGAGGTCCGCGAACGGCTGGAGGAGGAGGTCGACTCGGTGCTCGCGGGCCGGCCCCCCACCCAGGAGGACACCGACAAACTGGTGTGGACGCGGGCCGTACTGCACGAGTCGATGCGGCTATACCCGCCCGTGTGGACGTCCGAGCGGGACGCGACAGCCGACGACGAGGTGGCCGGAGTGCCGGTCCGCGCCGGCGACACGGTCATCGTCCCGCCGTACCTCGTGCACCGGCACCCGGGGGTGTGGGAGAGCCCGGAGGCGTTCGACCCGTCCCGCTTCCTGCCGGAACGTGCGGCGGGGCGGCACCGGCACGCCTTCATCCCGTTCGGCGGCGGCAAACGCGGCTGCATAGGCAACGCCTTCGCGATGATCGAGGTGGTACTGGCACTCGTCATGATCACCCAGCGGTACCGGCTGGATCTGCTGCCCGGCTTCGAACCGGTGCCCAAGGTGACGGTGACCCTGCGCCCGATGCACGAGATGGCGATGACGCTGCGACGGAGGAGCTGAACGATGAGCGCAGGAACCACCACCGTCCGCACGGTCACCGGGACCCGGACCGCCAACGGTCCCGGCCCGGCCGAGGCGGCGCGGCTGCTTCCCGCCATCGGCCGGGACCCGCTGAACGCCGCGCTCGGCCTCTACCGGCGCTACGGCGATCTCGTACGGGTGCCGCTGCTGCCCCGGCACACCCTCTTCCTCATGTGCCATCCGGCGCACGCCGAGCACGTCCTCGTCTCACGCCAGGACAACTACCGCAAGGCCGCCACCTACCGGCCGCTGCGCGTCTTCCTCGGCGACGGCCTCGTCACCAGCGAGGGCGAGCTGTGGGAGCGGCAGCGCAGGCTCATCCAGCCGCTGTTCTCGCACCGCACCGTCAGCGGCTTCCTGCCCGGGATGACCGCACAGGTACGCGGCACACTCGACGGCTGGGACCGGCTGCCCGACGGATCCCTCGTGCATGTCTCGGAAACGATGAGCCTGCTCACCCTGAACATCGTCGGGGAGGCGCTGTTCGGCGCCGACCTGCGCGGTGTGGGGGAGCGGGTCTCCTCGGCCGTCACCGGTATGCAGGACTTCGCGGTCACCGCGATGCGCAACCCGCTGCTGCTGCCCGCGCCGCGCCTCGGCCTGCGGACGACGCCCGGCTACCGCACCTGGCGCGGCACCGTCGAGGCCATCGACACGGTGGTCGAGCGGCTGTCCGCCGAGCGCCGCGCGCACCGGGGCCCCGCGCGGGAGCGGCCGGACCTGCTGGACGCGCTGCTCGCGGCCCGCTACGAGGACGGCTCGGCGATCGACGACGCCCAACTCCGCGACGAGATCGTCACGTTCCTGATGGCCGGCCACGAGACCAGCGCCACGGTGCTCACCTGGACCTGCTACCTGCTCGGCGCCCACCCGGCGGCCCGGCGGCGGCTGGAGCAGGAGGTCGACGAGGTACTGGGCGGGCGCGAGCCCGAACTCGCCGACATGGACCGGCTGGTGTGGACGAAGGCCGTGATCAGCGAGGCCATGCGGCTCTACCCGCCGTTCTGGACGCTGGAGCGCGACGCGATGGAGGACGACGAGATCGACGGCGTGCCGGTGCCGGCGGGCAGCACCATCGCGGTCCCCCCGTATCTCGTACACCGGCACCCGGCCGCGTGGGACAACCCGGAGGGCTTCGACCCCAGCCGCTTCCTGCCCGGTGCGGGCCAGGGGCGCCCCAAGCACGCGTTCATCCCGTTCGGCGGCGGGCGGCGCGGGTGTGTGGGCAACGTGTTCGCGCTGCTGGAGACCGTCTCCGCCGTCGCCATGCTGGCCCAGCGCTTCCGCCTGGACCTGGTGCCGGGCGGCGTGCCCCGGGTACAGCCGACGGTCACGCTGCGCCCGCGCGGCGGCCTGCGCATGGTGCTGCGGCGCCGGTGATCCGATCACCGGCGCCGCAGCCGGGCGGTGGCTGTCAGAACTTCCAGGGCGTGTCGAGGATGTGCGGCAGCCCGAGCCGGTAGCGGGCATCGTCGGCCTTGCGCAGCAGGCTGAACTCCGGCGGTACGTACAGGTCGTGCACCGCGCACGCGTCGGCGTCCGAACCGGCCGCCTCCAACAGGGAGTTGACCGCGCGCTTGGCCGTCTCGTTGGCGCCCTCCATCGTGGCGCAGCTCAGGTTGTCGCGTACGTAGTCGCCGGCCAGGAACAGGTTGGGGACGGCGGTGCGGTGGCCGGGCCGGTTGTCCCAGGAGCCCGCCTCGGAGACGATCAGCGGCTCGTCGTTCGCCGCGGTCGAGCCGCCGCCCGGGTAGGTGATCGCCGGGTCCAGGTGCCAGCGCAGCACGGAGTCCTCCGGCAGCACCGAGCGCCCGGTGTCCTCCAATGCGGCCCGCATCTGGGCGAGCGTCTCCTCGGCGATCTCCGCGGGGGTGCATTCGCGCGCCGGCTTCTTGTACACGATGCCGGGCTCGTCCCACTGCGCGATGTTCACCGAGAACGACTCGGCGGCCCGGCCGTCACCATACTGGGCGGAGAAGTCACCCCAGTACTGGGCCTCGCTGAGCGAGACCAGCGCCCAGGGCGAGTCGAGGTAGGAGACGAAACCGTTGAGTACGGGCGCCGGCCGGTCCAGATAGAACTGGATGCCGTTCATCCATTCCGTGCGCAGCTTGTCCATCCGGGCCAGCGCGGGGTCGGCCCGGCGCAGCGCGGGACTCCACAGCTTGCGGGCACGCTCCATCGGCATCGCGCACACGTACCAGTCGGCGTCGATGGCGCCGCTCGCGCCCCCCGGCCCGCTCGCCCGGCCGCCGGACAGCCGCCCGTCGCCGCCGAGCGTCAACTCCTCGACGGTCCAGCCGACTTGGAAGCGCACACCGCGCTGCTTCAGGTACGCCACCCAGGGCTGGATCCACGACTCGCTGGTCGGTGCGTCAAGGACGCGGCCCAGGGTGCCGGTGCTGCCGTGCCCGGCCAGCGCGTAGAAGTACAGCTCGGTGAGGATGCCGGTGGCGCGCGTCGAGGCGATGTCGGGGCGGGAGGCCACCAGAGCCGTGGTCAGGCCCTCCCCGAACAGCTTGCCGAACTCTGCGCTCATCTCGTCACTGCGCAGGAAATCCCGCCAGGGCGTCTTCTCCCACTGCCCGAACCGGCGCCGCTCGCCGCTCGTCGCGAAGATCGCGAGCTGCCGTGCGAAGAACGCCGTCTCGCGGGCCGGCAGCGCGCCGAGCTGCTGCACGAGGGCGGTCACCAGCCGCTGGATCTCCACCAGCGACGGCAGACCGGAGGGATTGGACTCAAGTTGGAGATCCTCGCGGCCATCGGTGCGCGAGTACAGCACGCCCGCCTGCGCCACCAGATGGTCGTGCACGCTCTCACTGCCACCGCCGGCGGCCGGGATACGCGCCATCGTCTCGGGCAGGTGGTGGTAGAAGCCCGGGACGTAGCGGAAGCCGTGCTCGCCGGGCAGGTCCTTGCGGCCGCCGGTGCCCGTTCCCGGGACGGGGATGGTGCGGGACTTGCCGCCCAACTCCTTGCGCTCCCAGACGGTCACCTCGAAGCCGCGCTCGACCAGCTCCTGCGCGGCGGTCAGCCCCGCGACGCCCCCGCCCAGGACGGCGACCCGGCGCCGGGCGCCCTCGGCCGCGAGGGCCGGCACACCGCCGAAGCCCAGCGCGATCGCGCCGGCGCCCAGCGTCCCGGCGAGAAAGGTGCGACGGCCCCGGCCGCGACTCTGCGGCTCAGGTCCGTTTTCCGTCGCGTTCTCCGTGTTGCCCCTTCTTGCCATGAGTTCTCTCATCCCCCGTGATATGTGCGCGGTGTTCACAAGAACCGGCCTGTTCGCCGGAATTGCCGAGTGGCGTCCCATTCAAGGTGATCACGCTGTATTCAAGGTGATCATGCTGTAAGGGAGAAGCAACGCTACCGGTCATCTGGTTGGGGTCCAAGGGGGAGTTCTACTCTTACCCTCACTTGCAGACTCCAGCCGCGGCAAACAGGAGGAACTCCGGCGTGCCTTCGAGTAAATTGAGTAGGACTGTCCGTGCGGTACTCGGCCAGCCCGACCCCACCGGCCACGCGCTGCTGTTGCGGGATTCGCAGCAGTTCACGCGAATGCATTTCCTCTCCGCGGCAGTGCGGCTCGGGCTGCTGGACGCACTGGCCTCACCCGCCTCGCCCGCCGAGCTGGAAGAGCGGCTCGGCGTCGACGCGACCCGCACCACCCAGTTCCGGCTGTTCCTCGAACTCGGCTGCTCCGTCGGCGAGTTGGGGTCCCAGGGCGGCGTCTACCGCCTCAAGGGCCGCCGAGCCCGCGCCCTGGTCGGGCAGGGCGGCAGCGTACTGCGCGCCCTGGTGGAGGAGCAGGCCGGCTACCACAGCACCGCCTACCGCGAACTGCCCGAGACACTGCGCGGCGGTGCCCTCGGCGACCACCTGCCCCGGTACGCCGGGGTCATCGCCGAGTCCTCGCGCATCGCCGAGGGCGTGATCGCCGACTACGTGACGGAGGCGGTACGCGAGGCACCCGGCGGGCGGGTGCTGGACGTGGGCTGCGGCTCCGGCGTCTATCTGCGGGCCGCCGCCGGCCGGCCCGGCAGCACCGGTACCGGCCTCGACGTACAGCCCGCCTCGGTCGAGCTCGCCGAGGCCAACCTGCGCGACTGGTCCCTCGCCGACCGCTTCACCGTCCGCCAGGGCGATGTGCGCGAGACGGACCTGGACGGCCCGTACGACGTGATCCTGCTGCTCAACAACATCTACTACTTCGCGCCCAAGGAGCGCACCGAACTGTTCCGCACGCTGCGCGGCGCGCTGAGCGAGAACGGCACCCTGGTGCTGGTCTCGATCTTCCACGACAGCAACCCCACCTCCCTCGGGCTGGACCTGGTACTCGCCTGCACCGAGGGCTGCTACGCGCTGACCACCCCGCAGGAGTTGGTGCCCGAACTGCGCGACGCCGGGTTCCGGCGGGTCCGCACCGACCAACTCGTCGTCGGCCAGAGCCTGTGCGCGTTGCGCGCCGACTGACCACCCCGGCGGAGCCACCGCCGGGCCGGTGCCGCGCCATGCCGCGTCCACCGGCCCGGCGGCCAACTCCCCGGCAGAGAAGGGCAGTTGTTCCGCACTCGGCTTGCGCCTGACATTCTGTGGTGGGAGTGTTGGGCCGTGGTGACAGACGAAGCACGCACCGGCGTGGAGAAGCCCGACACCGTCATCGTCGGCGGTGGCCTCGCAGGCCTGTCCACGGGCATTGCGCTGGCCGAATCCGGAATCGACACGGCCATCATCGAATCCCGACGGAAAGCCAACGCGGATATCTTCGGGTTTCTGCTCTGGCCTCCGGGAACACGGACTCTCCGATGGTTGGGAGTGCTTCCCGAAGCCCTCCGGAACGGCGCGGAACTGGAATCCCTCGCGTGGTTCGTCGTAGGGAAGAAACACACCTGGATGAACGTAGACCTGGCCGAACTGGACGCGGGCACGTTCCTCGGAATTCGACCGTCCCGGCTGGAATCCATACTCCGCGAGGCGGCGCTCGCCGCCGGCGTGCGGATCTACGACTCCGTCGACGACTGGAGCCTCCGCCGCGAGCACGCCGCCTGGACGATGCGGCTGCAACGCGAAGACGGCCCCGTCGACCTGCGCACACCCCTGCTGATCGGCGCCGACGGCTCAGGATCCCGGCTCCGCTCCGAACTGGGCCTCACCTCCTCACGCTGGCAGCCGCGCGGGCAGGTCATCGTGACCGGCGTCGGCGGCCCGCTGCCCGAGCAGGGATCCCGGCAGGCGCTCTCCGCGGCCGGCTCGGGCGGCTGCGTGAGCCTCGGCGAGAAGGCGAGCTGGCTCTACACCGTCGCCCAGGAGTCCGACGTCTCCGACCCCGGAAGCGCACTGCGGGACTACGCCCACCTCGACAGCCTCGACGCCACCTACGCCACCGCGTTCGACCAGGTCGAGCGCACCGCGGTGGTCCGCCCGTGGACCGTCACCGTCCCCCGCTGGTCCACCGACGGCGCGATGCTCATGGGCGACGCGGCACACGGAATGCTGCCGCACCTCGGCCTCGGCGGCTCGCTCACGCTGGAGGACGTACCGCTGCTGAGTGAGGTCGTCGAAGAGGCCGTCCGTACCGGCGACTTCTGCGCCCCCCGGCTCTCCGCCTTCCAGCAGCGCCGGCAGGCCCGTACTGCTTACGCGCAGCGGACCTCCAACCAGTGGGCGCGGGTGCTGTGCAGCACCACGCCCGGCGCGCGCACGGCCCGCGACCTCGCGATGCGCCGCATGGCCCGCAACATGGAGCTGGCGCAGCGCTTCTACCGCGAGCTGGCCTCACCCTCCGGGCCCTCGCTCGGCACCCGGATGCGGATGATGATGCCGTAGCGGCCCCGGCCCACCGCACCGGCCGTACTTCCTTGACACTTCCTCGAACTCCACTGATACGGGACACACATGAGCACACGTGGTACGCAGGGCACGGCCGCCGTCATCGGCGGCCGCGGGTTCATCGGCGGCGCCTGCGTCGAGGCGCTGCGCGAGGCGGGCTGGAACGTCATCGTGGTGACGCACAACGCGCAGCTCGCGGCCCGGCACGACGGCTACCGCTGGGGCGACATGCTCGACCCCACGACCCTCGGCCCGGCCGTCGAGGGCGCCGACGTCGTGGTACAGAGCGCGAACTTCCCCAACTACCCCTTCGAGAACCCCCGTCAGGGGCACAGCTTCCTCGAATACGACGGCCTGGGCACCGAGCGCCTGGTGCGCGCGGCCCGCGCGGCGGGCGTGCGGCGGTACGTCTTCGTCGCGGGCGTCGGAGTCACGGAGAACCCGGTCAAGCCCTACTACCAGGCCATCCGGCGCGGCGAACTCGCGGTCGCCGACTCGGGGATGGAGCACGTCACGGTGCGCCCCGCGTTCGTCTACGGGCCACGCGACAACGGCATCAACCGGGTCATCCGCGCCTGCCGCTACCTGCCCGTACTGCCGCTCCCGGGACGCGGCGAACAGAATCACCAGCCGGTGTCCGTGGACGACGTGGGCAGGCTGGTCGCACGCGCCTCGCAGCCGGGGGCACCGGAGGGCGCGTTCGAGATCGGCGGCCCCGAGCGGATGACGATGGCGTCCATGCTGACGACCGCGCTGGAACTGGTGGGCCGCAAGCGCCCGGTGGTCAACGTCGCCGACGGGGTGGCTCGTTCCGGAGCCCGGCTACTGGCGACACTCCCCGGCTCACTCCTCACACCGAACGCGCTGGACTTCATGCAGGAGGACTTCGTCGCCGACCTGGAACCCCTCCAGAAGCACTACGAGATGCGGCTGACCCCCTACCTGGAGGGCCTCCGCGACTACCTCCACCGCTGAGCCCCGCACCCTCGACCCACGCCGCATCCTGATTCCAGCGCCTTGAAGCGCACGTGGAAGCGGGAGTTCGGCGGTGTTGCGGGAGTGGCGTAGAAGCCCGTGTAAGGCAGCTACGCCTGCCCGGCTCAAGTCCTCGCCCTGGACGACGACTTCACCCGCCGTCCGCCGCACCGTGCCGCCGCCGCGGACGTGGTCCTGGACCAGCCGGGTCTCGCGGAGGGCTCCGGTCAGGCACTCCTTCTCCTCGCCGGGCGAGCGGTGCGGTCAGCCGTGCCTGGCAGGCGAGGACGTCCCGGAAGCCCGGTCGAACACCTCCCTGCCCGGAACCGTGAGGGCCACCACGACTTGGCGGCGGTCCGACGCGCGTCGGGGGCCGCCCCTGGTGATCCGGCCGCGGGTCTCCAGGGACTTCAGCCGTCGCCCGGTTCCGGGATTCCACGTTCGGTGCGGAGCTTCCTGGCCCGGTTCTCGTCGCGGGCCAGGCCGAAGGTGTACCAGACGCCCAGGCCGGCGAACGCCGTCAGGATCAGGATTGCCCAGGGGGTTGAGCCGCCGGTCATGACGGGGCGGAGAGGGACCTGAATCACAGGCCTTGCGGCCGGTGGCGTCGGTGGTGGTTCTGCTCTCAGCAGACTGGCCGACCGGAACACCCGAACCTGCCAGGCTGGCCGCATGGGGAAGAACATGCTGGTGCGTCGGCTCGATCTGGGGTACTTCATCCGGCCCGCGTCGGAGACCGGCGGCCCGGAGCCGCAGGTCGAACCTGTGCTCGCCTACCTGGTGCAACGCGATCACGGTCTGATCCTCTTCGATACCGGCATCGGCAAGGCGGACCCCGAGACCGAAGCCCACTACCGTCCCCGACGCCGGGACTTGCAGGATGCCCTGTCCGCGGCCGGAGTCGCTCTTGACGACATCTCCCTCGTCGTGAACTGCCACCTCCACTTCGACCACTGCGGCGGGAACCCTCTCCTGGGCGGCAAGCCCATCCTGGTCCAGGACGTCGAGCTGGCCAGTGCCCGCAGTGGCGACTACACCTTCGAGGAGTTGATCGATTTCCCTGCCGCGTCCTATGAGGAACTCTCCGGTGAGGCGGAGGTCTGGCCGGGCGTCTGGATCATTCCGACACCAGGGCACACCCAAGGGCATCAGTCGCTGGTCCTCCGGCAAGCCGACGGCACGGTGGTCCTCGCCGGGCAGGCGCACGACTTCGCCTCCCACTTCGCATCCGACCAGTTGGCCCGCCAAGCGGCACTCCACGGCGTGGAGCAGCCACTTCCCGCCTACCAGCAGTGGCTGGAGCGACTCGCCGAATTCGACCCACGACGCGTTCTCTTCGCGCACGACTGCTCGGTCTGGGAACCGTCGCAAAGCACCTTCTAGGACTGGTCGGACGATCCCAAGCCGTATCGCTCAGCCAGGGGCGGCACTCACCGTCCAGGGCTGCCAACGTCGGCTGTCCCGACCGAAGTGGTGTCAGTTCTCATCTCTCATCGACAAGCGGTGTCCGTTTCCACCTACAAGCCACTCGCCTGGCTGCCGAGCAGCGACGCGCCAGACTCGCGGTCGAGCGCGAGAACCTGCGGCGCGATGAGGACTTGGTCGCGACTGGGCCGTCATCGACCTCACTGGCCCGACGGCGGCGGTGGGTGCCTCGCGAGGCCCGTGCAACTCGCCTTCTGCGCGGCGGGGGTGAGTTCTGCTCGGCCGAACAGCACGGTCCAGCCGGGGCAAGTTGGTGGAGGATGCGGGTGATCAGCCGGGGGCCGGTGTGGACTGTGCTGCGGCGAAGACGGAGCCGACGTCCCAGCGGGTGGTGGCAGGGGAGGCACCGGAGCGGGCGGCGAGGTTTTCACGAAGGCCCATTCGGCCAGCGGTTGGGCGTCGCGGATCTGCGCGATCAGTACGCGTGAGGCAGCCGTGCGGAGAACTGAGCGCGGACCTCGCCGACCAGGTGTGCGCCGAGCAGGCGCGAGTACCACGAGGGCCGCACACTCGGCTTCTCCGGGGTGTCTCGATCACCGCGCTCAGTCACGCGGTCGAGGAACGCTTCGTGTCGCAAGGTCATCGGCCGCCACCGCTCCTTGCCCTTGGGCTGTCCACGGCGGGCGGAGGACGGGAAGGGGAGAGCCGATGCCCGTCCTTCGCGCCGGTCCGGACGGGTCAGTTGGAGATCTCCTTGCGGCCGGAAGGGGGGGCAGGACGCATCAACATCGTGAAAAACCCAGCAGGTTCGAACAGTTGCTGCCAATGCGCTGCACTGACTTCGTTGTAACATGTCATCTGATGGATGACATGAAATTATGTCGTCGGTCCGATGACTATCGGGGAGGTGTCCCGTGACCGCAGCCGACCAGCCGTCCACGACCAGTACCGACCCCCACAGTCCGGCGTCCTTCCTCGCCGCAGCGGCGGCCCTGGCCGTCATGGACGACGCGCTGCGCGAAGCCCAGCACGAGACCTCCGACGTCACCAGGCCCGGCCCCGAACGGGCGCTGGCCTCCTTGATGCTGCTCCGGCGGGTGCGTGAGCAGCTCGCCGGCTGGGAGACAGGTCTGATCGAAACCGCCCGCGACGCGGGTGCCAGCTGGGCCGACCTCGCGGGCCCCCTCGGCGTCGCCAGTCGTCAGGCCGCCGAGCGCCGCTACCTGCGAGGACGCCCCGGCGCCGTCGGCACCACCGGCGAGCAGCGCGTGGCGGCCACCCGCCAGGCCAGGGCCGCTGAACGTGCCACCGTCACTTGGGCCCGCGCCAACGCAGCCGACCTGCGCCGCCTCGCCGGGCAGATCACCGCGCTCGCCCACCTCGGCCCCGAAGCGCGCTCCGCCCAGGCCGTCCTGCATACCGCTCTCGGTGCCGCTGACGCCGCCGAGCTCATCGCGCCCCTGGCCGGAATGCGTCCCTACCTCGATGCCCGCCACACCGTTCTCGTCGAATCCCTGGACGCCCTCGGAATCCCTGGACGCCCTCGAAGGCCGGCGCACGACGACAACAGCTGACGATGACTGACTCCCACCGCGCAGAGCCACATCACGCGGGTGCGGTCCGGCTCACCCCGCGTCACGCCGACGACGGGCAACGGTCCGTCCCCGGCCCGAGTCCAAGTCCGTTCATGACGTTCCCACAGAAAGAGACCCACATGGGCAGCAGTGTCGAGACACTGGAATTCCAGGCCGAGACCCGCCAGTTGCTCCGACTGGTGATTCACTCGATCTACTCGAACAAGGACATCTTCCTGCGCGAGCTGATCTCGAACGCCTCCGACGCCTTGGACAAGCTGCGGCTGGAATCACTGACCGACTCCGGCCTCGCCGGGGTCGACGCCACCGACCTGCACATCTGGTTGGAGGTCGACAAGGACGCCCGCACGCTGACCGTCCGGGACAACGGGATCGGTATGACCCGGGACGATGTCGTGGAGCTGATCGGCACGATCGCCAAGTCCGGCACCGCCGGCCTGCTGGAGAAGATCAAGGAGTCCAAGGACGCCGCCACCGCCGAGAGCCTGATCGGGCAGTTCGGCGTCGGCTTCTACTCGGCGTTCATGGTGGCCGACAAGGTCACCCTGCGCACCCGGCGGGCCGGCAACGACTCCGGCACCCAGTGGGAGTCCGATGGCGAGGGCACCTACGAACTCCAGGCCGTCGACGGCCTGCCGGTGGGCACCTCGGTCACCCTGCACCTCAAGCCCGCCGACAGCGAGGACGGGCTCGCCGACTACCTGTCCCAGTCGAAGATCCGTCAGATCGTCAAGCAGTACTCGGACTTCATCCGCTGGCCGATCCGGATGTCCACCGAGCGGACCGGCGCTGAGGGCGAGACCACCCGCGACATCGACACGCTCAACTCGATGAAGGCGCTGTGGGCCCGGCCGCGCAGCGAGGTGACCGAGGACGAGTACAGCGAGTTCTACCAGCAGATCAGCCACGACTGGCTGCCCCCGGCCGAGACGATCCAGATGCGCGCCGAAGGCACCTTCGAGTACGAGGCGCTGCTGTTCATCCCCTCGCAGGCACCCTTCGACCTGTTCTCCCGTGAGACCAAGCCCGGCGTGCAGCTGTATGTCAAGCGGGTGTTCATCATGGACGACTGCGAAGCGCTCATGCCCAACTATCTGCGCTTCGTCAAAGGTGTTGTCGACGCCCAGGACCTGTCGCTCAACGTCTCCCGCGAGATCCTCCAGCACGACCGCCAGATCCGCGGCGTACGCCGGCGCCTGGTCAAGAAGGTCCTCGGCGCCCTCAAGGACATGCAGTCCAAGGACGCCGAGCGCTACGCGAAGGTGTGGGCGCAGTTCGGCGGGGCGCTGAAGGAAGGCCTGGTCGAGGACACGGACAGCACCGAGGCCCTGCTGGAACTGGTGTCGGCCGCCTCCACCCACGACCCGGAGAAGCCGACCACGCTGCGCGAGTACGTCGAGCGCATGAAGGACGGCCAGGACACCATCTACTACCTGACCGGCGAGACCCGCGCGATGGTGGAGAACTCGCCGCACATGGAAGCCTTCGCCGCCAAGGGGTACGAGGTCCTGATCCTCACCGACCCCGTCGACGAGGTGTGGGTGGACCAGGTCCCGGCCTTTGACGGCCATCGTCTGCAGTCCATCGCCAAGGGGCAGGTCGACCTCGACGAGTCCGCCGATGGCGACCAGGAAACCGACGCCGAGAAGGCCCAGCGCGAGGAGGACTTCGCGGCCCTGCTGCCGTGGCTGACCAGCATCCTGTCCGAGCACGTCAAGCAGGTCCGCCTGTCGTCACGCCTGACGACCTCGGCGGCCTGCATTGTCGGCGACGCCCACGACGTGACGCCGACCCTGGAGAAGATGTACCGGGCGATGGGACAGCAGATACCTCCCGTCCAGCGGATCCTGGAACTCAACCCCGCACACCCGCTGGTCACCGCCCTGCGCACAGCACATGACGCAGGCGCCGACGACCCCGCACTCGCGGAGACCGCCGAGCTGATATACGGCAGCGCGCTGCTCGCCGAAGGCGGCGACCTGCCCGACCCGGCCCGCTTCACCCGCCTGCTCACCGACCGCCTGACCCGCGCCCTGTAACCACGGATGCGGCCCGGCGCCCGTACGGGTGCCGGGCCAAACGGATGCGGGGCTTCCCAACTACCGCACGGGGACGAGGTCTTGGGCTGAAGAGACCGAGCCTCCGTGCCCCCGTCCGGTCATGGCGGGGCAGGTCCACCAGCCGGCGGGATCGACCTCGTCTCCCGGTATCAGCTCGGTATGAGGTGAACGCTCCGTCCTGGCCGGCAGGGGAGTGAAGTATGCGCGTGCTGCCGCTCGTTGTGCCGGCGGTCGCCTTGGCAGCGGGTTGGTCCCGGGGCAGGGGCCGCGGTACGGGCCCGTGCCGGTTCCGGCCTCACCGCTGCGGAGTGGAAGGGACGCTGTGGGTTCTCAATTTGTGGCGGGCCTTGGCGTCGGAGGCTCAGCCTGACTGCCTATGATCCCGCGTTTGTTTGAGATTGATCTTGTATTTTGTGGGTGTGTGAGCTGACCTGGAGTGACTACGGCATCTAATACTCCAGCTGCAGATCGTGATCTTCATGTCTGGGATGCGGCTTGTCGCTGGTAGTGACTGGTGCGTGCTCGCTGCTGATGGCGGCGCCGCCAGTCGGACCAGCCGAGTCGGTGGGCGATGCCGTGGAGGGGCTGGACGACGACCGTGATGAACAGGCGCTGGATCTCGTTGCAGGACAGCGGGACCAGCCCGTCCGAGGCGGGGTTGCGGGCGTGTTCGTCGGCGCGGACCACGGCCAGGAAGGCATGGGCGAGCATCGCCAGGGAGCCCCAGCGGCTCCACCAGGGATAACGGCGGACCTGGTGCTCATCGAGTCCGGCCAGCCCCTTCTCGGATTGAAAGGTCTCCTCGACCCGCCACCTTGATCCCGCGACCCGCACCAGAGTGGTCAACGGTACCGAGTCGGGCGAGTAGCAGCGGTAGTAGGCCAGTTCGCCGGAAGTACGGTTGCGGCGGATCAGCAACTGGTGATGGCCTGGGCGGGGATCGGCAAGATCGATGACGGCCCAGTCGTAGAACCGCTGCCCTTCGCACCGCGTCCAGCCGAGAGCTTTTGCCAGGCCTGCTTCGGCACCTTTTTCATCAGGGCATCGGCGCGGAACGTGCCCGCATTGGTGGGCACTTCGGCCGAGCAGGCCACCGCGAGGACATAGCCGATGCCGCGTTCCTCCAGAGCCGTGCGCAGTTTCGGGTTGCCTCCGTAGACCTCGTCACCGGTGACCCAGCCCGCGTGGTGTCCGGTGTCTAGGAAGCGTTCGATCATCGTGCGGGCCAGTTCCGGCTTGGTCGCGAAGACGGTGTCCTCGCCGAGCCCCGCGGCCCGGCAGCGATCCGGGTCGCATGTCCAGGAGCGCGGGATGTACAGCTCCCGGTCCACTGCCGCGTGTCCCCGGGCGCCGGCGTAGACAAGGTAAACGGCGACCTGGGAGTTCTCGATCCGCCCGGCCGTTCCGGTGTACTGACGCTGGACCCCGACCGTGTGGATGCCCTTCTTCACATCGCCGGTCTCGTCAACGACCAGCACCGCTGCCTCGTCGTGGAGGTGCTCGACGACGTAATCGCGCACGTCATCGCGGACGGCGTCGGCATCCCAGACGGCCCGGCACACCAGATGCTGCATGCCATGCGGGCCGGCCTCCCCAGCCCATTCGGCGATCGTCCAGCAGTTTTTGCGCGGCAGGTCCGACAGCAGGCCGAGCACCAACCGCCCGGCCCGCAGGCGAGGTTCGTAGCGGCTGAACCGGCCCGCGATCCGGTTCATGGCCACCTCGAACGCCGCCCGCCATCGGGCGGAATCTATGCTGTGGCCTGCGGCATCTCCTGTCAATCCCGGACGAGACAGAACGGGTGACCTGCCGGATCCGCGAAGATGCGCCAACTCCGCTTCCCATCCCCCTCATCGAGCAGTGAGGCGCCCAGACTGAGGACGTCGTCCTGAGCTCGGTCCAGGTCCTTGACACCCAGGTCGAGGTGGAACTGCTGGGGGCGAGCGGGATCCGGCCACCGTGGTGGCTGATGATCTTCCACCCGCTGGAAGGCCACCACGAGCCCGTCGGTGTGAAGCGTCGCCCAGCCGTCGCCGAGCGACCACCGCGGATCCGGCTGGTTCACCACACCGCCAAGAAGCGACTGGTAGAACCGGGACAGCTCAACGACATCGGCACAGTCCAACACCACACACTGCAGCTTGGCGATCACGAAGGGCAGCGTCTCACGACACCCGATCACGATCTACAGCTGGAGTACTAGGGCCTGTGTGATGTCGTGATCAACCAGTTGCCTTCAGGAGGTCGTTGATCCAGATCATCGAGGCACGGAGGTGGAGGCCGGCGAGGTAGCT
>NZ_JBHVRR010000057.1:0-31511 GCF_042885635.1 Streptomyces sp. NPDC058045 | reverse complement strand
GGCGGTGCGGGTGGGTGATGCTCATGCGCCGCTGTCTGCGGATCAGGCATGGGCCGACTCCTCTCCGTAGCGAAACCACTACCAAGGCGATTCAGCGTGGCCTAGGCTGAGGAGTCGTTCAACTTGGTAGGCAGGGACGGGAAGTTGGTGAACACCCCTTGAATCTCAAGGAGTTGAACCCGGACAGCTCTCCGCTGGCGAAGTTCGGTGCGCGCGTGCGCAGTTCACGGGAGGAGCGGGGGTGGAAGCAGGAGGACCTCGGCGAGCACATGGGGTACTCCGCCACACACATCTCATCCATCGAAACTGGTCGCAAGATGCCGACTTTGCGGTTCTCGCGCAATCTCGATCTGGCGTTCGGTACCGGTGACGAGTTCGAGCGCCAGCACCGGGAGATCAAGCACGGAATCCTGCTGGAGGGGTTCCCGGAGTTCGTCGGGTACGAGGGACGGGCAGTCGAGCTCCGGTTGTACGAGATCGGGATCATCCCCGGCCTGTTGCAGACGCCGGAGTATGCACGGGCGTTGGCCGACAGTGCAGCGCAGCGGGGAGTCATCTCCCCCGAGCACGCCAATGAGCGCGTCAGGTTCCTTGCCGAACGCCAGGCCGCGCTGGAGCGGCGCCGTCCACCCATGGTGATGGTGGCGATGGACGAGAGCTGCATCCGGAGGTGGGTCGGCGGTGACGAAGTCATGAAGGCGCAACTCGACTACCTGATGGAGTTCGCCGCGCGGCCCAACACCATGCTCCAGGTGGCGCCGTTCGCCATGGGCGAGCGCCGTACGTTCAATCTGCCGGTCACCGTGCTGACGATGTCCGATCGGTCCATGATGTGCTACGCGGAGGCCCAAACCCAGGGGCACTTCGATCGGGAACCCACGGCAGTCACCCGTCTCCTCACGTCCTACCATCAGCTACAGGCCGAAGCGCTCTCCCAGGCGGAGTCCGTGGCCATGATCAGCCAGTTGAGAAAGGGCACCCCGTGAAGACCGAATCCCCCCGTTGGTTCACGTCCTCGTACAGCGACAACGGCGGCCAGTGCGTCGAGGTCGCTACCAACCTCGTCGCCTCGCGCGGCGTGGTTCCCGTCCGTGACTCCAAGAACCCCGGCGGCCCCGCCCTGGGCGTCCACGTTGACGCGTTCTCGTCCTTCGTGGCGGGCGTCAAGGACGGCGAGCTGGGTACCGTCTGACCGACCGAGCAACCCAACGACCCTGCCGTGCCTCCGAGTTGGGGGTGTGGCGGGGTCGACGGCTTTGGAAGGGGCGCCCGATGGCGACCGAATCCCCCCGTTGGTTCACGTCCTCGTACAGCAACAACGGCGGCAACTGCGTCGAGGTCGCCACGAACCTTGTTGCCTCGCGGGGCGTGGTTCCCGTGCGTGACTCCAAGAACCCCGGTGGCCCGGCCCTGACCCTCCACACCGCCGCCTTCACGTCGTTCGTGGCAGGCGTCAAGGGCGCGCAACTGGCCACGGCCTGACCTACCCGCCGCCCGAAATCCGGATGCGGGACGGCGGCCCGGCTTCATATCCTGCGGGGATGGAGTTGCGTGAGGAGCGTCCGGGGGACGAGCGGGCCGTGCGGGAGGTGCATCTGCGGGGGTTCGGGGACCACGGCACGGTGGTGGCGGAGGTGGTTGCCACGCTGCGGGAGACCATCGCGCCCGAGGACACGCTCTCGCTGGTCGCCGAGGAGGGCGGGCAGGTCGTCGGGCACATCATGTTCACCCGCAGCCTGCTCGACGCGCCGCGGCGGCTGGTCGACGTCCAAGTCCTCAGTCCGCTGGCCGTGTTGCCCGGTCTGCAAGGGCGGGGGATCGGGTCGGCGCTGGTGCGGCGTGGGCTGGAGATCCTCGCGGAGCGGGGCGTCCCGCTCGTCTTCCTGGAGGGCGATCCCGGCTACTACGCGCGTCTCGGCTTCACGCCCGGCGGCCAACTCGGCTTCCGCAAGCCGTCGTTGCGCATCCCCGACGCCGCCTTCCAGGTCGTCCGGCTCCCGGCGTACCAGTCGTGGATGACCGGGACGCTGGTCTACGCCGAGGCCTTCTGGAGCCACGACGCGGTCGGCCTCCGCGACCCGGAGGCGTAGGCGGCGCAGCACCCGAGCCGCCGAACGTCCGTTTCCTGAAGTTTGTGCAGGCTCTTGCCGGGGTGAGGGGGGCGACGTAGCGTCCCGCCGAATCGTTCAGGAGAACGGTGGGCTGAGGGTCACGGTCTCCAGGCTGCTGGCCGAAGCGGCCTTGCCCACCGAGAAGTTCGAGACGTTCAGATCGCTGCTCACCGGCGACTTCGACACCGCGCACTGGGACCTGTACTGGCGGATGTTCAGCACCTGGGAGCAGGCCCTGCCGGACAGCAGCATCAGAGAGCACCTCGACCAGGTCATGGCGGCCTCGCATGTCCGGGCCGACCTGACCGACCGGCCGTGGACACTGACCCGCGAAGGTGCCGACGTGTCCGCGGTGCCGGACGAGACGGTGTTCGCCGGACCGGCCGCCAAGACCGTCGAGTACCACCCAGGGCACGGCCGGGCGATGGTCTGGTGGACCTCCCATGCCTCGGGAGCGTTCCAGATCGTCCAGCGCCGCCAGTCCGGCTGGGTGAACTGGGGCACCAACGGCGAGAACGAGTGCCCGGAACTCCCTGTCGGCGTCGAGATCAAGACCGCCTACGAGCCGTTCATCGACTCCTGGACCTCGGCGGCCGACCAACTGGAGAGCCCACCGCTGACCACTGTCGGCTGAGCCCGGGGAGACAACCCCTGGGCCGTGCCGGCGCAGCCGCGGAGCGCGGGCCGGCGCCGCCGGGGCCGGTGGCGGTGATCCCGCCCGGCGCTTCCACCTCTTCCACATACCGCCGATCTCCTTTCAGGTGTCGCGGAGGGTGAAGGCCGTCGTCGCGATGGCCAGCAGCCCGAGGGTCCAGGCGGTCAACACGGCCCATCCGGCCGGTCCTTCGAGGCCGGGCGGTGCGCTACCCGGGTGCCAGAGGGCGATTCCCGCGGTGTCCGGGGTCCAGTCCAGTCCGGTGTACCGGCGTATCAGCGGGCCGAGGACGAAGAAGTAGCCGAGGGCGGCGGACACCGCCGGAACGGTGCGCCGCAGCCCCGTCGCCACCGCGAAGGCGAGCAGGGCGACGATCACCAAATAGGCGGTGGCCGAGGCGAGTTGCCCGAGCGTCGTCCCGAGGGCCGGGACGTCGACCTCGCCGCCGAGGAGGGCCCGGCTGACGGCGAACACGGTGGCGACCGCGACCAGGGCCACCGGCAGAGCGCACATCGCCAGCGCGGTCGCCTTGGCCAGATGGACGGGTATGCGGCGCGGTGTGGTCGTCAGGGTGACGCGGATCGGGCCGGGGTACTCGCTGGAGATGGCGAGCACCCCCAGGACGAGGAACCCGGCCTGCACATAGTCGATCGCCCCGAGCGCCACATCGAGCAGATCCCGCCCGCCGGTGGGGTCCGCACGGTAGGTGGCGCTGAACAACCAGGCGGCTCCACCCGCGACCAGGACGCCGGCGGCCAGCGAGCCCCACACGGCGGGAAGCGTCACCAACTTCCTCACCTCGGACACCAGGAGCCGCCCGAAGGACGGCGTCCCGTCGATACGTACCGTCATGCGTCCCTCCGGTGGAAGACGATCGCGGCCGCAGCCACCACGGCGGCGGTCCAGAGGAGCATCACCAGACCGCCGGCCGCCGGCGCCACATCGACGGTCGTCTCCCTGGTGCGGATGAACATGCTGAAACCGGCCACATCCGGCAGGTAGTTCGCGGCGGGGATCACCCGGGAGAGGAGATAACTGACGCTCACCAGCGAGCTGTTGATGATGAGGACCGCCAACGGCACGACACCGCCGCGCGTCAGCAAGGTGATCCCCTGCGCTATCCAGGCGGTCAGCACCCAGAAGACGACGACCCCGGCCTCCCGGACCAGTTCACCGGAATCGAGCAGCCGGAGCGGGACATCGGAGGCGAGCGCGGACGTGGTGAGCGTGCCCGCCGTCGCGACAGCGGCGAGCACCGCCACCACCACCCCGACCGCGGCCAGCTTCGCCGCGAGCAGCCCGAACCTGCCCGGGCGCACCACCAGTGCGGTGGCGATCGGACGACCGCCGCCGGACTCGGCATCCTCCGCCCGGTACTCGCTGCTGACGGAGAGGACACCGATCACGATCGCCCCGACCACGCCCATCAACGCCAGCCCCTGATACCCGTCGTCCGCATCGGCCCCGACACCGTAGGAAGCGGCCTGGCGCGCCGCGATCACCGTGATCGCCGGCGGCGCCACCAGCCCCACCGCCGCACCGATCCACACCCCCGGCAGGGTGGCGAGCTTGCGGAGCTCCGCCGCCGGCGCCCTCACCTGGCACCTCCCCCGGTCAGGGAGAAGAACGCGTTCTCCAACGTGCCGTGGGAGCCGGTGACTTCGGCGAGGGACCCCGTCGCGGCGATCCGGCCCTGGTCGAGGATCACCACATCGTCGACGGTCTCCGCCGCCTCGCTCATGAGATGGCTGGACAGCAGCACGGTGTGCCCGGCGTCGGCGTACTCGCGCAGGAAGGTGCGAATCCAGCGGATGCCCTCCGGGTCGAGGCCGTTGACCGGCTCGTCCAGGACCAGCGCGGCCGGCTCACCCAGCAGTGCCGCCGCAAGCCCCAACCGCCGCCCCATGCCCAGGGAGTAGCCCCCGACCCGTCTGCGGCCCGCGTCGTGCAGGCCCACCAGATCGAGGACCTCGTCCACCCGGCGACGGGGAACCCCGGCCGCCGCGGCGATCCAGCCCAGATGCGCCCGCCCCGTGCGGGAACGGTGCGCCCCCGAACCGTCGAGCACGGACCCTATGGTGCGCACCGGATCCGACAGGCGGGCGAACGGCACCCCGTCGACCAGCGCCCGCCCCGCGTCGGGCCGGTCCAGGCCGAGCAGGACACGCAGCGTGGAGGACTTCCCCGCGCCGTTCGGGCCGAGGAACCCGGTGACCCGCCCCGGCCGCGCGGTGAAACTCACCCCGCGGAGCACCTCCCGGCCCCGATGCCGTTTCACCACATCCCGGACTTCCAGCTCAACCATCGCTCGTCCCTTCTTCCCTTCTCCGCCGCTTCGCCGCAGCGCTCGGCTTCTTCGCCGGGCTCGGCTTCTCCGCTGCGCTCGGTGTCTTCCGCCGTGCTCGGCACGACGGCTTCGGGGACGACGAAACCAGGTCTCAGGGCAGCTCCTCGTCGGGCCACGGCCCGGTGTTTCCAAGCCAGTTACACCCCCGGTCTGTCAGACCGTGGTCCGATGTCACACCCCCGCCCACCGCGCTAATGTCGCGGCATGAACGAGCAACCGCGACCCGTGTGGAGGTCCGCCGCCTGGGCCATCGCCTGTGCGGTGCTGTTCGTGGTGGCGCTGGGGAGCCTGACACTCGGCGGACCGGCGGACTCCGTGCCCTATGTCCTCGTCCTCATGGCCGTGACGGTGGTGGCGACGATCCTCTGGGCCTGGCTGCGGACTCGCCGCCAGCGCCGCGAGTTCGAGGCGCGCCTGACCGCATGGGCGGCGCAGCAGGCCGTCCAGTCGGAACGCCTCCGCGTCGCCCGCGATCTCCACGACCTCGTCTCGCACGCCCTCGGCCTGATCACCCTGCGCGCCGCGGCCGCCCGCACGGAGCACGGCACCGGCCAGGACAGTGAGCAGGCCACGGCGCTCGCCGATATCGAGGACGCCTCCCGGGAGGCCACCAGAGAACTGCGCCGGATGCTCGGCCTGCTCCGCGACGAGACCCCCGCACCGGCCCCCCTGCACCCGGCGGCCCGACTGGACGACCTCCCCGCCCTCGTCGAGACCTCAAGACGCTATGGCCTCGACGCCGAACTCCGCCTCGGCAAGCTGCACGAGGTCACCCCGGGGGTCCAACTGGCCGTGCACGCCATCGTGCGCGAAGCACTCGCCAACACCGCCCGGCACGCGGGCCCCGCGCATGTGGTGGTGCGGGTGGACCGGGACGACGACACCATCGCGGTCAGCGTCCACGACAGCGGCCCCGCCGACCACTGGACCGCACGCCCCGGCGCCGGACACGGCCTCATAGGGCTGCGGGAACGCGCGGAGAATCTCGGCGGAACACTCCGCGCCGAGCCCACCGGTACCGGCTTCCACCTCGCCGCCCGCCTACCCGACCCGATCCCCGTATGACCACCACGAGCATGACCACCACGAGCATGAACACCGCGACCACGAACACCACGAGCATGAGTACCGCGACCATGACCACCCCGAGTCCTCCGAATACCGGCACCCCGAGTACCAGCACCCCGACCACCGTGCTCATCGTCGACGACCAGCCTCTGCTGCGGCACAGCCTCGCCCGGATCATCGACGCCGAACCCGATCTGTCGGTCACCGGGCACGCGGGCGACGGCGAGGAGGCCCTTGTGGCTGCCCGTCAACTCGCCCCGGACGTAGTGCTCATGGACATCCGGATGCCCGGCGCCGACGGCATCACCGCGACCCGGAGCATCACCACCGACCCCGCCCTCGGTCACACCCGGGTCCTGGTGCTCACCATGTTCGACCACGACGAGTACCTCACCGGAGCCCTGCGAGCCGGAGCGGCCGGCTTCGTACTGAAGGACTCCCGCCCCGATCAGCTCACCGATGCCATCCGCCGTACCCGGGACGGCGAGGCCCTGTTCGCGCCCCAGGTCCTCGACCGGTTCGTCGACACCTACCTCGCCGGTCCCACGCCCCGGGCCGCGGCGCCGGACGTTCTCACTCCGCGCGAGACCGAGACCCTGGCGCTGGTCGCCCGCGGCCTTACCAACAAGGAGATCGCCGATCAACTCACCATCTCCCAGAAGACCGTCAAGACCCACATCGGCCACCTGCTGAGCAAACTCGAAGCCCGCGACCGCGCCGGACTCGTCATCGCCGCCTACCGGTTCGGCCTCGCCCACCCCACACCACCGCCCTGAAGGCAGCGCCCGCGAGACCGAAGCGCCTCCACTCAGGGCGACGATCTACAGGCCGCCGTCTCCTGTCTGGTCCGGTGGCGAGTCGAGGGTGCGGAGGTCTCCGACGGGTACCGGTTTGATCGGCAGATGGGCGGAGAAGCGGCCACCGAGCTGGGGCGGCTGGTCCCGGGCCGAGGCCAGGATCGCGGCCACGGTGTTCTCGCAGTAACGGCCCTGGCAGGGGCCCATACCGGGGCGGCAGGAGAGCTTGACCGCGTTGATGTCGCTGACGAACGGCGAGGCTTCGAGGAAGTCGTCCAGGGTGGCGCGGGTGACCAACTCGCAGCGGCACACCGTGGTGTCCGGTCCGGCGAGGTCGCCGAGCGCCGCCCGGACCGGCTCGAACATCCGCTGCACCACAGTGGAGAAGCGAGCCGCCGAGCGGACACCGCGTTCCGCCGCGGCCAGTTCCGCGGGCGGTACCGCACGGCCGAGGTCGGCGGCGACGGCCAGGCCCGCGAGTTCGCCCTCGGCCCGGGACTGGTCGGCGCCCGCGACCCCGGTGGGCTCGCCCGCGACGAAGACCTCCGGGACGGAGGTCCGCAGCCGCCCGTCGTGGGCGACGATCCAGCCGCCCTTGGGGGAGTCGTAGACCAGGTCGCAGCCGAGTTGGCGGGCGAGTTCGGTGGAGGCGGAGAAGCCGTAGCCCAGCACCAGATGGGTGGCGTCGACCTCGCGGGGGGTGCCGGTGACCTTCCAGCGGCGGTCGGTGCGGGCGAGTTCGACCCGGGTGACCTGGTCCGTGCCGTGGGCGGCGGTCACCACGGTCCGGGAGGAGACGCGCACCCCGTCGCGTACCAGCCGGGCCAGGATTCCGCCGGTCTCCGCGAGCATCCGCAGATGGCCGGGGACCGCGCCGAGCGCCCCGAGCATGGCGGCCGGTGTCGGGATGCTCTGTGCGAAGGCGACCTCGCTGACCCGCACACCGTTGCGCACCAGCAGGTCCGCCACCAGCAGCAGCAGCGGATGGGCCCCGGCCAGGACGACTCCGCCGGCGGGGGCGATCCGCTGCGCCTTGACGAGGGTCTGCACCGCGCCGGCGGTCATCACGCCCGGCAGTGTCCAGCCGGGGAAGGCGACCGGCAGGTCATAGGCGCCGGTGGCGATCAGCAGCCGCCGCGCCAGGAGCGTACGGGTGCCGTCCTCGGGGTGGTTGACGGCCACACTCAGGCCGTCCGGCAGGGCGTCGTCGTGCAGCACGCCGATCGCGGACCAGCCGAAGAGGGTGGTGAGTCGCTTGTCCGCCTCGAAGCGCCGGATGAGGCCGGTGGCCCACTCATAGCCGGCGGTGGGGTGCAGCACGCTCCCGGTGAAGGCCTCGGGCGGCTGGCGGAAGATCTGCCCGCCCGCCCGCTGCTGCTCGTCCACGACGACCACATCGAGTCCATGACCGGCCGCGGTGAGCGCGGCCGTCATCCCCGCCGGTCCGGCCCCGACGATCGCGAGGTCGAACATCCTGGTCTGGCCCATCACAGCCTCCCCGGTGTCTCGACGACCGTGCCTTCGCACACCGGGACGAGGCAGGTGCGGGTCAGCGGCCGGCCGTCGACGGTGGCGGTGCACTCGAAGCAGGTCCCCATGTTGCACAGCGGGGCACGGGGCGTCCCGGTACGGTCCCGTTCGAAGGCGGCGCCCGCGGTGAGCATGGCCGCAGCGACGGTCTCGCCGGTGCGGGCGGGCACCGGTTCGCCGTCCACGAGGATCGTCACGGCCGCCCCGCGCTCCTGCGCGGTGCGGCGCCAGGGCGCGTTCCTGGTCATGGGGTGCTCCCTTCAGCGAAGCGGGCCGGGGCGTACGGGGCGAGGTCGATGTCCGGTGGGCGCCCGCCGATCAGGCCGGTCAGTACCCGCGCGAAGCTGGGGCCCAGGGTGAACGCCGATCCGCCGGTGGCGACGAACACGCCCGGCGCGCCGTTGACCGCGCCCACGAGCGGGAGTTGGTCGGGGGCGACGGTGGTGGTGCCGACCCAACTGCGCACGGCCGGTACCCGGTCCAGGGCGGGAACGGTGGTCACGGCGGCGCGGGCGTTGCCGGCGACGGACTGCGGGATGAGCTGGTGCTTGCGGTCGAACTGCGGGGCTCCGTCCGCGTCCCGCATCAGCCGGGCGGGCCAACCCCCGCCGATGAGAACGGTGTTGTCGAGTGACTGCTTCAGCGACAGCCGGGCGCCCGCGTGCTGCACGAGGTGGGGGATGAGGGCGGGGACCTTCGAGGTGACCGTCATGGTGAGGGCGAGCGGGACGGTCGGCAGTTCGGCGCCGAAGACCTGGCCCAGTTCGGTCGTCCACACCCCGGCGGCGATCACCACCGCGCCCGCCCGCACCCGCCGGGCCCGCGCCCGCCCCGTGCGGTCCGTGATCTGGAGGGTGATGTCCCATCCGGCCGTGCCGTGTTCGGCGGCGGTCAGCCGGGACCGGGTGCACACCTCCGCCCCGGCGGCGACGGCGGCGCGGCCCACCGCGGGCGCCGCGATCCGCGCGTCGGCCTTGCCCTCCAGTGCGCTGAGGTTGGCCGCGACGATGTCCCGGGAGAGGTAGGGCGCGACGGTGTCGAGTTCGGCGCGGTCGAGGGTGCGGACGTCCAGGCCCCAGGAGCGTTCCAGTTCGGCCTTGAACTCCAGGGTGCCGACCTGGTCCGCGTTCTCGGCGACCATCAGCCCGCCGGTCTGGCGCACCCCGAGGGACTCGCCGATCTCGTCCTCCAGGCGGGCCCACATGGCGGCCGCGTCCAGGTGCAGCGGCATGGCCTCCGCCGCGACCCGGGCGGCCTCCTCACCGTCCTCGACCATCCGGTATTCGAGCTGGAAGTGGAGGCTGCCCGCGTTCTGCCCCGAGGCGTGCTGGTTGACCTGGTCCTTCTCGGCGAGCAGGACGCGGGCGCCGTCGCGGGCGGCCATCCACGCGGTGAGGCAGCCGAGGAGTCCCCCGCCGACGACCAGGACGTCGTAGCGCTCACTCATCGGCGAGGGCGACGGTCTCGATGCCGAGTTGGTGCAGGGTCGCCTCGACGCGGGTGACCTCCTCGGGGGTGAGTTCCAGCAGCGGGGAGCGGACGAATCCGGCGGGGAGGCCGCGCAGCCGCAGCGCGGTCTTGATGATGGCCTGCTGGTTGCCGAACTGGACGCCGTAGTCGGGCCGGAACCAGGCGTCCATATAGACACGGTCCTTCTGGCCGAGGCGGATCGCGCGCTCCCGGTCCCCGGCGTCGACGGCGTTCCAGAAGTCGGCCTGGTCGCGGCCGAGGATGCCGCCGGTGCCCATCAGCCCGTCGCCGTGGCCGAGGATCGCCAGGTCGGCGCCGAGCGCGTTGGTCGGCAGGCCGAAGTAGCGCACCTCGCTCTCCAGGGCGTACATCCCGGCGAGGAAGCCGGCGAAGTCGCCCGTGGAGTTCTTGATCGCCACGACGTTCTCCAACTGCGCGAGTTCACCGAGGAGTTCGACGTCCATGTCGACGACGCAGCCGCGCGGCCAGTTGTACACGGTCATCGGGATGTCGGTGGCGTCGCTCACCGCCCGGTAGAACGCGGCGATCTCCTTGCGGTTGGGCACGATGTACGGCGGCGGGGTGAGGAGGATGCCGTCGAGGCCGGCCGCCTCGGCGGCGCGGGCGTGGGCGATGGCCTCGTCGGGCGTGAAGGCGTTGCAGGAGCCGATGACGGGGAACGCGCCGCTGCGGTGCTCGGCGCCCGCCGCGAAGAGCGCGGCGCGTTCCGGCGCGGACATGGAGAACCACTCGCCGCTGGTCCCCGCCAGGATGGCGCCCTGGATGCCCTCCTCGGCGAGCCATGCCACCTGTACGTGCAGCGCGTCGAGGTCGAGTGCCCCGTCGCGGGTGAACGGTGTGGTGATGGCGGGGATGTAGCCGCGCCAGTCGACCGTGTTGCGGTCCATGTGGGCTCCAGAGTCGTCCGGTGGGGATCTGCGGGGGAGGGGTCAGGCCGCGGCCGGGGTGCGCTCCGGCTCGGGCTCCTTCAGCTCGACGCCGTCGGCGCCCTCGAAGCGGCGGCCCCAGCCGGTGAACGCCGCGACGATCATGACGGCGGTGAGGATCAGGGGGTAGAGCATGGCGACGAATATGTCCGTGGTGGCCAGCGCGGGAACGTTCTTGATGCCGGTGGTGAGCTGTGCGCCGATGAACAGATAGGCGCTCAGTACCGGCACGATCGCGGCGATGCCCATGGCGAAGCAGTCCATGACGACCGCCCGCCGGTAGGGGTGCAGGCGGACCCGGCCGCCGATCTCGTCGGCGACGGGCCCGAAGGTGAGCATCGCGGCCGAGTTGACCCCGCCGAACAGCAGGGTGGTGCCGGAGATCCCGATGCCGATCGCCAGTTCCGCGCCCCGCGGGGTCTGCGCCAGCCGGCTGCCGGTCAGTGTGCTCACCAGCCAGTCGAGGATGCCGGCCTCGGTCAGCACGCCCATGATGCCGAACACGGTCACCACCAGGGCGATCACGCTGAGCATGTCGCCGACGCCGGTGATCAGGAAGCCGGTCGGCGCCCCGTCGGTGACGCCGACGATGCCGCGGAGGCTGAGGAGCCCGGTGGCGAGACCGGTGATGATGCCGGACACCAGGCCGACGGTGACGGCCTTGAAGATGTTGCGGCTGCGCAGCGCCACCACCAGCATCAGTGCCACCGGCGCCAGCATCACCAGGGCGAGCGGGTCGGACGCCTTCTCCAGGAGGTGCTGGGACTGCGCGCTGTCGGTCGAGCGGCCGGACGCCCCCAGCGCGAAGAAACCGGCGGCCGAGAGGACCGCCGCGGTGAACGCGAAGCGGGCGCGGCTGCGCACCACTCCGGCGATGTCGGCGTTGCCGTCCTTGCGGCGGAAGGTCTGTGTGGAGGAGGAGATGACGGTGGTGTCGGAGATCGGGGCGACGTTGTCACCGAAGATCGCGCCGGAGATGATCGCCGCGGCCAGGAACGCCGGCTGGGCCCCGAGGAGCACGCCCGCCGGGTAGAAGATCGGGAACGCGGTGAACATGGTGCCGATGGACGAGGCCGTCGACATCGAGATGATGCACACCGCGACAAAGGTGAACAGCGTGAAGGTGCCGCCGCCGACACCGAGGAACTCGGCGAGCCACACGAACCCGCCGGACACATTGGTCTCCTTGATCAGCGCGGACATCAGCCCCACGCAGAACAGGATCATCACGATGGTGACGGCGGTGGGGGAGCCGATGCCCCGGGTCACGGCGGACCAGTAGGCCGGGTACGGCTTGGCGAACACGGCGCCGACCAGCAGGGCGATGACGCCGCCCGCGGCCAGTGCCGTCATGTCGAACGTCTTGAAGACGACGAAGAAGACCACGCAGAACGCGAGGAAGACCAGAACAGGCAGGAACGCCAGTGGTCTTCCTCCGCGAAACACCAGTTGCCGGTCGGCGCTCATGGCGGTGCACCTCTCTCCATGGCCTCGGGGGCAGTACGTTTATTTACGGGGGTACACAACAGTGAACGGGGCGCACCTGTCAATACCTTGCTGAACAGGTAAAATATGGATCCTGTGAAGTAGGGCTCGGAGAGTGTGCGTGCATATTCGTGCACAAGAGTGTGCGCTGCTCGGCTAGTCTGAGGACGTGATGGGAGATCAGCTACGCACCCTCAGAACCGAAGCGGGCCTGAGCCTGCGCGACCTCGCGGCGCAGACCGGACTGTCGGCGACCCTGCTCAGCCAGGTGGAGCGGGGCCTCCGGGAGCCGAGCCTGAAGACCCTGCGCGCCCTGAGCACCGTCTTCGGCCCGTCCACCGCGGCCCTCTTCAACGGCCAGTCCCCGCTCACCGCCCACCACAGCCGCCCCGGCGAACGCGCCCGGCTGATGATGCCGAAGGGCCTGGTCCAGTACGAGCGCCTGACCCCGAGCAACGGTCAACTGGAGGTCCTGCTCGGCACACTTGAGCCCGGCCAGTCCTCCAGCGAGGAGCAGTGGAACCATGTCGCGGTCGAGTGCGCCTACATCGTCAGCGGCACCGTCACCGTGCACCTCGCCGACCAGCGGTACGAACTCCGGGCCGGTGAAGCGCTCACCTTCGACGCCGCCCGCCCCCACCGCTACCTCAACACCGGGACCGAAGCGGCCACCTACCTCACCTCGGTGACCCCGCCCACGCCCTGACCTCCGCCGGCCTCCGCCGCCAAGAGCGCGAAGAGGTGCCCTACTCCTCGGAGCCCAGGTGGAAGGCGCGGGCGCGCTCGGCGACGGCGACCACCTCGGGGGTGGCCTCCGCGATGCTGTCGCTGCGATGCGAGACGAACATCACACACGCCTCCGGGGCATCCCCGTTCCTGGCCAGCGGAGCCGCGACCGCGTGCGCCCCGGGTTCCACCGCGCCATGGCTGACCGTCCAGCCGCGCCGCCGGGTCTGGCGGACCTCGGGCGGATCGTCCTCGGCGGCGGCCCGGCCGGCCCGGATGGCGTCGGGTGCGGCGCCGCGGTCCAGGGGGTGGCGGCTGCCCTTGCGGTAGGCGAGGTGGTAGTCGGCGTTGAGCGGGGTCGCGGTGGCCACCGCGAGGATGCTGTCCGGCTCCGCGAAGGCGAGGATCGCCGTCCCGCCGTACCGGTCGGCCAGGAGCTGGAGGGACGGCTGGATGAACTCGACCAGGGTGGGTTTGGCGCGGTTGGCCAGGACGCGCAGCTCCCGGCCGGGTGCGTAGGAGCCGTCCGCGGTCCTGGCCACAAAGCCTTCGGTGGCAAGGGTGTTGACCAGCCGGTGGACCACCGTCCGGTGCAGCCCGGTGCGCTGGGCGATCTCGGTGACGGTCACACCCTGGGGGAATTCGGCGACGGTGCGCAGCACGGCCAGCCCTCTGACCAGGGTCTGGGCGGGCGGCTGGCTGGGGCGCTTGGTCCCTGAGCTGTCCGGAACGCTCTCCTCCACGGCGCCGTGGGCACTTCCGCTCATGCGCTCACTTTAGGGCACCGCCTTTCCCCGGCCGCCCCTGCCTCCGCTCTCCCCCACCTCTTGACCCCGCGGGATCGCCGACTCTACATTGCGTGCACCATACGAACATGCGAGTGCGCATAGTGCACGCCCTAGGGAGGAGAGCACGTGGCCCAGGTCGACACCCCGATGCGGTCGGCGCGGCAGCGCACACCCCGCAGCCTGCGCAGAGCGGTCGTTTCCGGCATGGCCGGCACCGCCATCGAGTTCTACGACTTCTTCCTGTACGGCTCCGCGGCGGCCACCGTCTTCAACACCGTGTTCTTCCCGGACCGGAGCCCGCTGGTGGGCGCCCTGCTGGCGCTGGTCACCTACGCGGTGGGATTCGTCGCCCGCCCCGTCGGCGGTCTGCTCTTCGGCCACTTCGGCGACCGCGTCGGCCGTAAGCGGGTCCTGATGATCAGCCTGCTGATGATGGGCTGTTCCACCCTGCTCATCGCCGCCATCCCCTCCTACGCCACCATCGGCGTGGCCGCACCGATCCTGCTCACCCTGTGCCGCCTGACGCAGGGCCTGGCCCTGGGCGGCGAATGGGGCGGCGCCGTCCTTCTCATCACCGAGCACGGCGACCGGGAGCGGCGCGGATTCTGGGCGAGCTGCGGACAGGCCGGCGGACCGCTCGGCAGCCTGCTCTCCACCGCGGTGCTGTGGATCATGGCCTCGGCCATGAGCAACGAGGCCTTCACCGCCTGGGGTTGGCGCCTGCCCTTCGCCCTCTCCGCGGTCCTCATCGTCGTCAGCTACTACCTGCGGCGCTCCGTCGAGGAGTCCCCGCTGTACCAGCAGGCCGCGGAACGGCGGACCGAGCAGCCGAAGAGCCCCCTCGGCACGGTCCTGCGGCAGCACCGCAAAGCCGTACTGCTCGCCCTCTTCGCCTGCATCGGCGAGAAGGCCACCTACTACGCCTTCGGCATCTTCGGCCTCACCTACCTCGTGGAGACGGTGGGCGTGCCCAAGGCGGACGTGCTGAACGCGCTGACCATCGGCTCCGTCTTCTGGTTCGTCACGATCATCGCCGCCGGCCGGCTCTCCGACATCATCGGGCGCCGGGCGACCACACTGATCGGAGTGGTGCTCGCCGCGGTGTGGGTACCGGTCGGCTTCCTCTGGATGGGGAACGGCCACCACTCGGTGATCATCGTGGTGATGACGGTGGGACTGATCGCCGACGGCATCATCACCGGCGGCACCTCCGCCTTCTTCGCGGAGCTGTTCCCCACCGAGGTCCGCTACAGCGGCGCCTCCCTCGGCTACCAGACCGCCACCGTCCTCGGCGGCTCCGTCGCCCCGCTCCTCGGCGTCGGACTGCTCGCCGCCACCGGCTCCGTCGTCCCCATCCTGATCTTCGTCGTGGCGATGCTGGCGCTGACCGCGACGGCCATGTTCTGGGCCGGCGAGACCAAGGGCCGCGACCTCACCGCCATCCCGGTACCCGCCACCGCCACCGCCGCCGAAGCACCGGCGCCCGGCCCCGCGCCCCGTACCAAGACCGCAGAGAGGCAGTCCCATGAGTGACCGAACGACCGGCTGGCAGGCGAACCGGAGCGGCGGGACGACCGGCGCCGAGGTCCTCGTCGAGACCGCCGCGGCCTCCGGCGTTGAGGTCTGCTTCGCCAACCCGGGCACCACCGAGATGCCGCTGGTCTCCGCCCTGGACTCGGTCCCCGGAGTGCGGGCGGTGCTCGGCCTCTTCGAGGGGGTGTGCACCGGCGCCGCCGACGGCTACGCCCGGATCGCCGGAAAGCCCGCCATGACCCTGCTCCACCTCGGCCCCGGATTCGCCAACGGCATCGCCAACCTGCACAACGCCCGCCGCGCCCACTCGCCGATCCTCAACGTCATCGGGGACCACGCCAGTTGGCACCTCCCCTACGACGCCGCGCTCACCTCCGACATCGTCTCGCTGGCCCGCCCCGTCTCCGGCTGGGTCGGCACCGCCGGCTCGGCCGCGGACCTCGCCCGGCTGACCGCCGAGGCCGTCGCCGCCGCGAACACCCCGCCTGGCTGCGGCGCCACCCTGATCGCCCCGGCCGACTTCCAGCAGGAGGTCCTGCCCGCCCCGATCGACGTGGAACTGCCGCCGCTGCCGCGGCGGCGCCAGGTGGACAGCGGTGTCATCGAGTCGATCGCCAAGCGGCTGCGGGACGGTGAGCGGGCCGTCGTCCTCCTCGGCGGACCGGCGCTCGGCGAACGGGGCCAGCTCGCCGCCGCCCGGATCGCCGCGGCGACCGGCGCCACCCTCTACAGCGAGACCTACCCCGCCGCCGCCGAACGCGGTGGCGGCCTGCCCGACCTCGACCGGCTGCCCTACTTCCCCGAGACCGCCATCGCGGCCCTCGCCGACGCCGAGATCGTCATCCTCGCCGGCGCCCTGGAACCCGTCGCCTACTTCGGCTACGAAGGCATCCCCAGCCTGCTGGCACCCGAGGACAGCGTCGCGGTACTGAGCACCCCCGAGGAGGACGGCGCCCGCGCACTCCAGGCCCTCGCCGACGCCCTCGGCGCACCCGCGCCCACCGCGACGCTGAGCACCAGCGCGGCCACCGACACCGAACTGCCGGGCGGGCCGCTCACCCCGCAGGCCGTCGGCCGGATCGTCTCCGCGCTGCTGCCGGAGCGCGCGATCGTCTCCGTCGAGGGCGGCACCTGCGGCTACCCCTTCTTCACGGCCTCCGCGAACGCCGCCCGGCACACCACGCTCACCAACACCGGCGGCGCCATCGGCCAGGGCCTGCCCGCCGCGGTGGGCGCCGCGATCGCCGCCCCCGACCGCAAGGTGATCGCCCTCCAGTCCGACGGCAGCGCCCAGTACACCATCCAGGCGCTGTGGACGATGGCGCGCGAGCAACTGCCCGTGGTCACCCTCATCGCCTCCAACCGCACCTACAACGTGCTGCGCACCGAACTCGCCCGGCACGGCCAGACCGAGCCCGGCCCCAACGCCGCGGCGCTCACCAGCCTGGCCGACCCGGCGTTCGACTGGCAGGGGCTGGCCCGCGGCTACGGCGTGCCCGCGGCCCGGGTGGAGACCGGTGAGGCACTGCGGCGCGAACTCGCCCGCGCGCTGGCCGAGGGCGGCCCCCAGCTCATCGAAATGGCTCTGTAGCACCCGTAGTTGACGCGGCGGCCGCGGGCCGTCCCCGAAAGGACAGCGATGCACAGCAACAACGAGTCGGTGGAGCGGTTCGTGTCCCGGCCGCGCCCGATGCTCATCGGCGGCGAGTGGGTGCAGGCCGCCTCCGGCCGCACCTTCGACACCGTCGACCCGGCCACCGGCACCGTACTGGCCACGGTCGCCGAGGGCGACGCCGCCGACGTCGACCGGGCGGTGGCGGCGGCCCGCGGGGCGTTCGGCAGTGCGGCCTGGCGGCGGATGAGCCCCATGGACCGGGGTGCGCTGCTGCACCGGATCGCCGATGTGATCGAGGCCCACGGCGACGAGTTGGCGCTGCTGGAGTCCCGGGACAACGGCAAGCCGGTCACCCTGGCCCGGGCCGTGGACGTGGGCACCAGCGTCAAGCTGTTCCGCTACTTCGCGGGCTGGCCCAGCAAGCTGGAAGGCAGCACCATCCCGGTCTCCCCGCGCGGCGGCCTGCGGGTACTGAACTACACCACCCTGCAACCGGTGGGCGTGGTCGGCCTGATCGTGCCGTGGAACCTGCCCATGTCGATGGCGTGCTGGAAGCTGGCGCCCGCGCTGGCGGCGGGCTGCACCGTCGTACTGAAGCCCGCCGAGGAGACACCGCTGAGCACCCTGCGCCTGGCCGAACTGCTGGCGGAGGCCGGGGTCCCGGACGGGGTGGTCAATGTGGTCACCGGGCGGGGTGCCACCGCCGGGGCCGCGCTCGCCGCGCACGACGGCGTCGACAAGGTCGCGTTCACCGGCTCCACCGAGACCGGGCGGGCCATCGTGCGGGCCGCGGCCGGGAACCTCAAGAAGGTCTCGCTCGAACTCGGCGGCAAATCACCCAACATCGTCCTCCCGGACGCCGACCCGCAGGCCGTCGCCGAAGCCGCCGCCGACGCGATCTTCTTCAACCAGGGCCAGACCTGCACCGCCGGCTCCCGCCTCTACGTCCACCGCGAGATCTTCGACGAGGTCATGGACGCCGTCTCCGCACGCGCCCGGAAGATCGTCGTCGGCCCCGGCAGCGACCCGGCCACCGAGATGGGCCCCCTGGTCTCCGCCCGGCAGTACGAGCGGGTCACCGGATATGTCACCTCCGGGCAGGAGCAGGGCGCCCGGATCGCCGCCGGCGGCGGACGGCCCGACCTCGGCGAGCGGCACGCCGGCGGCTACTTCCTGGAACCCACCGTCTTCGTCCAGGCCGACCACGGGATGCGCATCGTCCAGGAGGAGATCTTCGGCCCGGTGCTCGCCGCCATGGCCTGGGACGACGTGGACGACCTGGTGGCCAAGGCCAACGACAGCCCGTTCGGGCTGGCCGCCGGAATCTGGACCTCCGACCTCGGCCACGCCCACCGCATCGCCGACGAACTCCAGGCCGGCACCGTCTGGATCAACTGCTACAACCTCACCGATCCCGCATCGCCGTTCGGCGGATTCAAGCAGTCGGGCTGGGGCCGGGAGATGGGCCGCAAGGTGCTCGACCTCTACACCGAGGTCAAGAGCGTCTGGGTCAACCTCGACTGACAACCCCCAACCACCCCACCCACTACGGGAGTTATCCGTGGATCTCGAACTGAACGGCAGAGTCGCCATCGTCACCGGCGGCAGCCTCGGCATCGGCCGCGCCGTCACCCGCGAACTGGCCGCCGAAGGCGCCACCGTCGTCATCACCGCCCGCCGCCTGCCCGTCCTGCAGCAGACCGCGAAGGACATCGAAGCCGAGACCGGCGGCCGCGTCGTCCCCCTCGCCTCCGACACCACCAGCACCGAATCCGTACGCGCCATGGTGGAGGCCGCCGCCACCGAACTGGGCCGCGTCGACATCCTCGTCAACGGCGCCGCCGCCCCCTCCGGACTGGTACGCAACTCCGTCGCCGAAGCCGACCCCGAGCTGCTGCTCGCCGACCTCGACACCAAGGTCGTCGGCTACTTCCGCTGCGCCCAGGCCGTCGCCCCGCACATGGCGGCGAACGGCTACGGCCGCATCGTCAACATCGGTGGACTGACCGGCCGTTCCAGCCACGCCCTCTCCGGGATGCGCAACCTCGCCGTCGTCCATATGACCAAGGCCCTCTCCGACCAGCTCGGCCCCTCCGGCATCACCGTCAACACCGTGCACCCCGGCGTGGTGGAGACCGAACACATCCACGAGCTGTACGAGAAGGAAGCCGCCAAGCGCGGCATCACCCCCGACGAGGTCGAGGCCGACTACGCCGCCCGCACCCCGATCCGCCGGGTACTGGAGGCCACCGAGGTCGCCCAGACCATCAGCTTCCTCGCCTCCCCGCGGGCCGCCGCCATCACCGGCGAATCCCTCGGCATCGACGGCGGACTCACCCGCGGCATCTTCCTCTGACGTCCGCCGACTTCCACCGACTTCCTCTGACACGACAGGAGCCACACCCATGGAAGGAACCATCCTCGTCGCCACCGCCGGGCAGGGCATCCTGCGCAGCTCCGACGACGGCGCCACCTGGTCCCGCATCGGCCTGCGCCAGGCCCTGGAGTTCGACGCCGTCGTACGCTGCCTCGCCGTCCACCCGCAGGAACCGAACGTCGTCTTCGCCGGCGCCGACGCGGGCCTGGCACGCAGCGACGACGCCGGAGTCACCTGGCAGCGCGTCGAATCACCCATGAACGACCAGACCATCTGGTCACTGGCCATCGACCCAGGCGACCCCGACTTCATGCTGGCCGGCACCGGCGCACCCTCCCGCGCCGCCTTCTTCCGCACCACCGACGGCGGCGCGAGCTGGGACCGACTGCCCCCGGAGATCCCCGAGTTCTGCGCCGGCGTCAACAAGCCCCGCGTCCTCACCGCCACCGTCGACCGCTACGACGGCAAGACCCTGTGGTTCGGCATCGAGGAAGGCGGGCTCTGGCGCAGCGACGACCGCGGCGACACCTGGGAGCGCGTCGACGGCACCCCCGCCACCCTGCCCCAGGGCGTCACCAACTCCGACATCCACTGCGTGCTGGTCGTCGAGGGCCCGCCCAAGACCATCATCGTCGCCGTCGTCAACGCCCTCTTCGTCAGCCAGGACGACGGCCGCACCTGGACCCGTACCGACACCCGCGAGCAGTGGGGCATCTACTACACCCGCCTCGTCAAGCAGATACCCGGCACCAACGAACTGCTGCTCGGCATCGGCGACGCCACCCCCGGCACCACCACCAGGATCTTCCGCTCCACCGACCTGGCACAGAGCTGGCAGGAGGCGTCCCTGGACGTGCCCGCCAACTCCACCGTGTGGGCCTTCGGCGTCCACCCCGCCACCCCGGAACTCGCCTTCGCCGGAACCAAGTACGGCCACCTCTTCCGCTCCACCGACGCGGGACGCAACTGGACCAAGGAATGGCGGGAGTTCAGCGAGATCACCGACGTCGCCTGGACACCGTTCACCGCCCCGGCCCCGGAAGGACACTGACCATGGACCAGCACACCGCCACACCCACCGGGGCGGACGGCATCGACCCCGACGAGGACATGCTGGGCGAGCACCAGGAGCCCACCCCCATCACCGGCCACGGAGTGCGCGACCTCAAGCCGCGGGTCCGCCGCACCCACCTCTCGCTGTTCGTCCGCGACCCGGAGGCCTCCGCCGCCTGGTACGTGGACGTCCTCGGGATGGAGATCACCGCCCGCGGCCCGCAGTGGGTGTTCCTGTCGTTCGGGGTCAAGCACCACGACATCGCCCTCATCCGCGCCGAGGAAGGCGCGGCACCCGGCGGCGTCGGGCTCCAGCACTACGGCCTGGAGGTCGAGGGCGACCTGGACGAGTGGCGCCGCCTCTACGGAATGCTCCTCGCCAAGAACGTGCCCGTGGTGAAGACCACCGACCACAAGGTGGGCTTCGGCCTCTACTTCACCGACCCGGACGGCAACCGGTTCGAGTTCTTCCACGAGACCGTCACCGACGACGAGGAAGGCAAACGCATCCTCGGCCTGTACGGCGCCCCCAGCGAACCCATCGACATCGAACCCCTCCGCGACTGACCCCGCGCCGCCCCCCGCCGAGAATCCCCCAAATCCCTTCCCCGCCCCAGGAGTTGACCATGCCCGACCCCAACTTCGCCGGGTACCACATCCGCAAGTGGTTCACCCAGATCGAGGACACCCTCGCCAACGAGACCGGAGTGCTCGCCGACGGCGACCCCGTCCGCAAGATCGTCATCGCCTGCGCCGTCCGCAACCCCTACGCCGGCCGCTTCAGCGAGAACCTCGACCAGATCATCGCCGAATCCCCCAAGCTGGGCGAGGAGTTCGGCCGCCGCATCACCGAAGCCGCCGGCGACCGCGCCATCGAGAGCTACGGCAAGGCCTGCCTGGTCGGCGTCAACGGCGAGTACGAGCACGGCAACGCCTTCCTCACCGCCGTCTTCGCCGACCCGGTGCGGGACGCCGTCGGCGGCGGCAAGGCATGGGTGCCCTCCACCGGCAAACGCGGCGCCCCCGGCACCGTCATCGACATCCCGCTCGCCCACAAGGACGCCCTCTACGTCCGCTCCCACTACGACACCGCCACCGTCAGCTTCGACGACACCCCGCACCCCGACGAGGTCGTGGTCATCTTCGCCTTCGCCACCCGCGGCCGACTGCACGCCAGGCTCGGCGGCATCGCCGCGGACACCATCCAGGGCCAGGACGGACTGCACTGAGATGACCAGCAGATCCTCCGGCGCCGGCCGACCGGCGGGCGCCGGCCCGTCGCCGGCCGGCCCCGGCCCGCACGGCACCGACCGCTTCACCACCCTGAACGGTCTCGGCGCCCACTACGTGGAATGGGGCGAGCCCGGCCGGCCCGCCCTCGTCATGCTGCACGGCCTGCGCAGCTACGCCCGCACCTTCGACCCGCTCGCCGCCCGTCTCGCCGACCGCCACCACATCCTCGCCCTGGACACCCGCGGCCGCGGCGACAGCGACTGGGACCCGAGTGGCGAGTACTACACCGAGGCCTATGTCTCGGACCTGGAGGAGTTCGCCGACCGCCTCGGCCTGGACCGCTTCCTCCTCCTCGGCCACTCCATGGGCGGCACCATCGCCTACGTCTACACCGCCCGGCACCCCGACCGCGTCACCGCCGCGATCATCGAGGACATCGGCCCCGGCTCCTCCCTCACCGGAGCGGGAGCCGAACGCGTCAAACGCGAAGTGGCAAGCACCCCGGCCGAGTTCGCCACCCTGGACGCGGCCCGCGCCTACTGGCGTAGCGTCCGCCCCGGGATCACCGCCGAGGCACTGGAATCCCGCATCCGGCACACCCTGCGGCCCGGCACCTGCGGCCGCTGGCTGTGGAAGTTCGACCTGCACGGCATCGCCACCGCCCGCCTCGACCCCGACCCGGCCCGCCAGGTCGACCTGTGGCCGTACGTCGAGGCGCTGCGCTGCCCCACCCTCGTCATCCGCGGCGGCGCCTCCGACTTCCTGCCCGCGGCCACCGCCCGCGCCATGGCCGAACGCAACCCGCGGGTGCGCACCCTGGAGATCCCCGGCGCCGGCCACTACGTCCACGACGACGCCCCGGACCTCTTCTCCGCCGCGATCGAGCAGTTCCTCACCAGCCCGGAGGTGTCCCGATGACCGCCACCAGCGAGTACCGCGCCCAAGTCGCCATCGTGGGCGCCGGCCCCTGCGGCGCCACCGTCGCCAACTACCTCGGCGGATACGGGGTACGCACCCTCCTCATCGACCGCAGCACCGACATCATCGACTACCCGCGCGCCGTCGGTATGGACGACGAGTGCCTGCGCAGCTTCCAGGGCGTCGGCCTCGCCGAGGAGATGCTCGCCGACATGATCCAGAACGTCTCGCTGAAGATGTTCGGAGCCGACGGCCACTGCTTCGCCCATATCCGCCCCGACACCCGGGAGTTCGGCTGGTCGCGGCGGAACATCTTCATGCAGCAGCTCGCCGAACGCACCCTGCGCACCGGCCTGGAACGCTACCCGCAGGTGCGGTCCCTCCTCGGCCACGAACTCACCGACCTGGAACAGGACGGCACCGAGGTACGGCTGCACCTGACCGGACCCGACGGCGAGCCGGCCGTGGTGCACGCCGACTACGTGGTCGGCGCCGACGGCGGCCGCTCCACCGTCCGCGAACTCCTCGGCGTCCCCCTCGTCGGCGACACCCACCCCCGCAAGTGGGTCGTCATCGAATGCGACAACGACCCGCTCGACGCCCCCTACACCGGCCTGCACTGCGACCCGCGGCGGCCCTACGTCTGCCTGGACCTGCCGTACAACTACCGCCGCTGGGAGTTCATGCTCTTCCCCGGTGAGGACGCCGAGGCGATGCTCCGGCCGGAGAAGGTCCGCGAGCTGCTCACCGGGCACGTGCCCGACCCGGCGGCGCTCAACATCATCCGGGCCCGCGTCTACACCCACCACTCCCGCCTCGCCGCCCGCTTCCTCGACGGCCGGGTCTGCCTGGTGGGGGACGCCGCCCATCTGATGCCGCCGTGGGCCGGGCAGGGTATGAACACCGGCATCCGCGACGCCACCAACATCGCCTGGAAACTCGCCGCGGTGGTCACCGGACGGGCCCACCCGCGCATCCTCTCCACCTACGACACCGAGCGCCGCGAGCACGCCAAGGCGACCGTCGGCCTCTCCGACGCCCTCGGCCGGATCCTCTCCCCGACCAACACCTGGATCGCCCGCACCCGCGACACCCTCTTCCGCGGCCTCACCGTGGCACCGTCGGTTCGCGACTGGATCCTCCAGATGCGCTTCAAACCGATGCCCCGCTACACCCGCGGCGTGGTGCTGCACCGCGGGCAGCCGGTGCCCAAGGACTCCGCGGTCGGCAGGATGGTCATCCAGCCCAAGGTGGAGACCTCCGACGGGCGGGCGGTGCTCCTGGACGAGGTACTCGGCCCCTGGTTCGCCCTCGTCGGCTACGGCACCGACCCCGTGGTCCACCTCGACCCCGCCTCCCGCGCCTTCTGGGACCGCCTCGGCACCCGCTACGTCACGGTGGTGGAGCCCCGCTCCGGGCGCTCCCGCACCGAGCGGCCCGTCTCCGGCACCGACGCGGTGGTGGTGGAGGACATCGACGGCGCGCTGCGCGACTGGTTCGCCGCCCAGCCCGGCACCGTGGCCCTGATCCGCCCCGACCGCTATCTCGCCGCGGTCGCCCGGCCCGCCGAACTCGGCTGGCTCAGCGACGACTTCGAGCGACTGCTCGCCCCCCGTACCGACACCGGAACCCGCGATCCGCAGCAGCGGCACCTGACGCCCCTGCCCGCGGCCGCCGGAGGCACATCATGATCATCGAAGAGCGCGACTACGTGGTGAAGCCGGGCGCCGCGGCCAAGTACGCCCGCCTGTGGGACGAGTACGGCCGGGAACCCCAGACCCGCATCCTCGGCGGCCTGCTCGGCTTCTACACCACCGAGATCGGCGAGCTGAACACCCTGGTCTACCTCTGGAGCTACGACAGCCTGGAGGATCGCACCCGCCGCCGCGCCGAACTGGCCGCCGACCCGGACTTCACCGTCTTCCGCACCCACGTCAGAGACCTGCTGGTCCGCCAGAGCAACCGCATCCTCACCCCCGCCCTGCCGACCCCGGCCCCCACCCCGACCACAGGAGCACGATGAGCACCGACCGCACCGACCGCGCCGACAGCACGGCCAGCACCGACAGCGCCGCCGCGCAGGAGTACATCGACGAGATGGCGCGCAAGCGCGGCTATGTCCTCGACTACCACAAGGTCATGGCCAAGCAGGACTTCGAGGTGCTCCAGGCCACCAACAACCTCGTGCAGGCCGCCTATCTCGCCCCCCGCACCCTGGACCGCCGCACCAAGGAACTGCTGTTCATCCTGAGCCTGACCGTGCTGCGGGCCGGCAAGGGGCACATCCAGAGCCACATCCGGGTGGCCCTGGATCTCGGTGTCACCCCCGAGGAGATCCTGGAGGCCATCGAGATCGCCCTGCCGGAGGCCGGGGTCGTCACCTTCCAGGCCGGGTTCGACGCCTGGCGCGAGGTCGTCCAGGCCACCGGTATCGAGCCCACCGTCACCGTCCACGAGGGCGGGACCGGCACCGGCTGAGCCGCCCGCCCGGTGCCCCGCCGGTACACACCCCGGGGCGCCGGACCGGGCGGGCGTACAGTGCCGTCCATCACCGCTCATCGCAGTGCACCGCCCGCGGACCACCTGGAAGGGGAGGTCGGATGAGCATCACGGACATCGGGAATTCGAGACCCGCGCCCGGTGGGCTGGAAGCGTTCATCGCCGCGTCCAGCGAGGCCTTCGTACCGCTGGAGGCCTCGGCGCTGTGCACCGAGGACGAGTTCGGCGGTGTCATCGAGCCCTGGCGGCTCGGGGAGACCGTGATCAGCCGGATCATCGCCGCACCGGTGCGGATGCGGCGCACCGCGCGGATGATCGCCCGCTGCGACCCCGAGCAGCTCAAGGTCGCCCTCCAGCTCCGCGGCCGCTGCCGGATCACCCAGGGCCGCAACGAGACCGTCGTCCTCCCCGGGCACCTGGCCTTCTACGACACCAGCCGCCCCTATGAGCTGGTCCACGACGAGGCGTTCGAGAACCTCGTGGTGATGGTGCCGCGGTCGTGGGTGCACCTCAGCGGCGACGGGCTGCGCAGTGTCACCGCCGGCTCCCACCTCGCCGCGACCGGCGCCAGCGGTGTCGCCAGCGTCTTCGTCCAGTCACTGGTGGCGGAGCTGTCCTCGGGGCGCCTCGCCGGGAACGCGCAGCTCGCGGACGCGCTCGTCGGGATCATCAACGCCGCCCTCGCCGAACACCTCTGCCCCGAGGAACCCACCCACCCGGCGACGCTGCGGCACGAGCAGTTGCGCGCCGTCCAGGAGTCCGTGGAGAGCCGGCTCGGCGACGTGTTCCTCACCGTGCCGCGGATCGCCGCCGAACACCGCATCTCCGTACGGCAGTTGCAGAAACTCTTCGAGCACGAGCACACCACCGTCACCGAGTGGATCCGGCAGCGCCGGCTCGTCCGCATCCGCCACGACCTCGCCGACCCCAAGCTGGCGTCCCTCCCCATCAGCAGGATCGCCCAGCGCTGGGGCATCACCGACGCCGGCTACTTCTCCAAGCTGTTCAAGGCCCGGTACGGCATCACCCCGCGCGAGTACCGCGCCGGGCGGCTGGGTCCCACCGACTGACCGGCCCGGCCGGTCAGCCGGTGGGTGCCGGTTCACAGCACGATCGACACCGTCGTCTCCTCGGTGTTGGCGAGAATCCCGGACCAGCCCAACTCCCGCCCGATACCGCTGTCCTTGACCCCGCCCCACGGCAGCGCGGCGTCCAGCGGCGCCCAGCCGTTCACCGCCACCGAACCGGCGCGCAGCCGCGGCGCCAGCAGATGCGCCTCGGACACATCACGGGTCCACAGCGTCGCCGCCAGCCCGTACGAGGTGTCGTTGGCCAGCCGGACCGCCTCCTCGGTGTCGTCGAAGGGGATGACCACACCGACCGGCCCGAAGACCTCCTCCCGGGCGATCCGCAGCTCGTTGGTGCCTTCGAAGACGGTCGGCCGGACGAAGAACCCCGGCCCGGCCGGGCCCCCGCCGCCGGTGACCAGCCGGGCGCCCTCCTCGCGGGCCGACTCGACATAGCCCAGGACCCGGTCCCGCTGGCCCGCGTTGATCAGCGAGCCCATCGTGGTGCCCTCCGCGAACGGGTCGCCGAGCACATGCCGCTCGGCCGCCGCGGCAAGCCCCTCGACCAGCCGCGCGTGGTGGGACCGGTGCACCAGGATGCGGGTACCGGCCGCACACACCTGCCCCTGATTGGTGAACAGGCCCAGCGCGCAGCCCTCGACCGCGGCCTCCACATCGGCGTTCGGCAGCACCAACTGCGGGCTCTTGCCGCCCAGTTCGAGCGTGACCGGCTTGAAGGCGCGCGCCGCGTACTCGGCGACCCGGCGGCCCACCACCGGGCTCCCGGTGAAGCTGATCTTGTCCACCCCGGGGTGCCGCACCAGATGCTCACCGGCGACCGGCCCCAGCCCCGGCACCACATTGACGACGCCCTCGGGCAGCCCCGCCTCCTCGAAGAGCCGCGCCAGATGGAGCAGCCCCAGCGGCGCGTCCTCCGGCGGCTTCAGCACGACCGTGTTGCCCACCGCCAGCGCCGGGGCCAGCTTCCAGGAGGCGATCATCAGCGGCGAGTTCCACGGCACCACCGCCGCGACCACCCCCACCGGGCGGCGCAGCGTGTAGGAGTGCGTACGGCGGCCGAAGTAGCCCGGCGTCGGGATCACCTGGCCGCCCACCTTGTCCGCCCAGCCCGCGAAGTGCTGGAAGGTGGCCGCCGCGTTCGGTACGTCGAGCGCCCGCGCCTGCCCCACCGGCTTGCCGATGTCGACGGCCTCCAGCGCGGCCAGCAGTTCGGCGTCCCGCTCGATCAGATCGGCGACCCGCGTCAGCAGCCGCCCCCGCTCGGCCCCGGACAGCTCGCTCCACGGCCCCTCGTACGCGGCCCGCGCCGCGGCCACCGCGGCGTCCACATCGGCGGGGGAGGCCGCGGCGACCGTGCAGATCACGCTCTCGTCGGCCGGGTTGACGACGGTCAGCGCCTGCTCGCCCTCGACCCAGCGGCCGCCGATGAACAGCCGGCGCGACAGCCGCTCCCGGTCGATCGGCGCCGGCAGCCCCGCGGCCGGAACGGAACCGGCCGGTACGGAGCCGGCCGCGGCGGTGTCGGTGGTGGCGGTGTCGGTCGTGGACATGGGCGGCTCCTCCGTGTCATGACGGGCGGCGTACGAGGTGCGGCCGCGCCGGAACCGCCAGTCTCGGAGCCGCCCCCCAGCGGGTCTTGGACTGAGGCGAACGATGGTGTGGCGTACGCGCACGATTCGCCCCCGCGGCCGGCCCGCACCCCGCCCGTACCCTCTTGACCAGCGGTACCGGCCGTGCGCTTTCCTCCCAGCAGCGTGCGCGTCCACCCCATCCGCAGCGCGGCGTCCGGGCCTACATTGTCGGCACCTCAGCCCCGGGTCACCCGCCGACGGCGCGCCCCGAAGACGAAGGAATGGGAGGGCGGTCATGACAGCCACCAGCAGCGACACCGGGCCCCCGAGGGCGCGCGGCACGGCCCTGCGGGCCGGCTCACTCGGTGTGGGCGCCATCGTGTTCTTCGTCCTGTCGGCACAGTCCCCGCTGACCGGCATCGCGGGCGCCCTGCCGATCGCGATCTCCATCGGCAGCGGCGCCGGCGCGCCCGCCGCGTTCCTCATCGTGGGCCTAGTGATGGCCCTGTTCGCGGCCGGTTTCATCGCCATGAGCCGCCAGACGTCCGGCGGCGGCGCCTTCTACAGCTACATCGGCCACGGCATCGGCCGGCACGCGGGCACCGGCGCCGCCTTCACCGCCCTGCTGTCGTACTGCGCCATCCAGGCCGGCATGTACGGCCTGTACGGCGTCACCGTCTCCTCACTGCTCGACCACTACCTCGGCGTCAGCGCCCCCTGGTGGGCCTGCTCCGTGGTGACGATGCTGCTGGTGATGGCGTGGGCCTGGCTCAACATCGAGGTCGGCGCCAAGCTCCTGGCCTGCCTGGTCGCGGTGGAGATGGCCATCCTGGCCGCGTTCGCCGTGGTGGTGCTGGCCCGCGGGGGAGGCCCCGAGGGCTTCGGCCTCGCCGCCACCTTCGAACCGCACGCCGTCTTCGCGGGCGCCCCCGGTGTCGCGTTCACCTTCGCCGTGGCGTCCATGTTCGGCTTCGAGTCGACGGCGCTGTACTCGGCCGAGGCCCGCGACCCGCGCCGCACCATCCCCCGCGCCACCTACCTCGCCGTGGCGATCGTGGCCGGCTTCTTCGCCTTCGTGTCCTGGACCGTGGTCAGCTACTACGGCCCCAGCCACGTGACCGCCGCCGCCGGGAAGGCCATGGCGGGCGGCGACGCCACCACCCTGCTCGGGTCGGCGGTCTCCGACACCCTCGGCGCTTGGGCCTCCACCGCCCTCGGCATCGTCCTCGCCACCTCACTGCTCGCCGGAATCCTCGCCTTCCACAACGCGATCAACCGCTATCTGCACTCCCTCGCCGGACACGGCCGCCTCCCTGGGCGGGTGGGCTGGACCAACCGGCACGGTTCGCCGTACCTCGCCGGGACGCTCTCCACGCTGGTGTCGGCCGCGCTGGTGGTGCCGTTCGCACTCGCCGGGCAGGACCCGGTACTGACCCTGTTCTCCTGGTTCGGCGGGGTCGCGGTCGCGGCACTGCTGCTGCTGTACCTGCTCACCACGGTCTCCGTCGTGGTGTACTTCCGCCGCCGCCCCGCACCGGACGAATCGGCCCTGAGCACCCTCGTCTGCCCCGTCCTCGCGGGGGTGCTGATCCTCGCCGGCATCTACGTCGTGGTGGACAACTTCGGCACCCTGACCGGCGGCGCGCCCCGTACCGCGGCGCTGCTGCTGGCCGGTGTGGTCGTCGCGTTCCTCGCGGGCGTCCTCGTGGAGCAGATACAGGGCACCCGCCCCGGCCGCCACGCCGCCGCACCAGCCCCCACCCCCGAGACATCCGGCTCCCTGTGAACCCGACGAACGCGACGAACCCGACGAGTCCCGCGAACCCGAGAGGAAACCCTGTGCGACCCAACGACGCGAACGCCGCCGCCACGTACGTCGACGAGAACGCGGACGAGAACGTCGACGTACTGATCGTCGGGGCGGGGATCGCCGGTCTGACCCTCGCCCGCGAACTGAAGCGGCAGGACCGGCGGGCCCTCGTCCTCGAAGCCCGGGACCGCGTCGGCGGGCGGACCTGGACCGACCACCGGCTCGGCGACGACCTGGAGATCGGCGGCGGCTGGATCCACTGGATGCAGCCCCATGTCTGGGCCGAGGTGAGCCGCTACGGCCTGGAGGTCGGCGAGAGCCCGCTGCCCGATGTCGCCTACTGGCGCGACGGCGACGCACTGCGCCACGGCACCGCCGACGAACTGCTGACCTTGATGGACCGGGCGATGACGCTCTCCCTCGAAGGCGCCCGCACCCTCTTCCCCTTCCCGCACCGCCCGCACGAGCACACCGCCTGGCAGGCCTACGACAAACTCTCCGTCGCCGACCGGGTGGCCGGACTCGACGTCCCGCCGGTGGAGCGGATGCTCTGCGACACCATGTGGGCGCAGAACTTCAACGCCCCCACCGACCGCGCCGGCCTCACCCAGGCCCTGCGCTGGGGCGCCGTCAGCAACGCCGACTGGAAGCTGCTGCTGGAGATCTGCTCCCGGTACAAACTGGTACGCGGCACGGCGGCGCTCGCCGACGCACTGCGCGCCGACGCCTCCGGCGAGATCCGCTTCGGCACCGCCGTCGCCAGGATCGAGCAGGACGCGGACGGGGCGGTCGTCACCACGCGCGACGGCCGCCGTATCGGGGCCCGCGCGGTCGTCGTCACGGTGCCGCTCGCCGCGGCGCGCAACATCGACCTGGCCTTCCAACTGCCCGCCGCGGCACGCAAGTTGCTGGACGAGGGGCAGGCCTCCCAGGGCGGCAAGGTATGGCTGCGGGCGCGGGGACGGCGCGAGAAGTTCATCGCACTGGGCGCCGGCGACGCTCCCCTCTCCCTGGTCCAGTGGGAGCGGGAGACGGAGGACGGTTTCATCGCGTTCGGCTTCTCCACCGACGCCCGTACCCACGACCTGACGGACCTGGCCGCGGTCCGACGGTGGGCCGGGGCCCTGGTCCCCGGCATCGACATCGTCGAGGTCACCAGCCACAACTGGGTCGACGACGAGTTCACCGGCCAGACCTGGGGCATGTTGCGCCCCCAACAACTCACCGCCATGGGCGAGTTGACCACCCCCCACGGCCGCGTGCTCTTCGCCGGCGCCGACTACGCCAGCACCTGGCCCAGCTTCATGGACGGCGCCATCGAAGGCGGCCTCCGGGCGGCAAACGCGGTGCGCGACCTGCGCTGAGGGGGGCGGGGGTTGGCGGTGAGGGCGCCAACTGGGGGTGGGGCAGGGCGAGTTGCGGAGGTTAGGCCGTTTCCTTCGGATCATCTTGCCGACCAGAGGAAGATGGCGGCGATGTGGAGTCTGGCGAGGTAGATGGTGGCGGTCTTGTCGTAGCGGGTGGCTAGACCGCGCCACTGCTTGAGCTTGTTGATGCACCGCTCGACGGTGTTGCGCTGGTGGTATGCCTCGCGGTCGAAGGCCGGTGGGCGGCCGCCGGACGGGCCTCTCCTCTTGCGTTTGGCGGCCTGGTCGGAGGGTTGAGGGATCACCGCCCGGATCCCGCGTTGGCGCAGGAGGGTCCGGATCGCGCGGGACGAGTAGGCCTTGTCGGCAAGGACCACGTTCGGCGTGGTCCTGGGACGGCCGATCGGTCGCGGCACCCGTAACCGGGCCATGACCTCGGGGAACGCGGGTGCGTCACCTGCCTGGCCAGGTGTGAGCACGAAGGCCAGCGGCCGGCAGTGGCTGTCCGCGGCGAGGTGGATCT
>NZ_JBHVRR010000056.1:0-31909 GCF_042885635.1 Streptomyces sp. NPDC058045 | reverse complement strand
AGGCGATTCTCTACTTCGAGATCGTCACGACGGCCATTCTTGCGGTCACCCGGATGTAGTCGGGGGTGCGTCCCGTCATCTGTTCGGCGAGCGCCCCGGTGCTGTGCTTCGCCCGCGCCACACTGCGCATCACGGTGGCGGTGGGCGGCGCCGTGTTCTGGGGGTGGGACGGGGCCGGGCCGCTGCCCTCGGAGGCGCTGTCGGGTGCCCCGCCGCGGCCGGACGCGCGGGCCGTGCTGGAGCCCGACACCGGCGGCGGCTGGCGGGTGGTGTCGGAGCGGGTCACGGTGGCCGTCTCGCAGCTCGGCGCGGTGGAGATCCGTACGCCGGGCGGGGTGCTGCTGCGGCGCGATCTGCCGCCGTGCTGGTGGGAACCGGTCGGCGGGGGCGGCGGACGGTGGCTCCAGAGCACCGAACTCCCCGCGGACGCCCGGGTGTTCGGCCTCCCGGGACCCGGTCCCCGGGCCGGCGCCCCGGCTCCCGTCACCGCGCCGCTGCTGCTGGTGGTGGCCGACGCCGCGAGCCACTTCGTGTTCCACGACACCGCGCGGGACGGCACGCTGAGCGTCCGGGACGGTGAGGAGGGCGCCGGTTCCGGGCACGACCGGCCGGGGCGGTGCGAGCTGCGGATGGCGGGCGGGCCGCTGCGCTGCTGGGTCGCGGTGGGCACCCCGACCCGCGTCCTGCGCACCTGGACCGCACTCCGCGGCGCCCAACCGCTGCCCCCTGACTGGGCGTTCGGCCACCACCATGTGCGGTACGACGACGACCGGGGCGAGGAGTCCCCGCGCCGGGCGGTGGAGCGGCACCGGGAGCTGCGGCTGCCGCTGGACGCGGTGCACATGGCGGGTGAACGGGGCGGCGAGGGCGGGGAGTTGGCGGGACTTACCCCGGATGGCTCACAACTCCCCCGGATCGCCGTCGAGTTGGCGGAGGCTGGGGTGTGGCTGGTGTCCTCGGAGGCGGCGGGCGGGCAGTCGGGCCAACAGGGCCTGCCAGGTGGGGTGTTGGCGCAGCACGGGCCACCGTTGCCGCAGACGTCCGAGGTGGCGCCGGTCGGGGACTGGGCGGGCCTGCGGGAGGCGTTGGGGCGGGTCCTGGGGCTGGGTCTGAGCGGGGTGCCGTATGCCGGGGTGGAGCTGGAGCTGGGTCGGCTGGAGGGTGAACTCCTGCTGCGAGCACTCCAGTTGGGGATTCATCTGCCGCTGCTGCGGACCGGCGGCGAATGGACCGGGCGGGCGGCTGAGGCGGCGCGCCCGCTGCTGGCCGAGCGGCAGCGGCTGCTGCCGTACCGGACGACGCTGGCGCGGACGGCGCGGCGGGGCGGGGTGCCCATGGTGCGCCCGGTGTGGTGGCAGACCCCGGCCGACCGGAGGCTGCGGGCCCACGAGGACACCTTCCTGCTGGGTGACGCCCTGCTGGTGGCGCCCGTACTCGCCGCGGGCGTAAGGGAGTTGGAGGTGCGGCTGCCGCGCGGACGCTGGTACGACACGGCGAGCGGGCGGCTGTACCGGGGGCCGCGCACCGTACGGCTGGCGGCGCCCCCGGAGCGGATTCCGGTGCTGGTGCGGGCGGGGGCAGTGCTGCCGGTGCGGGAGGAGGACGGCTCGGTGGGCCTGGAGGTGTGGGCCCCGCCCGAGGGCCGCACCGGCAGCGGGGTGTACGTACCGCAGCAGGGGGCGGACCGGGCGGCGGCCGAGCGGTACACGGCGCGCCGGGGGCCCGGGGGCCTGGTCGCGGTGGAACGCGAGGGCACCGGCGGGCCCGTCCCGGCGGCCCGCCCGGTCCGGATCCACGGCGACCAGGCCCCGCGGGACGGGACCCCCGAAGGCAGCGGACCTCAGATGTAGCGGCCCTCGAAGAACGCCTCCACGGCCGCGGTGTGCAGGGGGAAGGCGAGTGGGGCGGGGCGGCGCAGCAGGTGCCAGCCGTCGGTCTCGTCGGTGGAGTGCGTGGGCGGCAGTTCGGCGGCGGGCCGGTCGGGCAGCAGGCCGAAGAGGAGGAGATGCCCGTCGGCCGCGCTCATGGCGTCGGCCACCCGCACATCGCGGGGTGCCGCGTCGATGCCGGTCTCCTCCTTGAGTTCGCGGACCACGGCGTGCCGCCAGTCCTCGCGGTCGTCGACGAAGCCGCCGGGGAGGGCGATGCCGCCGCGGGCCGGTTCGTTGGTGCGGGTGATGACGACGAGGGCGGTGCCCTGGGTGTCGTAGACGGGCTGGAGGGCTACGGCCACCGGCAGGGGGTTGCGGTAGGCGGTGCGGCCGCACTCGGCACAGGTCCGGGGCCAGCCGGACAGTTCGCCCCGGTAGGGCGCTCCGCAGCTCGAACAGTGCGTGAACGAGGCGGAGTTGGGCGTCGGGAGTTGGGTAGCTGACACGCGGCGGACTGTAGCCGATCACTCGGACACCGTCTTCCCCGAGGCCCCCGGGACTGGTAGATGAGGGGGGCATGACACCATCTGTCTCCCTACGCGGAGCCCTCGGATATCCGCCCCGCCGGTCCGGGCGGCCCGGTCTGCTGCGGCGGCTGGCCGTGGCCGGGGCCGCGCTGCTCACCGCCACCGCCGTCGCCGCCCCCGCCGAGGCCCGGCCGGAACCGAAGGCGCCGCGCGAGTTCGTGGCCCTGTCCGACGTCGACCCGAGCATCCTCCAGGAGATGCGCTACTTCACCCCGCACGACTTCATCGGCGACCCGGTCGACGGCTACCGCCGCCCCATGTGCCTGCTCACCCGGGACACCGCCAACGCCCTGCACCGCGCCCAGCGCGCCCTGCTGCCGCGCGGCTACACGCTGAAGGTGTACGACTGCTACCGGCCGCAGCGGGCGGTGGACCACTTCGTCCGCTGGGCGAAGGACCTCGGGGACCAGCGGATGAAGGACGAGTTCTATCCGCGGGTCGACAAGTCCCGCCTGTTCGAGGACGGTTACATCGCCGAGAAGTCCGGGCACAGTCGCGGTTCGACGGTGGATCTCACCGTGGTGCCGCTGCCGGTGAGGCCCACCCGGCCCTATGTGCCGGGTGAGCCGCTCCAGGCCTGCTACGGGCCGCGGGAGCAGCGCTTTCCGGACAACTCCCTTGACATGGGCACCGGTTTCGACTGCTTCGACACCCTGTCGCACACCGACGACCCGCGGATCACCGGCACCCAGCGGGCCCACCGCGACCTGCTGCGCGGCGCACTGGAGCGGCAGGGATTCGTCAACCTGCCCGAGGAGTGGTGGCACTTCACCCTGAAGCCGGAGACCTTCCCCGACACCTACTTCGACTTCCCCGTCAGCCGCCGCTCGGTGACCCCCCGCCGGTGAACCGGCGAGAGGTCAACTCCCGTACGGCGCAGGGCCGGGGGGACATTCGGTTGCCGTCCCCGGTCTTGACGACCTGTGGCGGCCGGAGAAGACTCCCTTGGTGTCCGGCCACCGGACGTGACCGCCCCGGAGGGTGTGGACCTCAAGCCCACGGCTCGTACCCCGGTCGGCGGGGGTACGGGCCGTGGCCCCGTCCCGGGGTCAGCGGGCGGCCGGCTGGCGGGCCGTCCTGGGGCGCAGGGCGGCGGCGTGCTCCACCACCTCGATCAGGGTCTCCTTCACCGCCTCGCGGTCCCGCGCGTCGGTCAGGACCACCGGTACGCCCTGGTCCAGGTCGAGCGCGCCGCGGACCTCGTCCGGGGAGTGGCGGTCCGCGCCGTCGAAGCAGTTGACGCCGACCACGAACGGGATGCGGCGCCGCTCGAAGTAGTCGACGGCGGCGAAGCAGTCCTCCAGCCGGCGGGTGTCGGCCAGCACCACCGCGCCCAGCGCCCCCGTCGCCAACTCGTCCCACAGGAACCAGAACCGGTCCTGGCCGGGCGTGCCGAAGAGGTACAGCACCAGGTCCTCGCGGAGGGTGATCCGGCCGAAGTCCATGGCGACCGTGGTGGTCTTCTTGGCCTCGACCCCCTTGGTGTCGTCCAGGGGGCGCCCGGCCTCGCTCAGGCGCTCCTCGGTGCGCAGCGGCCTGATCTCACTGACCGCGCCGACCAGCGTGGTCTTGCCCACGCCGAAGCCGCCGGCCACCAGGATCTTGAGCGTGACGGGCTCCACCGGCGCCTTGCCCCGCTCCGACCGTCCGAAGATCATGCGTTCCCTCTCCTGCCTTGCTGTGGATCGGGCGGCGGGGGACCGTAACCGCCGCCGCCCGGGGTCTCGATGACGAGTACATCGCCCGCGGCCACCTCCGTGCCATCGCTCCCGGCGAGCCGCCGCACCGTGCCGTCGGCGCGCTCCACCCGGCCGGAACCGAGTGCTCCGGGCTTCCCGCCGGCCATGCCGTAGGGCGGGACGGCGCGGTGCTGGGAGAGGACGGAGAGGGTCACCGGCTCGCGGAAGCGGAGGCGGCGGACCGCGCCGTCGCCGCCCTTCCAGCGGCCCGCTCCCCCGCTGCCGGGACGCAGCGCGAACTCCTCCAGCAGTACCGGAAGCCGCCACTCCAGGACCTCGGGGTCGGTGAGCCGCGAGTTGGTCATATGGGTCTGCACACAGGGCGCGCCATGGAAGCCGTCGCCGGCCCCGGAGCCCGAGCCGACGGTCTCGTAGTACTGGTGCCGGTCGTTGCCGAAGGTGACGTTGTTCATGGTGCCGGAGCCCTCCGCCTGCGCTCCGAGTGCCTGGTAGAGGGCGCCGGTGACGGCCTGCGAGGTCTCGACGTTGCCCGCGACGACGGCGGCCGGGGGCCGGGGGTCGAGGAGGCAGCCGGGCGGCACCACGATGTGCAGCGGGCGCAGACAGCCGTCGTTGAGCGGGATGTCGTCGGCCACCAGGGTGCGGAAGACGTACAGCACGGCGGCGTCGACCACGGAGCGGGGCGCGTTGAAGTTGGTGGGGAGTTGGGCGGAGGTGCCGGTGAAGTCGACGGTGGCGGTGCGGTGTTCGCGGTCGACGGTGATCCGCACGCGCAGCACGGCCCCGGAGTCGGTGCGGTACTCGGCGGCGCCGTCCCGCAGCGTCCCGAGCACCCGGCGCACCGCCTCCTCCGCGTTGTCCTGCACATGCCTCATATAGGCCTGTACGGCGGGCAGTCCGAAGCCGGCGATCATCCGGCGGACCTCGTCCACGCCCTTCTGGTTGGCGGCGATCTGGGCGCGCAGATCGGCCAGGTTGGTGCCGGGGTTGCGGGAGGGGTGGCGGGCCGAGGTCAGCAGGGCGCGGGTCTCGTCCTCGCGGAACCGGCCGCCCTCCACCAGGAGCCAGTTGTCGAAGAGGACGCCCTCCTCCTCGATGGTGGTGCTGTCCGCGGGCATCGAACCAGGCGCGATCCCACCGATCTCCGCGTGGTGCCCCCGCGAGGCCACATGGAACAGCACCTCCTCCCCGGCCGCGTCGAAGACGGGTGTGACGACGGTGACGTCCGGGAGGTGGGTGCCGCCGTGGTACGGGTCGTTGACGGCGAAGCTGTCGCCGGGGCGCAGGGCGCCGCGGCGGCGCCGGATGACCTCCCGGACGCTGGTGCCCATCGAGCCGAGGTGGACGGGGATGTGCGGGGCGTTGGCGACGAGCCCGCCGTCGGGGTCGAAGAGGGCGCAGGAGAAGTCCAGGCGCTCCTTGATGTTGACGGACTGGGCGGTGGACTCCAGCCGGGCGCCCATCTGTTCGGCGATGGACATGAAGAGGTTGTTGAAGACCTCCAGCAGCACCGGGTCCACCTCGGCGCCACCCACCTCTTCAGAACTTTCTGTAGTCGTTTGGGAACTCTCTGTAATCACGGTCCGTTCCATGACCAGTTGCCCCTCGTGGTCGGCGGTGGCCTGCCAGCCCTCGTCGACGACGGTGGTGGAGCCGGACTCGGCGATGATCGCGGGCCCGGTGACGGTGTGTCCGGCGGCCAGCCGGTCGCGGTGGTGCAGCGGCACCTCGCGCCGGCGCCCGCCGGTGTGCAGAAGCACCGTCTCCTCGGCCGCGCCGTCACCATGCCCGGTGCCGGCCGCGCGGGGGGCGAGCGCGGACAGATCGGGCGGCCGGGAGATCCCGGTGGCCTCCACGGAGACCGCCTCCACGACGACGGGGCGGTCCAGGACGAAGGAGTAGGTGGCGCGATGCTGTGCGGTGAAGGCCTGGTGCATCGCCTCGGGGGCGGCGAGGTCCACGGTGAGCGTGGTGTCGGTGCCGTCGTAGCGGAGTTGGGCGCGGCGGGTGACGCGGACGCGGTCCTCGGGCACGTCCTCGGCGCGGAGTTCACCGCGCGCGGCGGCCTCCAGCCGGTCCGCGGTGGCGAGTACGGCGGGCATCGAGGCCTCGGCCAGGGGGCGTTCCACGGACTGCTCGCGCATGGCGGTGGTGTCGGCGAGCCCCATGCCCAGCGCGGACAGCACCCCGGCCAGCGGCGGCACCAGCACGGTGCGGATACCGAGGGCCTCGGCCACCCGGCAGGCGTGCTGCCCGCCGGCGCCGCCGAAGGTGGTCAGCGCATAGCGGGTGATGTCATGGCCCTTCTGCACCGAGATGCGCTTCACCGCGGCCGCGATATTGGCCACCGCGACCCGCAGGAAGCCCTCGGCGACCTGCTCCGGACCGCGGTCGTCGCCGGTGGCCTCGGTGATCTCGGCGGCGAGCCGCGCGAAGCGTTCCCGGACGCCCTCCGCGTCCAGCGGCTGGTCCCCGCCGGGCCCGAACACCTGCGGGAAATGGGCGGGTTGGATCCGGCCAAGGGCGAGGTTGGCGTCGGTGACGGTGAGCGGGCCTCCGGCGCGGTAGCAGGCGGGGCCGGGGTCGGCGCCGGCCGAGTCGGGGCCCACCCGGTAGCGGCTGCCGTCGAAGTGGAGCACCGAGCCGCCGCCCGCGGCCACCGTGTGGATGTCGAGCATCGGCGCCCGCAGCCGCACCCCGGCGATCCGCGTGGTGAGGACGCGTTCATAGGCGCCCGCGTAGTGCGAGACGTCGGTGGAGGTGCCGCCCATGTCGAAGCCGATGACCCGGTCGAAGCCGGCGCGTTGGGACATCCGCGCCATGCCGACGATGCCGCCGGCCGGTCCGGAGAGCACCGCGTCCTTGCCTCGGAAGTGCCCGGCCTGCGCGAGCCCCCCGTTGGACTGCATGAACATCAGCCGCACAGCGGGGAGTTCACCCTTGATCCGCCGCACATAGCGGTCCAGCACGGGCGAGAGGTAGGCGTCGACCACGGCGGTGTCGCCGCGCGGCACCAGCTTCATCAGCGGGCTGACCTCGCTGGAGAGGGAGACCTGGGTGAAGCCGATCCGCCGGGCCAGGGCGCCGACGGCCTGTTCGTGGGCGGGGTGCAGATGGCTGTGCAGGCAGACCACGGCCACCGCGCGGATGCCGTCCTCGTGGGCGCGGCGCAGCGGTCCGTCCAGGGCGTCCAGGTCGGGGGCGCGGAGCACGTCACCCTCGGCGGTGATGCGCTCGTCGATCTCCACCACGCGCTCATACAGCAGGGAGGGCAGCACGATCTCGCGGGCGAAGATCCGCGGGCGGTTCTGGTAGGCGATGCGCAGGGCGTCGCGGAAGCCTCGGGTGATGAGGAGAAGGGTGCGTTCTCCGGTGCGTTCCAGCAGGGCGTTGGTGGCGACGGTGGTGCCCATCCGGACGGAGTCGATCCGTGCGGGATCTACGGGTGCGGGGGCGGTGGCGCCGTGGTCCGGGGGTAAGGGGACGGACCGGGCGAGGAGGTGGCGGATGCCGTCGACGGCCGCGTCGGTGCGGTGGCCGGGCCGTTCGGAGAGGAGCTTGTGGGTGAGGAGGGTCCCGTCGGGGCGGCGGGCGACGACATCGGTGAACGTACCGCCCCGGTCGATCCAGAACTGCCAGCCAGTCACGTCTGCCTCCCGCCGGACGGTGCTTGCGCCACGGCTCCGAAAGCGCTCACAGCGCCCGGAGGCCGTTGATCACGTCGCGCAGAATACTCTCGTCCGGCAGCTCGGCCGGCGGGACCGGACGTGTCACATGGACCATCTCCTGGTCCACCAGATCCCCGATGAGTACCCGGACCACACCGATCGGGAGGTCGAGTCCGGAGGACAGCTCGGCCACGGACTGCGGGGTGCCGCGGCACAGGTCGACGATGTCGACATGCTCCGGGGAGAGCGCGGTCTCGCGGGCGAGGTCCCCGGTGCCCGGTTCGGTGACCACGACAGCGATCAGGTCCAGCCGGTGCTGCCCTCGGCTGGTGGTGCGGCCGCGCGTCATCGCGTAGGGGCGCACCACGGGGCCGGCCTCGTCGTCGTACCAGCTAGGGGTCTGCTGACCGTCAGCGTTCATGTCATCCCACTACCCACCGGTGGGGTACTCGGTGCGCGGAGCCGACGTCAGATGCGCGCCGACCCGCTTCACCAGCAGGGTCATCTCGTAGGCGACCTGGCCGACGTCGGAGTCCTGACCGGCGAGGACGGCGAGGCAACTGCCGTCGCCCGCGGCGGTGACGAAGAGGAAGGCCCCGTCGAGTTCCACGATGGTCTGGCGGACGCCACCGGCGTTGAAGTGGCGGCCGACGCCCTTGGCGAGGCTGTGGAAGCCGGAGGCGACAGCGGCCAGATGCTCGCTGTCCTCCCTGGTCAGATCCCGGGAGGCCCCGGTGGGCAGACCGTCGGCGGAGAGCACCACGGCCTTGTGGATGCTGGCGACGCGGCCCACCAACTCGTCCAGCAGCCAGTTCAGTTCGCCGTTGCCGCCGGTTCCGGTCAGGTGGCCGGCGCCATTGGGTGCGGTCATCGAGCGTCCCCCTCAGATGTCGTTCGCGCTGCGCCGCCGGTGTCGTCGGTGGCGGTGTTCTCCTCGCGGCCCCGCTGCCAGCCCCGCTGGAGCGAGGCCATCCGGTTGCGGACCTCGTCCGCGTCCCGGTCCGACGGGGCCTGCCCGGCGGTGGCGGACCGGTCGCGGTGCCGGTTCGGGTCGTCCCTGAGCTGCGGGGCGAGGCTGGCCTGCCGCACCCGCCGGGGCAGCGAGGCGGTCGGCGTGTCCACCGCCGGAACGGAGGGCGCCACCGGCCGGTCCCCCGCACCGGGGCCACCGGCGCCCTGGGCCGGCCCACCGTGTGCCGAACTGCCCTGCCACTGGCCCGAGTTGCGGGCCTCGGCGGGCGCGGAGCGGTCCTCGCGTCCGGTGATGTGCCCGGTGGTGCCCCCGTCGGGACCGGTCGTACGGTCATCGCGGCCGGCGAAGCGGCTCTCGCGGTGCGGCAGGCCGCGGCCGGCCGGGGCGGGGCCCGCCGCTGCCGGTCCCGCCGGGCCCGTGGCCGAGGGGCCGGCCGGTCCGCCGTGGGCAGTGGACTGGCCGCTGCGGCGGCGCCTGGGCAGCTCGCCGGGACGGGTCGGCGGCTCGAAGTCCGGCTCCCGGGGGCCGGTGACGGGGCGGCCGTGCGAGGAGACCAGCTTGGGCGCGGGGCGGCGGGACAGCGAGGGCTCCGCCGGGTACCGGTCGTCGTCGCCGCGGGCCGCGGGCCGCTGGTTCACCCGGTCGTCCGGGGCCTGCTGGTGCTCGGACGGCACCGGGGCCATGGGACGGCGGTGCCGGAAGATACTGCCGATCTCGCTGTCCTCGTCCCCGAGATCGCCCAACTCACCGAGGCCGCCCCGGTCTTCGCCCCGTGTCGCGTCCCGGTCGGTGCGGGTACGCGGCGAGGGCAGCGGCGGCTCCAGCTCGACCGGCCCGTCCAGGACATCCGCCGCCGGGTCCGCCGGCGGCGAGGGCATCCGGGTCAGGGTCATGGTGCGTTCCGCGGGCGGCTCGAAGTCCTCGTCACAGCCGTCCACCAGATCCTCGCCGCCCGCGTCGAGGCACAGCCCCGAACCGTCGCTGTCCTGGTCCTCGGTGAGCACGGTGTCCGGCAGGAAGACCACGGCCGTGGTGCCGCCGTACGGGGAGGGCTGGAGGGAGACGCGGATGTGCTGCCGCTGGGCGAGCCGGCTGACCACGAAGAGGCCGAGCCGGTCGGTGTCCGACAGTTCGAACTCGGGGGTCTCCGCGAGCCGGAGATTGGCGTCGAGCAGCAACTCGGGCGCCATACCGAGCCCGCGGTCGTGGATCTCCAGGGTGAAGCCGTTGGCGACCCGCTCACCGAGGACCTGGACCGCGGTGTGCGGCGGGGAGAACACCGTGGCGTTCTCCAGGAGTTCGGCGATGAGATGGGTGAGGTCCGCGACGGCGGGTCCGGCGACGGCGAGCCGCGGCAGCCGGCGCACCTCGATCCGCTCGTAGTCCTCCACCTCGGCGACGGAGGCCCGCACCACGTCCATCAACTGCACCGGTTTGCGCCACTGCCGGGAGGGCGCGGCGCCGGAGAGGATGACCAGGCCCTCGGCGTGCCTGCGCATCCGGGTCGTGAGGTGGTCGAGGCGGAACAGGTCGGCGAGCTCGTCGGTGTCCTCGGTCCTGCGTTCCATGGTGTCCAGCAGGGTGAGCTGCTTGTGCAGCAGGACCTGGCTGCGGCGGGCGAGGTTGACGAACACCTCGGAGACGCCGCGGCGCAACTCGGCCTGCTTCACGGCGGCTTCGACAGCGGCCCGCTGAAGGGTGTTGAGGGCCTGGCCGACCTCGCCGATCTCGGAGCGTTCGTAGCTCAGCCGGGGCGCCTCGGTCTCCAGGTCGATCTGCTCGCCCGCGGCCAGGCGCCGCATCACCCCCGGCAGCCGCACCCCGGACGCCTCGTGTGCCTCCAGCCGCAGCCGCCGCAGATCCCGCACCAGGCCGCGGCCGATGCGGACCGGCAGCGCCACGGACACCACCAGCGCCAGCAGGCCCACCACTCCGGCCAGCGCGGCCCGGATCAGGACGGCCGTGGCCTCCGGTTCCACCCGGTCGTGGTAGCGGAGCCAGGCCCCGTCATCGCGCTGGGCGAGGTCGGCCAGGACCTTGTTCGCGGCGTTGCTCCACTCCTTGGCGTCCAGGGCGGTCGGGGCGTCCGGGCGGGAGGTGGAGACGGAGTACTCGGCCTTGCGCAGCGGGTCGGTGTCGGCGCCCTGCCAGTAGCGCTCGTAGCGGTCCTGCTCGTCCCGCGGGAGTCGGCTCATGTCCATGCGGTAGAGCAGGTTGCGCTGGGCGATCAGGTCGGAGACGGTGCGGATCTCCTTGCCGGTGAACCGCTTCGCCACCAGCGAGGAGGCGATCAACGCGTCCTCACGGGAGAGGAATTCACGGGCCTGCGCGACGGTGACCAGGGCCCGGCCCTGCTCGGTGAGCTCCACGTCGTCGATGCCGGTGAGCCGGGACAGCAGGGTGTAGCAGGGGTCGACCAGCCTGTTGTAGAGGCCGAGGGCGTCCATCCGGTTGATGGTGCCCTCCTCGACGCTGCGGCGCAGCGAGCCCACCCCGTCGAGGCCTTCGACCAGGGCGTCCAGGCTGCGGCGCGCGTCCCCGTCGAGCTTGCCGCGGATGCCGGCGTCCTGGGCGTTGGCGTACAGCACGCCGAGGACTCCGTCGGTTTTCTGGCGGCTGCGGCGCAGCGCGGCCAGGGCGTTGGAGGCCCGCGGGTCGGCCAGGTAGATCAGGGTGCGGCGGCGTTCTTCCTGCAGGGCGCGAGCGGTGCCCTGGGCGGGAAGGCCCACCTTCTCGGCGGTCTGCCGGACGTTGAGCAGCTCTCTGGCCTCGCGGCCGGTGACCACGGTGGTGAAGGCCCAGATGGCGGTGAGGGCGAGCAGCGGCACGAGGAGCAGCACCACGATCTTCCGACGGATCGTCTTCCCGCGAAAGCGCATGGCCTCCCCCAGCTCGACCCCCTGCGGCCGGGGGTGGGCGTCTGTGCGTGGTTGATGTGTGCAGATGCGGTCAGCAAACGGCGCGAGCCTACTACTGACGGGGGACCAACTCGAAGGCCTGTCCTGATGCTTGTGCACGAGAACGCCGGGCGCTCATCCGCAGTTGTCCGGGCATTGCGGGAGATTGCCTCCCGACCGCGGGCCGACCCGCCTCGGTCCCAGCCGAAGGAGACCGGCCCGGTTGGCCGGAACTCGTCGCTCTGCGGGGAATCTTCGCGGCGCCCCGCTCGTCGTTACCAGTGGAGCGTGGGCACGCACGGGTGCGCGCGAGCACGCGCGTACGGGCAAGCGCGGCGGGCGTGAAGCGGGCCGAACCGGGCAGACACCAAAGTGCCGGACCGAAAGCTTCCGGCCCGGCGGTGTACGACCGGCGGCGCACGGAGGGGCGGCGGAACGGGGAGCGGGGCGGCGGTCCGCTGGACGGTGGGGAGACGAATGTGACGGGCACGGCAGACCGGCAGGTGCCGGAGCAGCAGCGGCTGTGGGTGGAGGACCCCGTGCCGCGGCGCCGGATGCCGGATCCGGTGCGTACCGCCGCGGTGCGTGCGGTGATCATCGTCGCGCTGACGCTGACCCAGGCGGTGACGGCGTTCCTGTGCACGCTGGCCGGGTCGTGGCTGGCGTTCCCGATGGTGCTGTCCAGTGTGGCGAGCACGGTGGTGGCCACCTGGGGGGTGCTCGATGTGTGGATCACCCGCCAGGTGTGGAACCAGCGGCACGGTGTGGTGTCCGCGCCCAGCAGCACGGCCCGCAGCCTGCGCCGGGAGCGGCGCCGGGCCCGGCGGGCGGCCCGCGCCGCCGAACGCAAGCAGAACCGGATACGCCGCGGCCGCTCCGGCCGCCTGTCCCACCCGTGACCTGCGGCCCGGCGGGGCCGCGCAGCCTGTGCCACCCGTGACCCGGCGGCCCGGCCGGGTCGCTCAGCCGGTGTGCGGTTCGGACGGCGGGCGTTTGTACATGCGGGTGGCGGTGATCTCGCCGTGCACGGCCTCCTCGCCGGTCCGCTGCTGCGGCAGCCCCGGCCGCAGATGCTCCTCGACGCTGATGTACTTCAGCCCGGCCCGCAGGTCCGCGTCGTTGCGCAACCGGATCACCAGGGGGAATTCGGCCAGCGCCGTGGTGTCGAAGAGGCCGGTGGTGTACAGGAGTTGGACACCGAGCGCGTCGGCCACCGCGCGCTGGAGCTCCAGCAGATACGTGGCGTTGGCGCGGCCGATGGGATTGTCGAGGAAGAGGGTGCCGGCGTGCCGGTACTTGTCGTGGCCGCGGTCGTTGGAGCGCAGTGCGGCCATGGTGCAGTAGAGCGCGATGGCCGCGGTGAGCAACTGCCCGCCGGAGAACACATCGCCCATCTGCCCGACCGGTACCCGCTCCGCGCGCAGCACCGCGTCCGGTTTGAGGATCTCCACGGCCACCCCGCGCGGCTGGAGTGCGGCCTGCACCCCGCGCAGCAGCAGGGACATACCGTCCCGGCGCAGGTCGGAGTTCTTCCGGACGGCGGCCCGGGTGGCCTCGTCGATGACCTCGCCGAGGCGTTCGGCCAGGGTGGCCTGATCCGGCTCCTCGAAGCGGATACGGAGGAACTCCTGCCCGGACCACTCGCCGAGGCCCTCCGGCAGCCGGGACAGCCGCTGTGCCGAACGGAGCGTGGCGAGGGCCGATTCGACCAGGCCGCGGAGCCGGTCCACGATGCTGTCGCGGTTGCGTTCCAGTTGGGCCAACTCGTCGGTGAGGACGCGCAGTCGCGGGGCGAAGGCCTCCGCCCACTTCGCGGCGTGCTCGGGCAGGGCGGCCGCGGGCAGTTCGCGGATCTGCTGGCGGGCCGGGGTGCGTACCTGCTCGTAGCGGGTGGAGTTGGCGTGCCGCACCAGGATGTCGGAGGCCTCGCGGACCGCGGTCTCGGCGGCCGACAGATCGGCGGCGCAGCCGCGCAGTGAGCGGCGTGACTCGGCCGCGGCCCGCCGCGCCTCGTCCAGGGTGCCGGGGTGCGCCTCGGGCTCCTCCTGGGGGTGCTGCTCCTCGGTGTCCTGGTGGTCGCGGAGCAGGTCGCGCAGCAGGGCGGCGGTCTCCTCGAAGCCGCCGGTGGCGTCCTCGGCGGCCCGGTGCGCGGCGAGCAGTTCGGTGTGCGTCTCCCGCGCCCGGTCCAAGTCCTGGGCGTGCGCGGCGAGTTCGGCGGTGGCGGTACGCAGCAGGGTCTGGGCGTGGTCGGTGCCGGCGGGGTGCAGTTCCTCGGGGAGGTCGGTGTGGGCTTCGCCGTCCTGCGGGGCGAGGCGTTCGGCTTCGCCGCGGAGCCGGCCCAACTGCTCGCTGGCGGTGGAGGCGCGGGCCTCCAGCAGGTGGACATGCTCCTCGGCGCGGGCGGCGGCAGCCTGCCGGGAGGGCCCGTCGGCGCCCTCGGGGGCGGCGAGGAGCTGGGCGGCGCGGGTGCGGACCTTGTTGCTGAGGCGGTCGAGTTCGGCGAGGGCGGCGGACTCGTCGCTCTCCGCGCGGGCCTGCTCGGCCCGCAGATCGGCGCCGACGCCGACCTTCTCGTACAGCTGGGAGGCGGCACGGTACGCCTCGCGCAGTGCGGGCAGGGCCTCGGGGGCGGGGCCGTCGGCTCGCTGAGCGTCCGCGGCCGCGGGGTCGGGCAGGTCGTCGGGGGCGCCGGCGATCTCGGCGCGTTCGGCGCGCAGGGTGCGGGCGGTGCGGCGGGCGTCGTCGGCGGCGCGCTGGGCGGCCCTGCGGTCCTCGTCGGCGGCGCGGGCCCGCTCCAGGCAGAGCTGCGCGCGGGCCTCGAACTCGGCGCTCTCGTCGGCGAGTTCACGGAGCCGGACCTGCCAGCCGGCGCGCTCCCGGAGGCGGAAGGCGAGCCCGGCGAGGGCGTCGGCGTTGCGGCGGGCCCGCTGGGCGGCGTCCTGCCGTTTCTCGCGGACGGCGGCCGACTCGGCGGCGGCCTGGTCGGCCTCCGCGCGGGCGGTGCGCGCCGCGGCCAGCTCCGCGCCCGTCCCGGTGGCGAAGGCGCGGGCGGCGGCGGCCGATTCGGCCAGCTCGGCGAGACGGCCCGCGGGGCGGTCACCGCGCCAGGAGGCGAGGCGGGCGGCCAGCTCCCGGTCCTTGGCGAGGCGCCCGGCCAGGGCGCGGATCTCCTCGTCGCGCTGCCCGGTGCGGGCCCGCAGCGCGTGCCGTTCGGAGTCGGCGGCGTGCTCGTCGTGCATGGCGGGATTGGGCGGTACCAGGAAGACCTGGCCTGGGGCGGGGGCGCCGTCCGCGGGGGCGGGGGCGAGGAGGGCGGCGGCGGTGCCGACGGCGACGGCGGAGCGGGGCAGCAGTGCGGCTTCGGCGAGGATCTCGCGGGCCCGGCCGTGGGTGCCGGGGTCGGTGATGACGACGCCGTCGACCAGTTCGGGGCGGGCGGCGAGTACCCGGGCGTGGTCGGCCGGGTCGACGGCCTGGGCGAGATAGCGCCAGCCGGGCAGGGCGGGGATGCCGTGCTCGCCCAGGTACTCGACGGTGGCGAGCACATCGGGGCCGGGGGGCAGCAGTCCGCCGTCGCCGAGGGCGCCGAGGATGCGGGCGTCGTCGGCGGCGGCGGTCCGCAGCTCGAAGAGCTGGCGCTCGGCGGCGGTGACGCCCTCGTCCAGCAGGCGGCGCAGTTCGTCGGCGGCCCGGTCGAGTTCCTCCGCGGTGAGGGGGCGGGGCGCGGCGGCGTCTCCGGTGGCGGTGTCCGTACCGGCCGATACGGCGCCGCGCTGGCCGGGAACGGGGGCAGTGGCAATAGCAGGGGACGTCAACGGGCCGGGCAGGCCGAGGAGTTCGGCGAGGCGGTCCTCCTCGGCGAGGGCGGCGGCGGTGCGGTACTCGTCGTGGTGGGCGCGCTCGGCGGCCTCCGCGGCGTCCGCGGCGCGGGCCGCGGCCAGCTCGGCCCTGGTCTCCGCGGCGGCGGCCTCCCGGGCGGCCGCCGCGGTACGCGCCGCCTGCTCGCGGGCCTGGTCCCAGGCGGCGACGGCGGACTTCTCCGCGTCGCTGGCGGCGAGCGCGGCACGGGCAGGGTCCGCGTCGGGCGCCGAGTCGTCGAGCCAGCCGGCGCGTACCGCCTGGGCGGTCTCCTGCTCGACCTCGGTGAGGCGCTGGCGCAGATGCTGGGCCTCGCTGCGGGCGCGCTGGGCCTCGGTGGCGGCGGCGGTGGCGTCCCGGTGCGCCGCCTCGCCGGTGTCCTGGAGTGCGGCGGAGCGCTCCTCGCCGTCGTTAGCGAGGTGTTCGGCGTCCGCGGCGGCGGTGTGCAGGGCGCGCACCAGGTCGGTGGCGGCGCGGGCGCGGGCGGCCAGTGCGGGTGCCGCGTCCCGCTCCGCCTCCCGGATGGCGACGGCGACCCTGGCCGAGCGGTCGGCGGCCGCCCGGTGCCGCAGTACCGCCTCGGCGGCCTGCCAGGCGGCGTACAGGGTGCGGGCGTCGGCCAGCTCCCGCTTCTGCGCGGCGGCGGCCTTCTCGGCGCCGGTGAGCGCCAACGAGGCGTGCCGGTAGGCGAGTTCGGCGGCGATCCGGGCGCTGCGGGAGCGGGTGGCCTCGGTGTCGGTGACGGCGCGGGCGGCGCCGGCGACCCGCTCGGCGAGGTCGGCAGCCCGGCCCCGTTCGTGGGCGCCGCGGGCGGAGAGGCGGCGGGCCAGGGTGCGGGTGCGGCGCTCCGCCGCGGCGTGCACCTCCCGGGCGCGGGCGCGGGCCGCGGCGGCGTCCACGATGCGGCCGAGGAGGTCCACCGAACCGGCGGTGAAGTCGCGTTCCGCGATCAGTTCGGCACGCCGTCCGAGTTTGCCGCCGAAGCCGCTGACCAGGTCGGCGAGGCCGTCGGTGTCGCGGGTGTCGGTGACGGCGCGCAGCAGCAGATCGGTGAAGTCGGAGTCCTTCTTCACCGCGAAGAGCCCGGCCGCCTCGCCCTCGTCGGCGTTCATCTCCCGCTGGTAGCGGAAGAGTTCGGGGTCCAGGCCGAGGGCGCCGAGGTGCTCGGTCCAGCGTTCGTGGGTCTCCTCCCACACCACGTCGAGATGCGGGTACGCCTTGCCGGACTCGGTGAGCGCGTCGCGGAAGCCCTTCATGGTGCGGCGGCGGCCTCGGGCGCCGGACGTGCCCTCGGCGGCGGGGCGTACCGCGGTGGACTCGGCGACGGGCAGGTTGTCCAGGCTGAGGCCGGGGCCGGGGCGGAACGAGTACCAGGCCTCGGCGAACTTCCGCGGGTCGCTGGAGACTTGGCGCCCGCGCCACTCGCTGACCTTGCCCGCCACCACGCACTCGCCGGTGCGGGTGTGCTGCCACTCCAGGGCGACGTGCCCGCAGTCGTCGGCGAGGAGGAACTTGCGCAGCACGCCGGAGCTGGCGCCGCCGAGGGTGTTGCGGTGGCCGGGCAGCATCACCGAGAAGATCAGCTTCAGCAGGACGGACTTGCCGCCGCCGTTCTCCAGGAAGAGCACCCCGGCCGGGGCGGGGCGGCGCGGCGGCCCGACCGGCTCGTCCGCGAAGAACTCGGCCTGGGCGGGCGCCGGGTCGGGCACCGTCTCACCGACGCCGCGCAGGTCCAGCACGGTGTCGGCGTAGCGGGCGCCGGCGGGTCCGATGGAGTAGAGGCGGACCCGGGACAGCTCGTACATGGCGGCGGACTCTCGTGGTGGGGGAGGTGGGGCGGGGGTCAGGAGTGGAAGGGGAGCCCGGCGCCGGCGACCGGCTCCAGGTCGTCGCCGTCCTCGGGTGGCAGCAGGGTGGCGCTGCCGTCGCTGACCGGCACGATGCCCAGCTCCAGCAGCTCGGCGAGGGCGGCGCTGCCCGCCATGTCGCGGACCTGGAGCTGGTAGCGGGCGGTGGTGCGGTAGGTGCCGCCGGACTCGTCCCCGGTGCGCTGGAGGAAGCCGGAGTCGGTGAGGAAGGCGACGGCCTTGGCGACGATGCCGGTGGTGGAACCGGCCAGCCGGCGGGCGTCCTTGGTGGCGCCGGTGGCGCTGCGCCGCGCCCACACCCGCCAGGCGGCCTCAAGTCCCGGGGCGCCGGTGGCCGGGTCGGTGTTCTCGCCGCGCTCCTCGGCCCGCTCCTCAAGACGCCGGCAGGCCTGCCGTACGAAGGCGTCGACGCCGTTGACGGAGAGGCGCCCGATGTAGCCGTCGTCGGCCAGGTCCTCCGGGCGGGGGAAGGCGAGTGCGGCGACCGCGAGATGGGCCAGGCCGTGCAGGAAGCGGTCGGTGGAGTCGGTGCCGGCGCGGCGCGCGTAGTCGCCCATGCGGACCGCGAAGAGGGAGTCCTCGGCGGCGGTGACGGCCATCCCGGCGCGCGGCGACACCTCCAGCACGACCAGGCCGAGGCCGGTGGCGACGGCGTCCGCGACGCGGGCGAAGGGCGGGTCCTCTCGGTAGCGCCGCAGCAGCTCGCCGTACTCCTGGTCGCGGGCGGGCTGGAGCCGGGGTTGGAGGCCGAAGGAGACCAGACGGGCCGCGTCGGCGGCGTCGGCCGGGGTGAGCGGTGCCGCCCCCGGCGGCCGCCCCTCGGGCTCCCCCCACGGGCCGCTCTCCACCGGGTGATCGCTCACGACTGCTGCTCCTCGCTGGGTGTGGTTCCGTTGGGGGGCCGGGCGGTCATACGGACTCCGTCCGGTCGGCGGCCATACCCGCCGCGTCCAGCAGGGCCGTACCGACGACCAGGTCCGCGCCGCCGAACTGCGGATCGTCCAGCTCGGTGCCGTCGTCCACGGCGAAGAGCAGCCGCTGCTCGCCCTGGCGGTAGGCGGTGCCGACCGCGGGGCTGGCCGCGTGCACGGCCAACAGGGCCACCAGGTACGGCAGTTCGGGGTCGCGGCGGCGGGCTTCGGCGAGCAGGCCGGAGAGGCGGCGCGGGGCGTCGGGCGGCAGGGCCAGCAACTCCCTCGCCCCGGCGAGCTGCTCCTCGCTGAAGCGGCTGTCGTCCGGGGTGGCGACGAGATCCGGCTCCGGCATCCGCACGCCCAGGTGCTCCCGCTCCTGCGGCGGGGCGAGCAGCAACTCCACCAGATCCCCGACCCGGACCGCGGCCGGGGTGCGCAGTCCGGTGCCGCGGGCGAACCAGGCGTCGGTGACCCGGCCCGCCCGCTCCACCGGCAACGGCAGCAGCGGCGCCAGCAGTTGGCCGTAGAGGTCGAGTCCGGCGCGGGCGGCGGGGGCGGCGAAGGCCTGCCGGTCCTGCTCGGCGCGGAACAGCGGGCCGGCCTCCAGCAGCCGGGACTGGAGCTGGGTGTGGCGGCGGATGCAGTCCTTGACGATGTCGACCAGCTCGGCGGCGCGACGCTTGTGCTCCGGGTCCTCGGACTCGTCGCGGGCGCGGCGGATGTTGGTGAGGATGGCGTTCTCGTGGCGGTACCGGTCGGCGACGTGGTCGAGCGCTTCGGCGATGAGGTCGGGGACCGCGTTGAGCCAGTCGACGGCGCGGACGTTGCGCCTGGTGGCCTCCAGGGCGCGGCGCAGGGTCTCGGCGTACTGGACGGTGCGGTACCGGGCCTGCTCGGCGGCGAGTTGGGCGTCGGCGAGGCGGCCCCGGCTGATCAGGACCTCCAGCTTGACCTCGGCGGCGATCTGGGCGCTGGTGACGTCCGTGTCGAGGGCGCCGACCAGGACGTTGACGGCCTCGTCGGTGGTGCGCAGATGGACGCCGCCGTAGCCGGGGACCTCCTCGATCAGCTTGAAGTCGTAGTCGCGGCGGACATAGCTGCCGTCGGGGGCGAAGGTGCCGTAGACGGCGCGGAAGCCGCGGTCCACGCTGCCGACGTTGATCAGGTTCTCCAGGACCCAGCGGGCGACCCGGCGGTGCTCCTCGGCGGGCCGGGCGGGCGCCTGGGCGGCGACCCGGGGCAGCAGGCGGGCGATGACGTCGTCCTGGTCGGCGCCCGTGTCGAAGTCCATCTGGAGGGTGACCAGGTCGATCGCGGCGAGCGCCACCTCGGCCATGCCGTAGACGGAGTACTCCCCGGCCAGATTGGCCTTGCGGGCGTCCAGGTCGTGCAGCGGGGCGGTGCAGGCGAGGGCGCGCAGCCGCCGCGCCAGCCCCTCGTCGGCGGCCGGCCCGGGCGCGGGGCGCGGCCCCGCGCTGAGCTGCGGCGGAACGGGAGCCGTGGGGGCGGGCGAAGTCACGGTGCACAGCGTAGGCGGTGGGTACGACAACGGTCGAAACGGACCGGGGGCCGCGGCCACCGGGGCGGCAGCTCCGGAGTTCGGAGCGGGGACGGCCGCTTATGCTCCAACACACCCTGTTATGTGGGGTGTTCGACAGGCCGAGGCATTGAGGGATCGTTCAACGATCCCCTATTTTTGGCACAGCGCCGCCGCCCGTACCGGGGCGGTGGCCGAACCGCCGCCCCCGCGAGGTGCATATGCGCACGACTCCCCCGGCCCCCTGCCGCGCGGCGGCCCGCTGATGGCCGCCGGTACGAGCGCCGCCCTGGACCTCAACGCCGACCTCGGGGAGGGCTTCGGCCACTGGCGGCTCACCGACGACGAGGCGCTGCTCTCCCTGGTCACCAGCGCCAATGTGGCCTGCGGCTTCCACGCGGGCGACGCCCCGACCATGCGCCGGGTGTGCGAACTGGCGGCGGCCCGCGGGGTGTCCGTCGGCGCCCAGGTCTCCTACCGCGATCTGGCCGGATTCGGACGGCGCGCCATGGAGGTGCCGGCCGCGGAGCTGGCCGCCGAAGTGGCGTACCAGATCGGGGCGTTGCGGGTCTTCGCCCATGCCGCGGGGACCCGGGTCGGCTATGTGAAGCCGCACGGGGCGCTCTACAACCGGGTGGTGCACGACGAGGAGCAGGCGGCCGCGGTGGCCGAGGGGGTGCTGCTGGCGGGCGGCACCCTGCCGGTGCTCGGACTGCCCGGTTCCAGACTGCTGGAGCACGCCGCCAAGGCCGGACTGCCCGCCGTCGAGGAGGCCTTCGCGGACCGCGCCTACACGGCCGACGGCACCCTGGTGCCCCGCGGCCACGGCGGCGCCGTACTCACCGACCCGGAGGTGGTGGCGGCCCGCGCCGTGGAGCTGGCCACCACCGGCACCGTGCGCGCCGTCACCGGTGAGCGCGTCCCGGTCGCCGCCCGCTCCCTGTGCCTGCACGGCGACACCCCGGGCGCGGTCGGCACCGCCCGCCGGGTACGCGCCGCGCTGGCGGCGGCCGGGATACGGGTGGAGGCCTTCGTATGACGCCGCGGGCGCTGCCGGTCGGCGAGCGGGCGCTGCTGGTCGAACTCGACTCCGGAGAGGCGGCCCGGGCCCTGCACGCCGAGATACTGCGGCGCCGGGCCGCGGGCACCCTGCGGGTCACCGAGGTGGTGCCCGCCGCCCGGACCGTGCTGCTGGACGGCGTCGCGGAACCCGACCGGCTGGCCGCGCAACTCCCTTGCTGGGACGTGCCGTTGACCGAGGACCTGGCCGCGCCCACGGTGGAGATCGCGGTGCGCTACGACGGGCCGGATCTGGTGGATGTCGCGGCCCACTGGGGCGTGGCGCCGCGGGAGGTGGGGCGGATCCACGCGGGGACCGGCTTCCGGGTCGCGTTCTGCGGCTTCGCCCCCGGCTTCGGCTATCTGACCGGGCTGCCCGAGTCGCTGGCTGTACCCCGCAGGTCCACCCCGCGCACCGCGGTCCCGCCCGGCGCGGTCGCCCTCGCCGGCCCCTACACCGGGGTGTATCCGCGGACCTCGCCCGGCGGCTGGCAACTGATCGGCACCACCGACGCCGTGCTGTGGGACGCGACACAGGAACCGGCCGCACTGCTGGCGCCGGGGACCAGGGTGCGGTTCGTGCCCGAGGCCGCGGAGCCGCGCGGCGGGGGGCGGCGGCGATGAGCGACCGCGCGCTGGCCGTCGTCCGGGCCGGAGCGCTGACCACCGTGCAGGACCGGGGACGCCCCGGCCACGCCCACCTCGGTGTGCCCCGCTCCGGTGCCCTGGACGCGCCCGCCGCCGCCCTCGCCAACCGCCTCACCGGCAATCCGCCCACCGCCGCCGTACTGGAGACCACGCTCACCGGGTGCGCGGTGCGGCCGCGGTGCCGGGTGGTGGTGGCGGTGACGGGTGCGCCCTGCCCGGTCACGGTGGACGGCCGCCCGGTGGCCTGGGGTGCGCCGGTGACGGTGCCCGCCGGGGCGGTGCTCGACGTGGGGCCGGCGGTGCGGGGGGTGCGCGGCTATCTGGCGTTCGCCGGGGGCGTCGCGGTGGATCCGGTGCTGGGCAGCCGCTCCTCCGACCTGCTCTCCGGCCTCGGCCCGCCCCCGCTGGCCGACGGCGCGGTGCTGCCGCTGGGCACCCCGGTACCCGGCCCGCGTATCGCGCCCGATGTGGTGCCGCAGCCGGCGCCGCCCGCGGAACTGGTGCTCCGGGTGGCGCTCGGCCCCCGGGACGACTGGTTCACGGCGGCCGCCCACCGCACCCTGTTCACCGGCGTCTACCGGGTCTCCCCCGCCGCCAACCGCATCGGACTGCGCACCGCCGGCCCGCCGCTGGAGCGCGCCCGGCACGGTGAACTCCCCAGCGAGGGAATGGTGTTGGGCGCCGTGCAGGTGCCGCCGGACGGGCTGCCGGCGGTCTTCCTCGCCGACCATCCGACCACCGGCGGCTATCCGGTGATCGCGGTGGTACGGGAGGCGGATCTGGCGGCGGCGGCCCAGGCGGCCCCGGGCACCCCGCTCCGCTTCACCCCGGCCGCCCGCAGGCGCTGAGCGTCAGGGGCTGTCGGGGGTGATGCGGCTGCGGACGGCGGTCTGCACCTCGTCCTCCTCGGCCGGATCCGCGGCCAGCCGCCGCAGACGCTCCACCACACGGGCATCCCCGGTCTCGGCATGGCGGGCGGCGATCTCCCGGGTGGACTCCTCGCAGTCCCAGAGGCATTCGACGGCGAACCCGGCGGCGAACGACGGATCGGTGGCGGCGAGCGCACGGGCGGCCCGGCCCCGCAGATGGGAGGAGGCCGTCTCCCGGTAGACATGGCGCAGTACGGGGGCGGCGCAGGCGATACCGAGGCGCCCGGCTCCGTCCACCAAGGTCCACAGGGAGGGCGCGTCCGGGCCCTCGACGCGGACCGCCTCCCGCAGGGCGCCGAGGACCAGATCGCTGTCCCGGGTGGCGCCGCGGCAGGCCAGCATCCGGCCGGCGGCGGCACCGAGCGCGTCGGGGCGCAGGGCCCAGCGGCGGGCGCGGTCCACCGCGGTCAGGCTGCGCATCCGCTCGAAGGAGGCCAGGGCCGCGTCGACCACTGACGTGGAGGGGGCCTCGGCGGCCGCCTCGATGAGGTCGAGCACATCGGGGTCGTTGACGGCGGCGAGATAGCGCAGTGCGGTGCAGCGGGCGCCGTCGCCGCCGTCCCGGGCCACGGCGAGGATGGCCGGGCGGTCCTCGGGCGCGGCCACCGCAGTCAGGCAGCGGGCGGCCGGCACATGGAGGGCGGCACCGCGCGCGGCCCCGGCCTCCGCCCAGTCGAAGACGGCCTGCACGCTCCACTCGGGGCGGGGCCCGGCACCGGTCAACTGGCGCTGCCAGCGGTCGAAGGAGCCGCGCTCACCGGCGGCCCGTACCCGGTCGGCGATCCCGGGGCGCGGGTCCTGGGCCCAGAGCCGCCAGGGCCGCGGCTCGAAGGCGTCCCGTACCGCGGCGGTCAGCTCGGCCTCGCCCTCCGCGTCCGCCGGGAAGCGGGCCAGCACCGGCCCGGCGAGCGCACGCAGCCCGGCGTCGTCGTCCCGCAGCGCCAACTCGTCCAGCGCCCAAGCCCAGTTGGCGCCGGTCGCCGCGTACCGGCGCAGCAGCAGCAGCGCGTCGCGCCGGCCGTAGGAGGCGAGGTGGCCGAGGACGGAGAGGGCGAGGCCGGTGCGTGACTCCTCGTCGTCCAGGACGTCCTCGGGGCCGAAGAGGTGCCGCTCCACGGCGTCCAGGTCGCCGTGCAGGTCGAGATAGAGGCGCGCGTAGTAGAGGGAGCGGTTCTCCACCTGCCAGTCGTGCCTCGGGTCGCCGAGGACGCACTGCTCCAGGGCCGCCAGGGCCTCGGGACGGGGGGCGGTGAGGGCGTGCAGGGTGCCGTCGCCGCGGCCTCTCTGGAGCAGGCCGAGCAGGGTACCGCTGGGCGCTATGACCGGTTCGAACATGGGAAACAGCCTCACATCAAGCGTCGACGCGACCGGGATCCGTGTGTCACCTGGCGGCGCGCCAACACGTGCGGACACCCGTTGCCGTCAGCTTGTCGAAGACCATCTTCCTCTGCCTTTCGTCGGTGGGCCCCGCGGCCCGGTCACGGACCGTGCGGTGCGGCAACACCTGCCCCGCCGCCGCGCCCGTGAACCTCGACGTCATGATGGCCCAGCGGTTCCGCCCGCCGCGACACATTTCTCCCCCGCCGCCCCTCCCGCGACCGGGCCGGGAAGCGCCGCCCGCCTCAGCCGCCGAAGAGTTCCAGCAGCTCGGTCTTGGCGAACATCCGGGCGGTGTCCACGGCGGACGGGGTGCCCGCGGCCGGGTCGGCACCGGCGTCGAGCAGGACCCGGATCACCGCGTCCTCGCCCTTGAAGACGGCGCCGGCGAGCGGGGTCTGGCCGCGGTCGTTGGCCCGGTCGGCCTCGGCACCGCGCTCCAGCAGGGCGCGGACCGCCGCCGCGTGCCCGTGGTAGGCGGCGAGCATCACGAGGGTGTCGCCGCGGTCGTTGGTGAGGTTCGCCGGGACCCCGGCGTCGACGTACGCGGCGAGCGCCGCGGTGTCGCCCTGGCGTGCCAGATCGAAGATCCTGGTGGCCAGCTCCACGACCTCCGGGTCCGGGGCTTCACTCATCGACGGGACCGCCCTTCCGTTCCGTGCCGCGCGCGTACGGCGCCAGCGGGCCGTACGGGTGAATCGCCAGCGTACTGCTCCGGCGGGCTGCGGCCGGCCGGCCCAGCTCAGCACCGACAACAGGGTGAAATTCATACTTTTTCACCCTGTTGCAGCTTTTATCGTACGGATACATCCTGTGAGCCTGGAAGAGCTCATCGTGACTGTCCCCCTCGACCAGGAGAACTCTCATGATCCTGTCCATCTCAGGCGTCATGCTGCTCGGCGTCATCGTCTTCCTCTTCTTCCGCAAGGACGGGCTCAAGGCCTCGCACGCGGTGGTGTGCGCCCTCTTCGGCTTCTATCTCGCCGGTACCGCCATCGCGCCCAGCATCCAGGCCGGCGGCGCGAGCCTGGCCGGCCTGCTCGGCGGCATCAAGTTCTGACCCGGCGCCCCGCCAAGACCCGTACGGAGAGCAGGAGTACAGACGTGGCCCGTCGCCCCCTCCCCCGCATCCTCACCAGCGGCAGTGCCCAGCTCACCCGGAGCCGGGAGCTGGCGCGGACGGCGGCGGACGGCGCCACCGACGTCCTCCAGCCGCTGATCACCCTGACCCGCGGACTGCACCGGCTGGCCGGGGCCGGCCGGCGCAGATGGCGGGAGACCCCCAAGGACCGGCGCGGCCCGCTGCTCTTCCTCGCCGCCTCGGTCGTCCTGGTCGTCGTCCTCGTCCCGTACGGGCCGCTGCTGGCGGGGGCGGTGCTGATGGCGGCGGCCGCCTGGCACGGCCGGGACCGCCACCCCAAGCCGACCGGCCCCGACCCGGCCGAGGCCGCCCGGCTCGGCGCCCTCTACGAAGCCCTGGTGCCGTACTTCTCGGTGCCCGAGGACCCCGAGCCGCTGTACTCCCACGGCGGCGACTGGACCGCCGCCTTCGCCGAACACGACTTCGACGAGGACGGGCGGCCCGGTCGCCTCGTACTGCGGTACCCGGCGTACTTCGCGGACGGGGACGCGGACGCGCGGGCCGGGGTCGAGCAACTGCTCGCCACCAAGGCGGGGCGCGGCCGCGAGTACCACTTCGGCTGGGACGAGGCCGGCAACCGCCTCACCGTCACCGCCCTCGCCCCGCTCTCCACCGGCATCGCCGCCCAGCGGTTCGTCACCGCGCCGGGCGAGACGGTGCTCGGCTTCACCGATCCGACCTCCGTGCAGCGCACCCTCCCCGTGGCGGACGCCGGTGAGCAGCGCGACGTACCGCCGGTCGTCTGGCGCACCGGCCCCCGTTCCACCGAGCCCCATCTGCTCGCCGTCGGCCAGCCCGGCAGCGGCACCAGCACCCTGCTCCGGTCGATCGCCCTCCAGGCGCTACGGCACGGCGACGTACTGATCGTGGAGGGCGCGGGCGCCGGCGAGTACGCCTTCCTGGCGGGGCGGCCCGGGGTGATCGCGGTGGAGTGCTCACCGGCCGGGGCGCTGTCCGGTCTGGAGTGGGCGGCGCGGGAGACGGAGCGCCGGCTGATCGAGGCCAACCGGGCCCGGCAGGCGGGGCAGGCGCCCCCGCCGGACACCCGGCGGCCGCTGTGGATCCTGGTCGACCGGCCGAGTGTCCTCGGTCATCTCGCCGCGCTCGACGGCCGTCCCGATCCGCAGGCGATGCTCCAGGTCCCGCTGCGGCACGGGCGGGCCGCAGCGGTGACGGTGGTGGTGGCGGACCAGTTCGACGGTCTTGAGGCGCTGCACGAGTCGGTGCTGCGGCACACCCGGGCGCGTGCGGTGCTGGGTCCCGCGCCGGTGGAGGCCGTCGGGCATCTGCTGGGGGCGCGGCCCGGCAGCGCCCCGGCGGAACCGGTGCCGGCGGGCCGCGGCTTCGCCCGGCTCGGCGCGGGCCCGCTGCTGCGGCTCCAGGTGCCGGGCACCCCCGACCCCTTCGACGAGGCCGCCCCCGAGCCCCTGCGGACCGCGGTCCTCGCCCTGCTCCCGGAGCATCCGGCCCCGGCGGAGGAAGCGGACGGTGTGGAGCAGCAACTCCCCGCGGAGGCCGACCCGTTCGGCAAGGAAGGACCGGCCGCGGCGGGCGGCTGCGGCACGGTGGAGGAGCCCGGCCCGGGTCCCACCGGGGAGGACCCGATGCCCACCCTGGACGCCGACCCGGCCCGTACCGCCGCGGCCGCCACCTGAACGAACGGCCGCGCGGAGGCCCCCGTCACGCCACGAAGGTGCGGGGGGCCTCCGCGCCGCTGGTGGCGCCGGTGCGGACCAGGTGGGCGGCGGCGGCCAGCCGGTTCGCGGCCTCCTCGGCGACGGCCCCGCCGACGGTGAACGGCAGCCGCACATAGCCCTCGAAGGCCCCGTCCACCCCGAAGCGCGGCCCCGACGGCACCCGTACCCCGACCCGTTCACCCATCTCCGCGATGCGCGAGCCGGAGAGGCCGCCGGTGCGCACCCAGAGCGTCAGCCCGCCCACCGGCACCTCGAACTCCCAGTCCGGCAGCTCCCGCCGCACCGCGGCCACCAGGGCGTCCCGGTTCTCCCGCGCCTGCTCCCGCCGCAACTCCAGCGCGGACTCCCAACCCCCGGTGCTCAGCAGCCAGTTGACCGCGAGCTGCTCCAGTACGGGGGTGCCGAGGTCGGCGTAGGCGCGGGCGGCGACCAGGCTGCGGATGACATCCGGGGCGGCGCGTACCCAGCCGATGCGCATACCCGCCCAGAAGGCCTTGCTGGCGGAGCCGACCGTGATCACCGTGGAGCCGGCCGGATCGAAGCCGCACACCGGGCGCGGCATCTCCGAATCCGGTTCCAGATACAGCTCGTTCATGGTCTCGTCCACCACCAGCACGGTGCCGGCGGAGCGGGCCGCGTCGACCAGGAGGCGGCGGCGCGACTCGTCGGCCAGGGCACCGGTCGGATTGTGGAAGTCGGCCACCACATACGCCAGGCGGGGTGCCGCCTCGCGCAGCACCTGCCGCCAGCGGTCCAGGTCCCAGCCCGCCAGCCCCTCCGCCATGGCGACGGGCACCAGCCGGGCGCCGGCCTCCCGCATCAGTTGCAGGATGTTGGCGTAGCTCGGGGACTCGACGGCGATCCGCTCGCCGCGGCCGGCGAAGAGATGGCAGATGGCGTCGATGGCGCCCATCGCACCGGTGGTCACCATGATCTGCTCGGGCATGGTGGGCACCCCGCGCGCCGTGTACCGCTCGGCCAGCAGCGCCCGCAGCGCGGGCAGCCCCGCCGGGTAGTCGCCGTGGGTGTGGGCGTACGGCGGGAGTTCCTCCAGGGCGCCCTGGACGGCGCGGGTGAGCCAGGGCTCGGGGGCGGGCAGGGCGGCGGTGCCCAGGTCGATCACGGAACCGAGGGCCTCCGGCGGCAGCGGCTCCAGACCGCGCGCGGGCAGCGGATTCCCGGCCGGTACCGCCGTCCAACTCCCGGCGCCACGGCGGGACTCCAGGAAGCCCTCACCGCGCAGCTCCTCGTAGGCGGCGGCGACGGTGGTGCGGCTCACGGCGAGGGCGGCGGCGAGTTCGCGTTCGGCGGGCAGCCGGGCGGCGACGGGGACGCGGCCCTCCAGGACGAGCACGCGGATACCGTCGGCCAGGGCACGGTAGGCGGGCGGGCGGCGCGTTCCGGGGCCCGCGGGGCGGGACTGCTGGGAGGTGAGGAGCCGGGCGAGCTGGGCGGAGCCCACGGCAGAGGTCCACTGCGCCATGACGATCAGTCCACCTTCCTCGGATTGGCCATGGATGGCCGAGGCTTCCACGCCACAGAGTGACACGAGCCGGTCCACCAGCACCATCCGCCCGTCGCCAGGAGGCACCCCGATGCCCAGCCCGCCCGCCACCGCCCCCGCCCGACTCCCGCGCCGGCTGGCCCAGTTGTACGTGGGCCTCGTCCTCTACGGGGCCAGCTCGGCGCTGCTGGTGGAGGCGGGGCTCGGCCTCGAACCGTGGGGGGTGCTGCACCAGGGCCTCGCCGAGCTGACCGGGATCTCCATCGGCATGGTGTCCATCGCGGTGGGCGCGGTGGTGCTGCTGCTGTGGATCCCCATCCGGCAGCGGCCGGGACTCGGCACCGTGTCCAACGTCTTCGTGATCGGGGTGGCGATGGACGCCGTGCTGTGGGCGGTGCCGCCGGTGCACCCGCTGGGCGGCCGGGTGCCGCTGATGCTGGCGGGGGTGCTGCTGAACGGCCTGGCGACCGGTCTCTACATCGCCGCGGACTTCGGCCCCGGCCCCCGAGACGGCCTGATGACGGGCCTGCACCGGCGCACCGGCCGCTCCATCCGGCTGGTGCGCACCACCCTGGAGGTGGCGGTGGTGGCGACCGGCTTCGCCCTCGGCGGCACCATCGGCGCCGGCACCGTGGTGTACGCGCTGGCGATCGGGCCGCTGGCGCAGCTCTTCCTGCGGGTGTGCGCGGTGGACCACGGCCGGTCCCCGGTGGCCGAGGGCGTCCGGCGGCGCGCCATACTGCGCCGGTGACCTCCCCGCCCCGCCACCCCTACCTTGACCACCCGGCGCCGCTGGCCTTCGCCCACCGCGGCGGCGCGGCCGGCGGTCTGGAGAACACCGCGGCCGCCTTCGAACGCGCCGCCCGGGTCGGCTACCGCTACGCCGAGACCGATGTGCACGCCACCCTCGACGGCCGCCTGGTCGCCTTCCACGACGCCACCCTGGACCGGGTCACCGACGGGCGCGGCCGGATCGCGGAGCTGCCGTGGCGCCGGGTGCGCGAGGCACGGGTCGACGGGCGCGAACCGGTGCCGCTCTTCGAGGAGTTGCTGGACTCCCTCCCCGGGCTGCGGTGGAACGTGGACGTCAAGGAGGAGGCCGCGCTGCGCCCCCTGCTGGAGCTGCTGGAACGCACCGGGGCCTGGGACCGGGTGTGCCTCGGCTCGTTCTCGGAGGCTCGGGTGGCGCGGGCGCAGAAACTGGCCGGGCCGCGGCTCGCGACCTCGCTCGGTGTCCGGGGGGTGCTGGCGCTGCGGCTGCGCTCCTGGGGGCCGCCGGTTCCGCTGCGCCGGACCGCGGTCTGCGCCCAGGTGCCGGTGGCGCAATCCGGACTTCCGGTGGCGGACGGACGGTTCGTACGGGCCGCGCACCGGGCCGGGCTCCAGGTGCATGTGTGGACCGTGGACGATCCCCAACAGATGCACCGGCTACTGGACTTGGGCGTCGATGGCATCATGACCGATCGGATCGAGACACTGCGGGCGGTCCTGGAGCAGCGCGGCGCCTGGGCCGGCTGACCGGGCACCGGATCAGCCGGACGGGGAAGCGGGGGCGGAGCGCCATGGATGCGGAAACCGTGGAGGCGGGGCGGGCGGACGACGGAGCCGCGGCCCGGCGACGGGAGCAGCGCGGCTGGTACATGTACGACTGGGCCTACTCGGTCTACTCCACGAGTGTGCTGACCGTCTTCCTCGGCCCCTACCTGACCTCAGTGGCCAAGGCGGCGGCGGACGTGGACGGCTATGTCCACCCGCTGGGCATCCCGGTACGGGCCGGCTCCTTCTTCCCGTACTCGGTGTCGCTGTCGGTGATCCTCGCGGTGCTGGTGATGCCGCTGGCGGGGGCGGCCGCGGACCGGACCGGACGGAAGAAGCCGCTGCTGGCCGTCACCGCCTATCTGGGGGCCGGGGCGACGGCGGGGATGTTCTTCCTGGACGGGCAGCGGTATCTGCTCGGCGGGGCGCTGCTGGTGGTGGCGAACGCGTCCGGCGCGGTCGCGGCGTCGCTGTACAACGCCTATCTGCCGCAGATCTCGGAGCCCGCGGAGCGCGACACGGTGTCCTCCCGGGGCTGGGCCATGGGGTACGCGGCGGGCGCCCTGGTGCTGGTGGCGGACCTGGTGCTCTACCAGGGGCACGACTCCTTCGGGGTCTCCGAGTCGACGGCGGTGCGCATCTGCCTGGCCACGGCCGGCCTGTGGTGGGGCGGCTTCGCGCTGATACCGCTGGCGCGGCTGCGGGACCGGCACCGCCCGCGGCAGGGCGACGCGGCGGCGCCCACCGTGCCGGGCTGGCGCCAACTCGCGGCAACCGTCAGGGACATGCGCCGCCACCCGCTCACCCTCTCCTTCCTGCTGGCGTACCTGATCTACAACGACGGCATCCAGACGGTGATCTCGCAGGCCTCGGTGTACGGCTCGGAGGAGCTGGGCCTTGAGCAGTCCACGCTGATCACGGCGGTGCTGCTGGTGCAGGTGCTGGCGGTGGGCGGGGCGCTGGCACTGGGCTGGCTGGCCCGCCGCTACGGGGCGCAGCGCACCATCCTGGGCTCGCTGGTGGCGTGGACGGGGACGCTGGCCGCGGGGTACTTCCTGCCGGCCGGGAAACCGGTCTGGTTCTTCGTGCTGGCGGCCTGTATCGGGATGGTGCTCGGCGGCAGCCAGGCCCTCTCCCGCTCCCTCTTCTCCCACCTGGTACCGCCCGGCCAGGAGGGGGAGTACTTCGCCGCGTACGAGATGAGCGACCGCGGGATGTCCTGGCTGGGACCGCTGCTGTTCGGGCTGACCTTCCAGCTGACGGGGAGTTACCGGGACGCGATCGTCTCGCTGGTGGTGTTCTTCGCGGTGGGCTTCGTCCTGCTGGCGCGGGTGCCGCTGCGGCAGGCGGTGCTCGACGCGGGCAACCCGGCTCCGGAGCGGATTTAGCGTCCGGAGCCGAAGGCCGGTAGTGTACGTCTTTGGCCTGCCGGGCGGACCGTTACTGCGCGTCAAGGGACATGAAACGCCGGGTGACATGTTCGTTCAGATGTGACAAATGGGACGTCGGCGGGTGCGGAATTGGTTGGTTGACAGTGGTCGACAGGATTGCGGCCACGACGGCGACGCACGACCCGGAACGGGAATCTTTACCGCCGACCGGACGTTGACCGGATGACGACGACAGCGACACCTGTCCTGTGGGCGACAAGCCCGGGAGGCACGATTCATGAGTGAGCGAGCTCTTCGCGGCACGCGCCTCGTGGTGACCAGCTACGAGACGGACCGCGGCATCGACCTGGCCCCTCGCCAGGCCGTGGAGTACGCATGTGAGAAGGGGCACCGCTTCGAGATGCCCTTCTCGGTCGAGGCGGAGATTCCGCCGGAGTGGGAGTGCAAGGTCTGCGGGGCCCAGGCACTCCTCGTTGACGGCGACGGACCTGAGGAGAAGAAGGCGAAGCCCGCGCGTACGCACTGGGACATGCTGATGGAGCGGCGCACCCGCGAGGAGCTCGAAGAGGTCCTTGAGGAACGGCTCGCCGTACTGCGTTCCGGCGCCATGAACATCGCGGTCCATCCGCGCGACAGCCGCAAGTCGGCCTGACCACCAGGCTGCTGCTGCAGGCATGGCTGTGGGGGGGGGTCCTACCCGTGGCCGGCCCCCAGCACAACCAGCCCCGCGCCCCGCCCCACGAGGGGAAGGTCA